>CAIJLV010000080.1 GCA_903821635.1 uncultured Verrucomicrobiota bacterium | reverse complement strand
GGTCTGCCGGAGGAAGCCGGCTAACTCGCCCTGGTCGCGGCTCGTGCGAGCCAGCAATTGCCCGGCCTGCTCCAATTGCGCTTCCAATAATTGAACCCCGGGACCGCCCGCCGCTTTCTCTGGCAGCCGGGCGACGGCCAGACCCGTGAGGTTGGTCTGGTCGGAAAATTCGCGGACCAGGCGCCGGTAGCCGGCAAGCGCCTCGTTGGTCCGGCCCAGTCGGCGCTGCGTCTCGGCGAGCCGGAACAGGGCCGTGGCGACCAGTTCGCGCTGAGCATCGGCCTGCTGCAGCACGTCACCGTAAGCCGCGGCGGCCGCCTTCAGGTCGCGTTGGGCTTCCTCGGCGAGCAGGCCGCGCTGGAAGGCTTCGGTGAGCGGGTCCGCGGCCAGCGCAACGACGACCGAAACCGTGAGGGAGAACAGCAGCAAGGGGCTTTTCATGGCGACAAGGTGTCGGGATGCGGCGCGGGAATTGTCAGGGAAATGCAAATTCGGCCGCGGGCGGGACGGAATCTGGAAAGCAGGAAAACAGGAAGAAATGCAGACACGACGCCTTTTCATGCCTTCCCGCCTTCCAGATTCTCCGCAGTTTCGCTCCCCGGTTCGAAACTCGCGGCCAGTTCCAACCGGTAGCCGACGCCGTGAACCGTCTTCAGGAAGCGGGGGCGATTGGGGTCGGGCTCCACCTTGGCGCGCAGGCTGGCGAGGTGCGTGTCCACGGTGCGCGTGGTCGGAAACGCATTCACGCCCCAGACCACGTCGAGAAATCGCTCGCGGGTCACCGGTTCGCCCGGCGTCTCGGCCAGGAGGCGGAGCAGGGCAAATTCCTTGGCGGTCAGGTGGAGCGGCTGGCCGGCTCGCCGCGCTTCCAAACGGGCGAAGTCCACTTCGACCTCGCCCAATCGCAAGACTGTCGGCGTGGCCACGCCGCGCTGGAACCGCCGCAGCAGGGCCCGGACCCGCGCCAGGAGTTCGTCGCCGCTGAACGGTTTCACGAGGTAATCGTCGGCGCCGGCGTCGAGGCCACGCACACGGTCGTCCACCTGCCCCTTGGCGGTGAGCATCAGGATGGGCATGGCCCGGCCCAGCCGGCGCAGTTCCTGCGCGAGGGTAAACCCGTCGAGCCGCGGCATCATCACGTCGAGCAGGATGAGGTCCGGTTGCTCGGCGATGGCCCGCTCCAGCCCGTCGGCGCCGTTCGCCGCCGTGAGCACGCGATGCCCTTCGGACGCGAGGAGGTCGCCCAACACGGTGCGCATGGGCAGCTCGTCTTCGATGATCAGCACGCGGGACATAGGCGGAGTAGGATCAGTAGTTAGTCGTCAGTGGGCAGTGGGCGGCGGCCGCGGAGCGCGGTTCTCTGAGCCGCCAGCTTCCTCCAACTCGAATAGAGGAACAATTCACACGGCTCGGAGAGCCGCGCTTCCGTCGGGGCAGCGCCGGGAGTTCGTTGGCCATGGGTTCGGTCATTGGTCATTCCGTTCCGCCAACCGGCAATTCCACGACGAACCGCGCCCCCTGCCCCGGCTGGCTTTCCACCCACACGCGACCGTGGTGGCCGGCAACGATGTGTTTCACGATGGCCAACCCCAAACCGACGCCCTGCGTTTCCCGACGCAACTCCGAGCCGCGCCGGAAGAACCGCTCGAAAATTCGTTCATGGTCCTCCGGCGGAATGCCTGGACCGGAGTCAGTCACGCTCAAGCGAACCCACCCCAACGGAGCGGGGGCAGCTCCCTCCAGCGCGACGGTCACCACCGAGTCCGCCGGGGCGTGCTTGAGCGCGTTGTCGAGCAGGTTAACCAGCGCCTGCTGAAGCGCGGCACCGTCGGCGTTCAGTTCCAGGTTCCCGCTTGGTTCCGCCAATCCCGCCGGCAAGTTCAGCTCCAGGCGAACGTGTCGTTCGGCCGCCAAGGGTTCGAACAGCCGGACCGTTGCCGTCACCAGCCGGCTGAGGTCGGTGGGTTCGAACTGGTATTGTTTCCGGCCCTGCTCGATACGGGCGAAGTCGAGGACGTTCTCCACCAGCGCGCCGAGCCGGCGGGTTTCCTGGACGAGGAAGCCGGCGTATTCGCGCCGTTTAGACTCCTCCTCGACCCGGCCGGCGGCCAGTCCCTCCGCCAGCAGGCGCAGGCTGGCCAACGGCGTCCGCAGCTCGTGCGAGACGCTGGCCACGAAGTTGGACTTCTCCGCGTTGAGCGCGAGCTGCCGGCGAAAGGCGCGGTTCATCTGCCACGCCCCGAGGCCCGCGACGCCCGCCGTGACCAGGATCATGCCGCCGAACAGCCATTGCTGTCGCCGCTGAGCCGCAAAGAGCGCCGCCGAGTCCGCAAGATGGACGCGGACGGTGAACCTCGGCCGGGAGGGCCAGACATCGAAGCGTTGCGGCTTCCCTTGCCCATCCACTGCCCATTCGCCCTCCAGCCGAAACTCGCCCGCGGCTTCGGCGAGCACCGGGGCAGAAACGACCTCCAACGGCCGATCCGCGGGCACGTTGAAGGCGTGCCCCTCCAGTTCGAGCGACAGGGTCATTCCGGTCGGCAGCCGCGGCGGGGTAGCGCGTTCGCGACCATTGATGGTGGCTACTGTATGCAGCGCGTTGAAGGCGGCGAGCTCCAGGGTGTCGTTGCGGAACAACCGCACCTGGGTCTCCCGATTGGTGAGAGTGCGTGTGTAGCCGTCAATGGTGGCGAAGGTCGTGGAATGCCAGGGCTGAACCAGCGCCAACCAGGTGCCACTCCCGTTGGTCAGCCACAGGTTTGTTTGCAGGGTCGGGTAGATCACCAGCTTCGCCGCCAAGTCCGCGGCAAGACCACGGACTCGCTCCGCCCCCAACCACCGCTGGCGGAGTCCATCGAGCCGAGCCGCCCACGATGGATCGCCCGAATGCGTCGCCAGGATGCCGCCGACGGACAAAGCCCAAGGTGAAAAGGACGAGGGCTGCACCCCGACAAGGTCGGCAATCACTTCAAGCCACAGTTGATCCAACGAAGCTGACGGCGCGCGGCGATGGGCCTCCGCGAGGGCGAGGGCGCCCAGCGGCACCCCGGCCGCTGATTCGGCGCGGTCGCGCACGGCGCGCCGACCGAACTGCAGCAGTTCCACAATCTGGCCGTTGGTGTCGGACGACCGGCGAAGCGCCAGAAACTCAGCCTGCAGGGTCGGACCAGGGCCGGAGGCGGTTTCCCGCATCCGGCGAGCCGCATCGATCAGGGCTTCGCCATTCCCGGCCTCCACTTCTGCTTCCAGCACGTCGCGCCAGGCGTTCCCGGCGGCATCGGAAAGCCGCGCGGCCCAGCCTGCGATTCGCGGAACCTTGGGATAGGCCGGCGGATCCATCAGTGAACCGTCTTCCGCGAATCGGGCAATCACGGGGAACGCATCCTCGGGCGAGCCATGGATGTGCCGGCGGGCACGTTCCAAGAAGCGGGCGGAAATTACGTCTGTCTCCGAAGAACCAGTCGGACCTGTTCCTCGGCCAACGGTTCCGAGGGCCGCGAGCCAAGTGTTCGCCCCGAGTTCCACCTCCGATAGGTTTCCCGGCCAAGCGGTGCTCAAACGCATCACGAACTCACGGGCCAGTTCCTCGGCTTCGGTCTTCGCCGTCGCCTCCACGGCGGCCCGATCCCGCAGCAACGAGACCACGCCGACAACAGCGAGTCCGGCCACCGGCAGGACAATCAACAGCAACTGCGACTTCAGCGTCGGAACGTGCGCTCTGCGCTTCAACTGGGCCGCTTGACTTTCTGTCCGGGCGGATCGCCACAGCGCGGGCAAGCGCCATACCTTGAACAGGGAAAACGCCGCCAGCGCGGTCAGCCAGCCCCAATCCCAACCTGTCGTCGCCCACTCCCGGTCGTTCAAGTTGACAACCCGAAGCGCGATTTGCGGCAGGCAAACGCCAAACAATATTAGCAAGCCGCTCCACAGCTCGGCCCGCTTGGTCAGCTTCTTGGACTGCCGATCAATAAGCAGGCGGCGCACGACCCAAACACCCGCGAGCAGTGCGAGCACGAACCCCACGATGAGCAGGACCGGTCCGGTAAGCGAGCCAAGCAGCGGTGACATGAAGGTGGCCACAGGTTGTTAGCCCAGCCTGCCGGCTGGCGGCAGCCGATTTGTCAGGGAATTGTGAAATCGCCCGGCAGCGGTCGGCCACCACTGCATCGGCCCGCCTTCACCGGACTTCGCTGAGCGCCTGCCGGCAATACCATTTCACGGCGTTGCTCATTGGGGGGTTAAGCGCTTCCAGTTCGTCGCCCGTCACCCACCGAATGTCGTGGTGCTCTTCTTCGGCTAAGTCCAACGAACCGCCCTTCACGCGGGCGAAGTAGATCAGGCCAATGTGTTCGTGCGTGTCGCTGATGCGGTGGATGTCGAGGAAGCGCGGCGCGATCAGAGCCCGGGTGCCCGGCTCGGTCGTGGGCGGGCGTTCACCGAGGAGTTCGACGTCCAGCCCGCTTTCTTCCTTGGCTTCGCGCAGGGCGGCGATCTCGGGATCTTCGTCGAGCTCAATGTGGCCGCCGAGCGGCAGCCACTTGTTTAGCTTGCGGTGGTGGATGACGAGCACCCGGGCGTCGCGCACGACGAAGATGGCGACGGTGAAATCAATCAGCTCATGGAGGTGTGCCACGCCCCAAGGGACCGCGACGGCGGCCGGGGTGACAAGCCGGGAAGTCGCGCCGGGCGAAATTACCCCGGTCCACCCCAGCCCGAGGTTGGCACCACCGGCAGCCTTGCTCTAGCGTGCCCGCATGGCGCTCGTGCGCATCCTCGTGGACGGCTACAGCCTGCTACATCAGTGGCCGGAATTGGCCCCCGGCGCGCCCCGGCATTCCGCCATGGCGCGCGCCGCCTTGATCACGCGACTCACGGAATACCGCGACCACACCCACACCCCGATCACCATTGTCTTCGACGGCCAGGGGGCGCCGCCGGGCACGCCGAAACCGCTCTCAACCCGCGACGTGGAAGTCTTGTTTTCCTCGGGCAACAAGACCGCCGACATGGTCATCGAACGCGCCGCGTTTCGCCTGCGCGATTACGGGGAGGTGTTGGTCGTGACCGATGACCACGCCGAACGCGATACCGTGAGCGGCTTTGGCGGGTTGGCTTCGAGTTGCGCGCTCTTCATTTCTCAAGTGGATTCGGTCTTGGGCGAGTCGGCCATTGACCTCGCCAAACACAACCGCCGGGAACGTGACCGCTTCCGGCGCGGGACCTGACTTAGTCGTCGCCGCGCCCACCGCGGACTGGCCGAGCCCCGCAGAGCGTCCCCCTTTGTCAGGCGGGGTAACGGGGGAACTTCTGGCCGCCCACGGCCCACGGTGTAAACTGCGGCCATGCGGATTGGATGGCACCGATTTCTGGTCTTGGCCGCGCTCGGGACTCACCTTCTGTGGGTCCGCGGCGCGGCGGAGCATGACCCGCGGGAGTTTGAAGACCAAATTCGCCAATTCGAGGCGACCGACCAACAAACGCCCCCGCCGGAACGAGCGGTCGTTTTTACTGGTTCCTCCACCCTCCGCAACTGGACCCAGTTGACCAACGATTTCAGGGACCTGCCGGTGCTGAACCGCGGCTTTGGCGGCGCGCATTATAGCGACGTGCTGCATTTTTACGAACGCATCATCCGGAATTACCGCCCCCGCGCGGTGCTGCTCTACGCCGGCGATAATGACCTCCACGCCGGGGTGCCAGTTGCCCAAGTCTATACCGAAGTCACCCGCTTGGTCGCCCGCATCCAATCCGACCTCCCGGACACGTGGGTCTGGATTATCTCGGTCAAACCCAGTCCCGCCCGCCTCGCCCTGCTTGAATCACAGCGGGAGTTCAACGAACAGGTCCGCAAGTTTTGCGGGAACCAACCCCGGGTGCGTTACCTCGACGTCGCGTCGGCAATGCTCGATCAAACGGGGCAACCGCGACTGGAATTGTTCGGGGCGGATCGCCTGCACCTGAATTCCTCCGGTTACGCCCTTTGGCACGACTTGATCCGCGCGGAAATCAAACGCTCCCCACTTTCCGGCCGGGGCCTGCCCTCAACGCGGGGACTCGCCCTCGGGGCAAGCCTCGCGCTCGCCGGACTGGTTGGCGGCGCGGGACTGTTCGTCTGGCGCCGCACCCGCCCCCAACCCCTTGAAGCAAACGCATGAAAACTAGATGGCTGATCCCACTCGCCCTCGCCGTCGTTTTGCTCTGGCTCACGCGCCCGAGTGCCCCCGGCTTCACCCGCCTGCCCACCGGTAATCGTCCCATGCCGGCGTGGACGATGCTGGATTTGGCGGGCCAACCGGTCGCATCCACGAACTTCGCTGGCCAGATTCTGGTGCTGAATTTCTGGGCGACTTGGTGCCCACCCTGCGTCGCTGAAATTCCCGATCTGAAGGCGTTTCAAGCCGCCCACAGCACGCAACGCGTCGTCGTCATCGGGGCGTCTATCGACGAGGGAGGCAGCGCCAAAGTGAAATCCTTCGTCGAGCGCAACGGACTCAACTATCCAGTGCTCTTGGCGGACCTCACGGTGCAAGACCTGTTCGGCGGCGTCTCGGGCGTGCCCACGACGTTCCTCGTCAACCGCGAAGGCCGGCTGGTCACCCGCTACCTCGGGCCGGTCACCGCCGAGGAACTGACCCAGGCCATCGCGCCCCTGCTCGCCACACCGGCTAATCCGTCGCGCTGAGCGTCGTCTCGGCGTGCTCCGTCTCCGGCAGCCAGCAGGCGAGCACGGTGGCCGGAAGGAACAACATCGCCGCGTAAAGCAGCGCGTGGCGGTAGTCATTCAACTGGGTAAAAAGCCCGAAATACACCGTGCCTCCGGCCGCCGCCAATCGGCCAAAGTTATAGCAAAAACCCGCCCCGGTCGTGCGGAGCAGCG
>CAIJLV010000079.1 GCA_903821635.1 uncultured Verrucomicrobiota bacterium | reverse complement strand
GAAATCATGCCCCATCTGGCCGCAACTTAGAACCCTGAACTTCGTCGGACTGCGCTGCCCTAAGTGGCCGGCACAAATCGCTGCCCGAGCAAAGCCGCTCCAAACAACGCCAAAAACACCAGTGCATAACCAGGTTCCGGCACCACGGCCAGCAGATCGACGAGGCAAATTCCGGCCAATAAACCGGCCACCGTCAGGCCGAGATTACGCGGTCCCTCGACGAACGTGTGCCGCAAACACCAGCCGGCCCAAGCAACGACTAACGCCGCAAAAATTAGGCCCCGCAGGCGCCAATCACCATTATTCAGCAACCCATTTAGCGCCACGGGCAGGGCCAGGACCACTAGCGGCCAGCGCTGAAGTTCGCCGGTGGTGCTTTCCCGTTTAGCGACGTAGCTCAACCCGATAATCCAACCGGCCAACGCCAAGGCACTCCAAAGGGCGTATCCGGTCACCCCCCGATCGGCGGCCGCCGCAGCCGTCAAAAAGAGCAGGAATCGGCAGAGCGCCATCAGCACCGGGGAGAAAGCGAGCGCCTTGTGAACCGCGTCGTATAGGACGACCGCCAAGGCCAGCGCCAGCGCCAGCACCGCTGCCGTCCAGCCGAGTGTGCCCAGCAAAAACGTGCCGCCGCCCAACAAACCCCACCCGATGCGCCACACCAGCGCCTCCTCAATACGGCCCGACGGAATGGGCCGTTCCCGGCGGAATTGCCGGTCGAACGAGGCGTCGAAGGCATCGTTCAAATACATGCCGCCGAGGTAGGCCAGCGAGCCGCCGAGGACCAACACCAGCAGGCGCCAGCCCGAGCCACCGCCGCCGAGCAGGTAACCCGCGAGACAATTGGACCAGACGGTCGGGAGATTCGACGCCCGCCCGAGAACGAGCAGGGTGCGAAAATCGGGTCGGGATGAGGCGAACACAGGGCGAAGGCTAGGGGCGGACAGGCAGGCGGAAATCTTCGGCTATTTCACCGTGATTGACCGCATGGCCGGATGCAGCTTGCCGTTCGCGTCGGTCGCTTGCACACAGATGTAATGGGTGCCCATCGGCAAACCGGGCGGCAAGGTGCCTCGCCACAGATGCGGCGACTTGATCGGCTTGGACAAAGCCCGAAAGGGCGCACTCACCACCTTGGGTTCCTGCGCCACCGCGGCAGCCAAAGCCGGATCTTCCTCCAACACCTTGGTGAGTTTGATCCACGCACCGCGGTTGTTAAGCCGCAGTTCGACGTTTGATTCCTCCGAGCCGTTGAACACGTTAACGTAAACCGGCGTGGCGTTCGTGCCGGCAGCGGCGACCGTATCCGGTGCCATGATGTTCATCTGGTAGTTCGCCGGTTTGCGGGCGGCCTTAAAGTCGACGTTTACGCCCCGGTCTTTGAAAGTCAGCACGGTGTAACCATTGGGCGCGCCATCACGCATCGTCGTGTGGGGGATTCCCAACTCATCCGGCTGACCGGTCCACCAACTGCCGCACGCCGTCACGTTGACGACGTGATGATGCGGCGTAGCACCCAGCCAACCATCTTCTCGCCGGATGATCCGGTGCTCATGCCAGTGGGTGTGGCCCGAGATGCTGAAACTATACGGGCGCTTTTCTAGCAACCGATACACTTCGGCCCGGTTCGTCATGTCGTTCAGCGGCACATGCATCATCAACACCACGAGTTGTTTCTCGGGCACTTCCGCCAAGTCGCGTGCCAACCAGACAAGCTGCTGCGCGTCCAAGCCCGCCCGCCAAGTCGCGGAATTTGTGCCGCGATCCGCCGGGGCGACCCAGTTGATGTTGTTGAGCGAAACAAAATGCACCGGACCGTAGTTGAAGGAGAAGTAGCCAGGTCCGTAGATCCGATTGTAGGTGTCGTCGAACTCTTCCCGCGCCAGCGCATCCGCGTTTACGTCGTGGTTGCCGATTACATTCCACCACGGCAGGCCGATGAGGGCGACGGCCGCGTTGTGCGGCTCCATCACGCTCAGGTCATCGAAGACGATGTCACCCAGCGTGACGCCGAACTTCGCCTCGGTCGTGCCGATCAGTTCGTCCACAATGTCATGTTTGAAATAGCCAACTTCCTTGAGGTCGCGCGGCTGGGTGTCTCCAAAAAAGATCGCCTGAAACGTATCCGGCTCCTTCTGTGGGCTGAGGGCAAAATCAATGGAAACGGGCAGCGGACCGGTCGGCGCAACTCCGGGAAATTTCAACTTCGCCGAGCCAGCCGGCTTGTGGGTGTATGCGAAGCGGGGCAACCGATCCGCTGACAGTGGCGGCGCGTAGCCGCGCGGCTTGACGACAAAAAAGGTGGTCTCCCCTGCGTCCAGCAACGGCAGCCGCCAGCGACCGTCTCCGTCAGTGACCCCCACCTCGCGTTGATTCGAGACCACCACGCCCTTGAGCCCGCGTTCGCCAGCTTCGCGGATGCCATTGCCATTCTTGTCCTCGAAGACCGTGCCCACGGCCAAGCGCTCGTCTGCGATCATCGACGGGTGCCCGATCGCCAGCGAAACGGCGAGAACGGCAAGTGGACGAAAACTCAACATGACCACGAGGCTAGGCCGGCAGCGGATGGCGACAACGAACAAGTTTTGAAAAATCCGGCGGCCAGCCAGCGCCTAGAGCACGAGGCTCCAGCGGGGCGGCGCGAAAGCAGCGAAAACCTGAGAGTCAGCCAGCACGCGAAAACCTTTGGAACCGCCGTGTAACCACGTCAGCTGCGTTCCCAATCACAGGGCGTTAACCGCGAAGGTCGGAGCCACTACGCCGATAGGCGTATGGCGGAAGTATCAAGCGGTTTGCCAGAGTGCGCGGCGTTGAGGCGCTGAATGACTCCGCCCGCTGAGGACGGATTTAGAACCGAAGCAAGACAATGAACTCGTTGAAAATGAAACTGAATGAAACCACGGCCCTTGTGGCCGCCGCGATGGTGATCACCGGAACGGCGTTCGCGCAGGCGCCGCATCTGGACGCGGCCACCCAACTGGTGGACCAAATCTTGGCCCACCAAGTGAATGGCATCTTCGCCGATGGTAACGGCGTTTCTTTGAACCGCTACGGCGGCAGTTGGGGT
>CAIJLV010000078.1 GCA_903821635.1 uncultured Verrucomicrobiota bacterium | reverse complement strand
TGCACCAGCGAACGCACGACCAGATCCCAGCCGTCCACGAGCACGAACAGCAGGATCTTCAACGGCAGCGCGACGGTGGCCGGCGGCATCATCATCATGCCCATGCTCATCAGCACCGTCGCGACCACGAGATCAATCAACACCAGCGGCACAAAGATGAGGAAACCCATCTGAAACGCCGTGCGAAGTTCGCTGATGATAAAGGCCGGGATGACGACCCGGAGCGGTAGCGTCGCCGGGTCCGAGGGGCCGAGTTTGGCCAGTTCGACGAACAATTCGACATCCCGCGGCCGCGTCTGCCGCAGCATGAAAATGCGGATTGGGCGGGCCGCTTCTTCGAGTGCTTGGGTGCTGGTAATCTGCTTGGCGGCATAGGGTTGCAGCGCTTGCTGATCGATCTGATTCCACACGGGCTGCATGATGAAATACGTCATGAACAGCGACAGCCCGACCAAGATTTGGTTGGCCGGCGTGCCTTGCAACGACAGCGCCGAGCGGACAAACGACAGCACGATCACGATCCGGGTGAAACTCGTCATCAACAGCACGATCGACGGCGCCAACGACAACAGCGTGATCGTGAACAGGATCTTGATGGCGACGTCGACATCCTCCGGTTGCTGCGCGGCTTCGACCCCGAGATTCAGCTTAAACGGCACCAAACCAGCCGAGAGGCCCGTGGTCGTGCTCGTCTGCGCCAGCCCCACCGGGCCCAGCGCCAGCCAGCCCAGCACGACCAACCACCGCCACCGGCGGATTAAAGTGAGAAAATTCATGAGGGGGGGTGGACGGGCGGGTTAATGGCGACCCACGACCTGCAACAGTGCTTCAGCAAAGGAGCCGGCGGGCGTGGGCGACTCGCTGAGAGGGTCGGTTCCGGTCGCTTCCGGCAAGGTGGCGAGCAGGTTCACCCCGGTGGGCGACGTCGCGATGAGCAGGCGTTGCCGTTCATAACCCACCACGTAGAGCGCCTGCCGGTGACCCAACGACTTCACCTCCAACACTTTCAAGCCGCAGCCCGGGATTTTTCCCCAACCGGCGCGCCGGCTTTGCCGCAACCACCACTGCGCGCCAAACAGCAACGCCAAGACCAAGGCCAGCGCCCCCAGTAACCGCAGCAACGGACCTATCAACGAGGGCGTCGCCGGGGCGGTGAGCGGAGCGAGCCCGACGGCGTTGGTCGGCTCGGCCCCCACTACCGTCCCAGCCGCCACCAGCGCCAAGCCCACGACCAAGGCGCAACTGCGGCGGGCGGTGACCGGGAAATAAGTGCCGAAGATAGACATGGCCAAGCCGGTTAAGCACTGGGTGTGCCACGCCGAAATTGCCCCATTTCTAGGCCGTTTCAGGGCTGAACGCGGGAGTCAGGCAAGATCTTCCCGGTCCCCACCTAGGCCACTAGGCAAAGAATCCTCGGGGCCTTGGCGCCGCTGGGTAAGTCGTTCGCTGCCGCAGGGATGACCGCTCGGCAACGGCCCGGGCGCCAAACTGGGAACGGAGGAAGCCAGCGGGGCCAGCGGCGACCTCTGGGGCGGCCTGAAGCGGCTGCGGCTGGGCTGAAAGGCGCTACGAATCCCCGGTGGCGCGCACTTCAGGTCCATTTCGGGGCCTAGTTACAGCGCTCCCGTTTGGCCGCCCCGAAGGCCGGTCCGCGATTCAGGCGGCGAGGGTGTGCCGGAGCCGGCCAAGGAAGGCCAATTCCTCCTCTTTCGCGGTTTGCTGGCGGGTGGCGAGAGGCCGTTGATCACGCCCGCCACCGTGCATATAGCGCACCTGTTCGTTGAAAAAGATCTTGGGCTGGCCCGCTTCGGCGATCTGGCCGCGGAGGATTTCTTCCCACGCCGGCAGCCGGGCGAGGATCTCCGCGGCGTCGGCGGGTTCGGTGGTTTCCATCACTTTGAGCAACTCGATGGCGTCGGCGACTGCCGAGAAGGGATCGGGCGCATTGGCGAGCTGGCGGCGGAGCACTTCTTGGCGGGCGGCAGTGTTCCAAATGGCGCGGCGGGCGAGTGCCCACAGCAGCGGTCGATCGGCGGGGGCGTAGAGCGCTTGAATCAGCTCAAAGAGGGAGGCATCGAGGGAGCCGTCGAGGCGCAGTCGGGTGACGAAACGCGTCAAGGTGACGGCTTGGAGGGTGAAACTGTGGGTGGAGCCGGTTTCCGTCACCAAGTGACCGACGGTCGGGCGGGTCGCGAGGCGATCGATCAACGCTGGCCAGTCCGTGGCGGGAACCGACCGGGTGTGCAGGGTCGCGGCAAAAATCGCTTGGTCGGCGAGTTTGGGGGTAAACAGTGGCGACAGCAGCAAGTCGAGTTCGTCCTCGGCGAGGCGGGGCAGTTGGGTGTCGAGAAACGGGCCCAGCGCCTCGCGCTCAAGGCCAAAGTGATCCGTGAGGTGGCGGATCACCTGTGGGCTCAGCGGGCGCGGGCGTTCGAGCTCGGCCACGAGGACCTTGAACAGTGCTTGCATGGGGCGAAGCTAACGGAGTTTGGGCTCGGGGCGAACCTTCCGTCGCAGCGCGGGCTGAGGCTCGGGGTGGCCGGGCCGGGTGCGGGCATAAACGCGGACGTAATCCACGCGCAATTGTTGCGGGAATGTGGTGGTGGCGTCGGGATTTCCCGGCCAATTGCCGCCGACCGCCAGATTCAGCAGCAGGAAGTGGGGCCGGTCGTAAACCCAAGTCTTGCCCGCAGGCAGGCTGGCGGGCGTGGCGGTGAAATACGGCTGCCCATCCACGAACCACCGGATGCGGTTGGTTTCCCATTCCACGGCAAACACGTGAAAATCGTCGGCGAAGGCGCGGCCGCCGGGAAGTCTGAAGCCTTGGCCCACGCTCGCGCCGCCCGAGTAACCGGGGCCGTGCAGGGTGCCATGAACTTCATGGGGTTCGCGGCCGATGTTCTCCAGCACGTCGATTTCCCCACAGGCGGGCCAGTGCACCGAATCCAGCTCGACGCCCAGCGTCCAGAACGCGGGCCAAAGCCCTTGGCCACGGGGCACCTGGAGGCGGGCTTCGAGCCGGCCGTAGGTCCACGCCGCGTGGCCCAAGGTCTTGAGGCGGGCCGAGGTGTATTCACGAGCCTTGCCATCGGCCCCGGTAAACGGCTCCCGGTGGGCTTCGAGGATCAGGTGGCCGGCTTCGATCCGGGCGTTTTTGGGGCGGTCGGTGTAAGTCTGGAGTTCCTAGTTGCCCCAGCCATGGCCACCTAGGTCAAAGCTCCAGCGACTGGGGTCAGGGCGGGTGCCTTGGTCGAATTCATCGGCCCAGACCAGTGCCCACGGGGGCTCCGCGGCGGGTAGCAGCGTGGCCGAAAGCAGGAGCCCGCCGAGCCCACTGAGGAAACGTCGCATGGCCGGAATTAAGCGCGCTGGCACCCCGGACACAAGGTTTGCTGCCGGGGGGTGGCGCCGGGCCAGCGGGTTCGGAATTTTTCTTCAACCGACCGGCGGGGCCGTGTTTGCTGACGCCCATGAATTCCCAAGTGCTCGTGCGGACCGCAGTGGCCGTCGGTTTGTCCCTTTCCCTGCCGGCCATGGCGGAGCGGTTCCTCGTTTACGTCGGCACTTATACCGGCCCGAAGAGTGAAGGCATTTACGCCTACCGCTTCGACTCGGCTTCGGGCGCCGTGCAGGAACTGGGATTGGCGGCCAAGACGGTGAACCCGACCTTTCTGGCGGTTCATCCCGGCGGGAAATTTGTCTACGCCGCGAACGAGGTTGGGCAGTGGGGCGCCCAAGCGGGCGGCTATGTCACGGCGTTTAAGGTAGACGCCGCGACGGGCCAGTTGAAGGAACTGAACCAGCAGTCGTCGGGCGGCGACGCCCCGTGTCATCTCAATGTGGATGCGACCGGGAAAAACGTGTTGGTTGCGAACTATGGCGGGGGCTCGGTCGCGGTGTTGCCGGTGCAGGGCGACGGTGCGTTGAAGCCCGCCAGCGCGTTCGTGCAGCACCGAGGTTCCAGTGTAAACCCGAGCCGTCAGCAGGCGCCGCACGCGCATTCGGTCAATCTCTCGCCCGACAACCGCTTTGCCTTCGTGGCGGATCTGGGCACGGACAAGCTACACGTCTACGCGTTTGAGGCGGCGACCGGCTCGCTCACCGCCCGGCCGGAGTTGGAGGTGGTCCTGCCGCCGGGTTCAGGGCCGCGGCATTTTGCGTGGGGCCCCAAAGGGCGGCGCGCTTACGTGATCAACGAACTGCTCCAGACCGTGACGCGTTTCAGTTACGTCCCCAAGCTGGGGCGGTTAACCGCGCTGGAGACGATTTCGACCCTGCCGGATGCGCAACCGGTGGCGGGCAATTCGACGGCCGAAGTTCGGGTGCATCCGAACGGGAAATTCGTTTACGGCAGCAATCGCGGGCATGACTCGATTGCCGTGGTGGACGTGTCGAGCCGGGCCGGGATGAAGGGCGTCCAATACGCGAGCACGCAGGGGAAAACGCCGCGGAACTTCAATTTCGATCCCACGGGCCGCTTCCTCTTCGTCGGCAACCAAGGCTCGGATTCCTTCACGCTCTTCTCCGTCGATGCCGGGACTGGGCGCCTGACGCCGACGGGCCAGACCTTTGCGGTGGGGGCGCCGGTATGTTTCCGGTTCGTGTCGGTTGAATAACAGGAGGGGGTGGAACTTTCGGGTGAGCCGGGGTCGGGGGGCGATTTTGCCGGGTTGAATTCTTGGCAAGGTTCGGCCCGGGATTAGCTTCCTTGGAAGCTTGCTCATGAATCGTATTTCCCGATGGCTCGGCGTGGTTGGGTGCGCCTTGGCTGGTTTTTCCCCGGGGGCTGGGGCCCAAGAGTTTTTTCCCACCGGCTCCGAATGGCGCTACCTGAAAGGCACCGCGCCGGCCTCCGCCCCGGACCCGATCGCGTGGCGCAGCCCTGGCTTTGACGACAGTTCCTGGGCCCGCGGGGCCGCGGCGTTTTACTACGGGGACCCGTTCAGCGGCACCCGGCTGACGGACATGCAGAACAACTACAGCACGTTGTTCCTGCGCCAGCAGTTCACGGTGGCGAACCCGGGCGACATCAAGGCGCTGTTGCTGCGGGCCGCCTGCGACGACGGCTTCATCTGCTGGATCAACGGCCGCGAAGTGATGCGGTTCAACATGCCGGCCGGCGAGGTGCCGTTTAACGGCTTTGCCAGCGGCCCGGCCAATCCTGATCCCGCAGTGTTCAACGATTATCCGCTCCCGGGCAGCCAGAGCTTTCTGGTGCCGGGGGTGAACCACATCGCCGTTCAAGTCGCCAACGCCACGCTCGGGAGCAGTGACCTTGCCTGGGATGCGGCGCTGACGTTTGAGGGAGATTTTGATGCTCCAGTCGCGGAGCGGGTGGCACCGCCGGTGGGCGCGGCGGTGCGGGAACTCTACGCGGTGGAAGTGTTGTTTAGCGAACCGGTCGCCGGCGTGGAGGCGGCCGATCTCCTGATCAACGACCGAGCCGCGACTAACGTCGTCGAAGTGACCCCGGGGCAGTTCGTCTTCAGCTTTCCCAAGGCGGCCCCGGGAAATGTGACCGTCGCCTTTCGGGCCGACCACGGCATTACCGACCGGGCCGGAACCCCGCACCCGTTTGCGGGTGGGGCGTGGAATTACACCGTGGATCCGAACCTCCGGACGCCGGGGCTGATCATTAGCGAATTTTTGGCCGACAACGACGGGGTGAACCGCGACGAAGACGGCGACGAGTCTGACTGGATCGAACTCTTCAACGCCTCCCCCCTCAGTGTGTCCCTCTTCGGTTGGGCCCTGACGGATGATGCCACCGACTTGGCGAAGTGGCGTTTCCCAGCCCTGACGCTTCCGCCGGGCGGACGTTTGCTCGTCTTCGCCTCGGAAAAAAATCGCACCGCGACCACGGGGCGGCTGCACACCAACTTCAAGTTGTCGACCACGGGTGAGTTTCTCGCCTTGGTGAACCCGGCGGGTGAGGTCGAATCCGCCTTTGCGCCGGTTTACCCGGCCCAGCGGAAAAATGTCAGCTTCGGCCGGGCGAATGGGGTGCCCAACTTGGTCGGTTACTTCACCACGCCGACGCCGGGAGCGGCCAATTCATCGAGCGGCGCCGGCTTCGCACCGGACGTCAAGTTTTCGGTCAACGGTGGGGCTTACCGGGCCAATTTCACGCTCAGCTTGGCGTTGCAGGCGCCGAATCCAGCCGCCGTGATCCGTTACACGCTGAACGGCGCGCTGCCGACCGAGGCCTCGCCGGTTTACTCCGCGCCCATCCCGATCAGCGGTTCGGTCAACGTCCGGGCCCGAACGTTCGCGCCGGGCCTGCTGCCCGGGGACCCGCACGGTGAGATGTTTCTCAAGCTGGAGGGCACGACGCCGACTTTTTCGTCCGACTTGCCCGTCATGGTGCTGCATAATTTCGGTAAATCCCGGCCGCCCTCGGACGGGCAACAGTCGGCTTATCTCCAAGTTTATGAACCGATCAACGGAGTCACGTCGCTGACCAATCCGCCGACGCTGAGCTCCCGGGTTGGTATCGGCGCGCGCGGTTCGAGCACGCTCGGTTATCCCAAGGTCAGCCTCAACTTGGAGCTGCGGGATGAATTTGAAGCCGACCGGGATCAGGAACTGTTGGGTTTGCCGGAAGATTCCGACTGGGTGCTCTACGCCCCGAACAACTTTGAACCGATCCTGATTCACAACCCGTTTGCCCACCAACTCAGTCGAGACCTCGGGCGTTATTCGTCGCGGACGCGCTTCGTCGAACTCTACCTGATCACCGATGCGGCGGGCACAGTGCGTTACCCCGACAACTACGCTGGCATTTACGTGCTGGAGGAACGCATCCGCCGCAGTCCCGACCGGGTGGCCGTGGACAAACTCGAACCCGAACACAGTCGGGCGCCCCAAATTACCGGTGGTTACCTGCTGAAGGTGGACCGCCCCGGCCCCGGCGAAGGCGGCTTTATTGCCGCCAATCAAAGCCTAGCGTATGTCGAACCCTCCGAGGTGGAAATCAACCAACCCGAACGCACCGCCCAGCGCGACTACCTCCAGAGCTATTTCGACGCGTTTGGCAACGCGCTTTACAACGAGGCGATTTGGAAAAATCCGGTCACCGGTTACCGCGCCTACATTGACGTGGATGCTTGGGTGGACCACAGCCTGCTGAACGTGCTGACCCTTAACGTGGATGCGCTCCGGCTCAGTGCTTACCTTTACAAACCGCGGAACGGCAAAATCACCTTCGGCCCGCTGTGGGACTTTGATCGGGCGCTGAATTCAACGGACGGTCGGGACGCCAATCCTCGGGTCTGGCGATCCGAAGTCGGTGATCGGGGCACGGACTTTTTCAACGAGACCACCCAAGCCTGGTGGGGGCGGCTATTCCAAGACCCGGACTTTTTCCAACTCTGGATCGATCGTTATCAGGCGCTCCGCCGGAACCACTTTGCCACCACCAACCTGTGGCGCCTAGTGGACCAACTGACCAGTGAAGTCCGGCGGGCACAACCCCGGGAGCAGACCAAGTGGAGCCTTTATGCGTCCCCCCGCGGCGGCTACCAAAACGAAATCACCATGCTCAAGGCGTGGCTCTCGAACCGGGTGAGCTTCATGGACAGTCAGTTCGTCGCGCCACCGACCCACAGTGTCCCCGGCGGTCTTTTCGTCGAACCGCTCCAAGTCCGGCTGACCAGTCCGGCGAACGGCACGATCTACTACACCCTCGACGGCACCGACCCGCGATTGCCCGGCGGGGGCGTTCGAGGCACGGCCAAGATTGCCACTGCGAATCCCATCCCGATCACGGCCAACACCCGCCTTGTGGCCCGAGTGAACAACAACGCCCACACCGCGCGCACCGGCGACGGAAATCCCCCGCTGATCTCCAAATGGTCCGGCAGCACCGCGGCCACCTACTTCAACGTCGTGCCGTCGCTGCTGTTCACGGAAATCATGTTCCATCCGGCCGCCGCCCCGGCGGGTTCGACCAACACCGACCTGGACTTTGAATTCGTTGAACTGAAAAACACCTCGACCGCCCCCTTGAACCTCACCGGCTTCAGCCTGAGCGGCGGCATCCAATACACCTTCACTGCGGCCAGTGGAGTGACGTCCCTCGACCCCGGTGCCCGGGTGCTGCTCGTCCGCAACCGGGCGGCGTTCCTGGCCCGTTATCCTGGCACCACGGGCCTTGCCGGCGAATTCACCGGTGACTTGTCCAACCGCGGTAACCGCTTGGTTTTGCTGGGCCCGCTACAGGAACCGATCAGCGACTTTGCCTACGAAGATGCGTGGGCACCGCTGGCGGATGGCGTGGGCTTTTCCCTCGTGCTGCGCAACGAAGACACCGCGCCCGGCGCCCTTGGCCAAGCCACCGCTTGGCGGCAGAGCGCCCGCGCTGGGGGTTCTCCCGGGGCCGCCGATCCGACTCCGACCGTGGTGGCCGAGGTGTTTGTGAATGAGGCGCTGCCGCACACGGACCCGCCGCTGCTGGACGCCATCGAATTGTTTAACCCGGGTGCCGCCCCGGTGGCCGTCGGCGGGTGGTGGCTTTCCGACGACTTCCGCACGCCGGCCAAATTCCGCATCCCTGCCGGCACCACGGTGGCGGCCGGTGGTCATTGGGTGGTGGATGAAGCCCAGTTCCGCGCTGGGGCCACGGGTTTTTCGTTCAGCGCGTTCGGCGACGAGGTCCACCTGTTCAGTGCTGATGCCACGGGTGAACTGACCGGTTGGCACCACGGCTTCGGCTTCGGTGCCTCGTTTAATGGGGTCAGCTTTGGTCGCCACGTCAGTAGCGACGCCGCGGAGCATTTTGTGCCGCAGGTGAGGCGGTCGCTCGGTGCGGCCAACGCCGGGCCCAAGGTCGGCCCGCTCGTCATTACCGAAATCCACGCCGAACCCACGCCCGCTGGCCCGTTCAACAACACGGCGGACGAGTTCGTTGAAATTCGGAATATCACCGTCGAACCGTTGCCGCTGTTTGATCCGCTTCACGCCACCAATCGCTGGCATCTCCGCGGCGGGGTGGACTTCGATTTCCCCGCTGGGATGACGCTGCCGCCGGGCGGCTTTGCCCTAGTCGTCGGCTTTGATCCGGCGTGGCCGTCCAGTCCGGAGGCGGCCTTCCGAGCCGCCTTCAACGTGCCGGCCGAAGTGCCCATCGTGGGGCCTTGGAGCGGCACCTTGAACAACTCGGGGGAGTCGTTGGCGTTGAATCGGCCTGACGAGCCGGTGCTGCCGCCGGCCGCCAGTGCGGGCGACGTGCCCTATGTGAACGCCGAGACGATTCGCTATCGGCCCGTTTCGCCGTGGCCGACCGAGACCACTGGCACGGGCAAGTCTCTGCAACGCCTTCGGAGTGTAAACTTCGGGAATGAGCCCGCCAATTGGCAGGCCGCGCTCCCCACTGCGGGCCGCCAGAACCACGCCGACGACACGCTCAGCGGTCCCGCCGACACCGACACCGATGGGCTGCCGGATGAATGGGAGACGCAGTTTGGATTGAACCCCGGGGATAACACGGGCGCCGACGGCGCCGACGGCGATCCGGACGGCGATGGCCAATCCAACCGCGATGAATTCGTTGCCGGCACGCACCCCCAACGGGCCAGCAGCGTGTTCCGTGCTGGGGCGGGACCGTTTGGAGATGGCGTCGGGATTCAGTTCCAGACCGTCGCGGGCCGGAGCTACACCGTCTGGGTGCGCGACTCGCTGTCGGGCGGTGATTGGCAGGTGCTCACGCACTTCGGCTTGCAGAACACCGCCAGCTTGTTGACCGCCGCTGACTTCAGCGGGTTGGCTCCGAGGTTCTACCGCGTGACGGTGGCGGGGCCATGAAGTTGAGTCAGGAGTGCTCGGCTTTCAGCCCCTCGGGGTGGGCTGAAAGCCGGCGCTTCCGGCCGTTACTTCCGTTCCTTCACTTCCACGCGCACCTCGGCGGAGTTACCGCGGATTTCGGGCACATACATGGCGTGCGCGGTGACGGGTAGCGCGTGGAACTTGCCGGGCGTCTCGGCGCGGTAGCGGTAGCGCAGCTCCCAAAAGCCTTGCGGTAGCCGGCTGACGAAAAACGCGGCCTTGCGGTCGCGCCACTCGGGATAGACGCCTTCGCTGCGGCCGGTGAACTCGTGGCGCGCGCCGGGATCGCCAGCGGCGGCTCCGGCCTTGGAGGGTTGGAGTTCCTGCATTGCCAGCCAACCGCCGCTGCGGATTTCCGTCGCCTCGAAGCCGGCCGGTTTCAAGTCCTCGAGGAGCAGGTATTCGTAGTCGTTCTTCGTTTCGACGGTCAGCACCACTTCGATGCGTTCGCCGGAGCGAACGGGGTCGCCGTCGTTCAGCGGTTCGCGGCGTTCGGCGATTCCTTGCAACAGCGTGGGTGTGGGCACGAGCTTGGTGTAGCTGCGGCGCACGAATAGTTCGTTGCCGGCGGCCGTGACGGGTTCTTCTTGGCTGAAGAACTGGGCGTGCACGGCGAAGTAGATCGGGGCCGTGCCGCCCCGGCGAACGATGCGAACCTCGTTGGCGTCGCGCAGGAACTTCTCATCCACGGCGAACACGCTGGGCGCGCGGACGATGTCGGCGGCCGTCACCTTGGCGCGGGCCACGGACTGGTTATTGACGGACACTTCGTATTCCAGTTCCGACTTCAGTTCGCCGGTGGCGCGGAGGTAATCGTTCAACGCAAGCATGACGATTGCGGTGTCGCGGGTGTTGCTCCACTGGGCCCCGCGGCGGTTCTTGAGCAGCCAATTTGCGGTGGGTTCCACGAGTTCGTTCTGGGGATCAATCGCCAGCAAGGCACGCAGGACAAAGGCGGTGGTTTCCACGCCGCCTTCCTGCCAGCGCCACCAGCCGTCGGCTTTGCCCCAATGAACGGTTGCCGGCGCGCCGGCGCCGGTGTTGCCGATGAGGATGGAAGCGTCGGGCTTGTCATCGCGGATCACGCCGTTGGCGAGATTGCGAACGAGCACGGCGGATTTGTCCGCGTCGCCATACGCGTGGACGGCGAGGGCGAACAGTGCCCGCCCATACGGGGTGAGGTCGTCGCGCTTGGCCCAGAGGTTAACGAGGGCTTGTTTCGCCGGCTCGGTCGGCGGCTGGACGGTGGGCCCGCCGGTGGCGAGGGCGTGCAATTCCCACGCTTGGAGGGCGGGATCGTTTTCGGCCTCCATGAGGTGGGTGCCGAGCCAGTCGAGTCCGCGCGTCAGGCGGCCGCCTTCGACTTCCACGCCGGCTTGTTGGGCGAGTTTGAGGCCCCAGACGACGTAGGCGGTCATCCACGGATCACTGGGGCCTTCCTGCCACCAGCCCCAGCCGCCGTCGGCGTGCTGGAAATCGGTGAGGCGTTTGAGCCCGGCGGCGGTCATTTCGTCGAGCTTGAGCAGATCTTTCTTCGCTCCGAGCGCGGGGGAACGTTGGCCGGCGGCGTTGGTGCTGATTCCGCCAAAGGTGCGGGCCAGCGCCGTCTCGGCGTCGAGGCCGACCTGACGGAGCGTCTGGCGCACGATCACGGCGGGGAGGAAGCGGCTGAGGGTCTGCTCGGTGCAGCCGTAGGGGTAATCGGCGAGATACGGCAACGCGTCGAGCATGGTCACGGCGAGGCTCGGCGTGACGGACACGGTGAACTGCGTGGTGCCGGGTTTCCGCGGCGGCAGGTCGAGCTTCACGGTCACGTCGCCGGTGGTGGCCTTGCCGGAGCGGGCGAGGAACTGGTCGAGGCCGTGGGCGTAAACGGGCAGGGTTCGCTCCATGGCGTCGGCGAGTTTCCCGGAAGCGGCCTGGACCGTGAACTGGGCGTCGCCGGCTTGCTGGGCGGAGATGGCCCAGTTGACGCGGGCTTCGCCGTTCGCCGGCACGGTGACCGGGCCTGCTTCTTGTTTCACGAACTGGCCGTTCACGTAGCCGCCGGTGATGACGGCGCCGAGCACGGTGAGTTTGGGCGTGAGCGTAAGCGGTTCCGCGGTGTGGTTGTTCAGCACGGCGGAAACGACGGCGAGGTCGCCCACGGTGAGGAAACGCGGCGTCTGCAGGCGGACGATGAGCGGTTGGCGCGTGACGGTGTTGGTCTTGCCCCAGCCGAACTGGTTCGCGGTCGTCGCGGCGCGGGCGGTGGCCTGCCAGCGGGTGAGCGATTCGGGATACTTCACCGGCACGCGAGCGGTGCCGTCGGAACCGGTTTTCACGTCGGGCTGCCACAGCGCGGTCGCGCGGAAATCGGAGCGCACGATGAGGGCGGGCGATTCTTGAGCGGCGCCCGCGCTGGCCAGTTGGGAAGCAACGGAATCAGCGGCCACCAGCGGCGCGCCGGCCATGACCATGGAAAGGTTTTCGACCGCGCCCCTAGCTTTGCTGGCAGGGGCGAGTCCGTAACGGCGAGCGAGTCCTCGGTCTAGGGAGACGCGTTTGCGCGGGGGCTCGCCGCCGGCTTCTTCCAGCGACTCTACGGCGTCTGTGGTTACGAAGCGCTCGTCCACATAGTCGCCCGCCTTGCCTTTCACGAGCCGGACGAACGGGCGCTGGTTGAACGTGCTGCCGAGTTGGAACTGGCGCCCGCGCTTCTCGCGGAAGAAGTGCTGACGCGGATCGCCGGCGTAATCGGACTGGATGTAGAAGACACTTTCGTCGGTGAGCGAAAGTGCGAC
>CAIJLV010000077.1 GCA_903821635.1 uncultured Verrucomicrobiota bacterium | reverse complement strand
CCGGATCGATCTTCCTCCGTCCACTTCCCGCAGGATCCGAATCTTCTCCTCCGTCGTGTGTCGCTTGCCTTTCATCGTCTGGTCCTTTCTTCGGCCCAGACTCTCACTCCTCCCGGCTCAGTTTGGCGAGGTCACGTCACCTGCCTTCAGATCCGCGTGTCGCTCTAGGAGCCAGAAGCGTTCATCGTCCGTCAAGATCCCGTCCTTAAGGGCATGCCGAACTTCCTCGATAAACTCTGCATCGGCTTCGCCATGTTTGACTCGCTGGAGTAGGTTCTTGAAAAGGGTTTTCATCTGATTTGATGTGAGTGAGGCCAATTAGAACACTGCGTGCGGACCGAAATTTAGTCCCATATAGTCCGCAGGTTCTCGCATTGCTGTGAGTTGGTGAACGTGGAGTTCGAAATAGTCTTAGCTCTTCAAAAACTCCTCCAGCGCCCCGCGCGTGATGCGCCAGGCGGAGCCGATCTTCTTGCCTTTGAGCGAACCGTCGGTGAGCGCGGCGAGCACGTCGGTTTCGGCCACGCCGAGGGCTTTGGCGGCGTCAGCCGGCGAAAGCAGTTCGGGCAAGGCCGGCGCGGCCGCGGCCGTCGGGAGCGGCGGCGGAGCGGCGACCGGAGTGGTCTGTTGAGCGGAGAGCGCGGCGGCGATCTGCTGGCCCATCGCCAAGCCGGCGCCGAGTTGGGCCGCCCCGGCCGCAGTGCCGCCGCCGTCGCCTTTCGCGAGGGCTTCGGCCATTTGGAACTTCACGTAGTCGTTCAGGTTGCCGATCGCGGCCATGCTGGAGCGCTTGTCGATGGCCTGCTCGACCTCGGGCGGGACGCTGACGTTCTCGATGATGAAGCTGCCGAGTTCGAGGCCGTATTTCTGGAGCAGGATCGGGTTCAGCACCGGCAGTAGTGCGTCGCCGAGTTCGCTGTAGCGCGTGGCCAAGTCGAGCACGGGCACGCGGGACGACGCGAGGGCGTCCGTGAACGCGCTGACTAGGCGCGAGCGCATGGTGTCGGCGAATTCATCCAACCGGAACTGGTGGTCGGTGCCGGCGACCTCCTTCAGGAAGGTCTTCACGTCGGCGATCTTGAAGTCGTAGGTGCCGAAGGCCCGGGCGCGCACGATGCCGAAGTCCGCATCGCGCAGCATGATGGGGTTTTGCGTGCCCCACTTGTTGCCGGTGAAGAGCCGGGTGTTGACGAAATAGACGTCGGCCTTGAAGGGGCTTTCAAAGCCGTATTTCCAGCCCTTGAGCGTGCTGAGGACGGGGATGTTGTCGGTCGCCAGCGTGTGTTTGCCGGGGGCAAAGGTGTCCCCGAATTGGCCGAGGTAGAGGAATTGAACCGTCTGTGACTCGCGGACGATGAGTTGGGCGCCGCGCTTGATTTCCTTGTCTTCGTCAGGGAAACGCCAACTCAGCGTGTCGCGGGAATCGTCTTCCCACTGGATGATTTCGAGGAACTGCGTCTTGAGGTAATCCATCAGGCCCATGGTCGTGTTTGGTTAGCGGTGATTGGTGTCGCGAAGTGGCGGCATAATCACCCGGTCGCGGGGCGGAGGTAGCAGAATTTTGCGTGGGTGATTCCAGCCCTGTGAAGTAAGCGCTGGGGTTGACCGAGTCGCGGCCTGGGATTCCGGGGCTGGCGGTCGGTGTTGGCGGGACGGGAAAACAAAAACGGCAGGCGCGAAGGCGCCTGCCGCGAAAGCTCTGAGGGCAGAAAAGGGGGGTTACTTCGCCTCGGTCGGAGCGTCGGTTTTTTTGCCGGGGGCTTTGGGTTTCTTGTCACCCGCCGGGGCGGCGCCGACGAGCACGCGCACGAGATTTTCGCTGTCCTTGGTCTTGGTGTAGGAGCCCCGGATTTCGTCGCCGACCTTGAGGTCGCCGAAGGTGCTCGGATGGCCGTTTTTGTCGAACCGGGTGCTGGAGGTGACGTGAAGCACGCGCTGCTTTTCCTTGCCGGCGAGGGTGATGGTCAGCGCCTTGGTATCGACGGCTTCAATCTTGCCGCGGAAAGGGAGATTGTTGGATTCGGACTTCTTGCGGGGCTTTTTAGGTGCCTTGGCGGGGGGCGGAGTCTCTGGGGCCGGCGGCGGGGCGGGCGCTGAGAGGGGGGGCGGTTGGAGCGGCGCCGGTGCGGGGGCACCGAGGGGTTGGGTGGGGAGTGGGGTCTGTGCGATTAGCGACAGGGAGCCCAGCGCGACGGCGAGGCTTAGCAGGAGACGGTTCATACTGGGGGGATGAGAGTTGGGCCGAGGGACGCACGACGGCGGTTTAGTGATGGGTTACTACCGCTTCGGGGGAGGACGCTCACAAAAGTCCCGCCGGGCTGCAATGGAGACTTTTGCTGGTAATTGGCTCACTGCGCCTCGTCAGGCAAGGCGGCATGCGGGGTGAAGTCGGTCTGCCCGCGGGCAGTCCCCGCTTCGATTGCCAGTCGGTAGGGCACCCCGGCTACCAAGGGCACCGGTTTACTACCGGTTGCGAGTTTCATGCCGGGAATTTCGTCGGCGAAGGTGAAGCCGCGGACCGGTTCAGAGCCGGATTTGCTGGTGAGGTTCCAAACCGATTTTGGGGTGCGGTTGGAGACTTCGGTTAGCGGCGTGATGCGCAGGGCGGTCAGCTTGCGGTCGCGGTCCAGGCCAAACACGAGCGGCAAAACGTCGCCGGGCGCTGGATTGGGGATGAAGGGGCGCTCGACGACATTGATTTGAATTTGCTCCGGGCGTCCCAAGTCCGTGAACCCGAGCAGATAAAGGGCCCCCAGCGCCGTCGCTACCGCCAGCATCATCCAAGTTTGTCGCGTCATGTCAGTCCGTCTGGGACGCAGCGAAACTGGGGAGATTCGAGCAAAGTGGTCACGGCGAGAAAGCGGGCCCGAAAACTGATCGACCTCAGCCCCCCGTAATTTAGGAATCCGCATGTTGCCCCATCGCTTTCAGCACCCTCGACTTGGTAAGTTTCAAGCCGGAGCCGCTTTCACCCTGATTGAGTTGCTGGTGGTCATCGCCATCATCGCGATTTTGGCGGGCATGCTGCTGCCTTCACTAGGGCGAGCCAAGGAGGCGGCGAAACGCATTTCCTGCGTAAACCAAGTCCGACAATTGGGCCTTTCAATCACCATGTATGCCGGCGACAACCGCGGGGAATTGCCCGAGCGATCCATCACGAACCGTTGGTGCGACCGCCTGCTGCCCTATTACCGCTCGGTAAAACTGCTCAACTGTCCCAGTGACATGGGGCCCGACGGCAAGAACCGCCCCGCTTCGGCCGAGAGCAACACCAATCAAATCGCCGACTCCGCGCCCCGCAGCTACATCATCAACGGTTGGAATGATCAATTCGCCGCCGAGATGGGTGACGCTTTCAACATGAACGCCATCGTCGGCCGCACGATCCGAGATACCGCGATCCGAGAGCCGTCCGAGACCATTGTGTTTGGCGAAAAACTTTACGTCAGCGGCCACTTCTTCATGGATTTCCTCGAGGGCAAGTTGGGGAACGACGTCGAGGCGCTAAACCACAGCGCGCACAACTCCACCACCCGGGCGGCGGCGGGCGGCAAAGGCGGCGGTTCCAACTACGCCTTCGCCGACGGCAGCACCCGTTTCCTGAAACACGGGCGTTCCCTCGCTCCGGTCAACCTGTGGGCAGTCAACGAGCGTTGGCGGACGAACGCGATCACCGCGGCACCGTGATTTTGCTAACGGGGGCTCTCGGGACTGGGATTGGGCGTTAACGAAAAACTTCGCCTTCGCGGCGGAAAAAACCGTCCCAAGAGCAATTCTCGGGGCAAAGATGCGCTAATCAGGTTTTTTTGCCGCTGGAATTCCCGCGGGTATCGGCTGCGCTGGGTGCGGCTTGCGCCCGCGGCGCGGATGCCTACGTTCGCGGCCCCGTGAGCGATAGTTCGTCGAGCCAACTCAACGAGGGCGCGAAACGGGCCAGCTTCAGTTGGATCAAGTTGAGCGCGATCCCCGACCGTAGCAGCTCCGTGAGCACGGTGCGGTCGGCATGGCGGGCGGGAAACGGCCGGTAGGCTTGAGCTCGGCCGCCAAACCTAATTTTTACAAACGTGTATTCTGTAACCCGACTGGACCATGGACTCACCGTCGTTTCGGCGGCGATGCCGCACATGGCCAGTGTCTCTGTGGGCGTCTGGGTAGGCGTTGGTGGGCGGCACGAACCGGAAGCCTTGAGTGGCATTTCCCACTTCATCGAGCACTTGCTGTTTAAGGGCACCCGCCGGCGGTCGGCCGCAGAAATTTCCCAAGCGGTCGAAGGTATCGGCGGTTACCTCAACGCCTTTACCGACGAGGAACACACTTGTTTGTATGCCCGCGCCCAAGCCAGTCGGTTGGGGGATTTGGTGGACGTGCTGCTCGACATGTTTCTCGAGTCCAAACTTTCCCCGGCTGAAATTCGGCGGGAACGCGACGTCATTTTCGACGAAATGGCCATGTATCGGGATCAGCCGACCGAGCTGATGCACGACGTGTTGAATGCTGCCCAGTTCCCGAATCACCCCTTGGGGCGGGCCGTCATCGGCACGAAAAAGACCCTGACCAACCTGCGCCGGAGCCATTTCGAGGCGTATCTCGCGAGCCATTACGTGACCGAAGCCACGGTGATCGCGGCCGCGGGCAATCTGGATCACGCCGAGTTGGTCGAAATGGTCCGCCAGCGGGAGTCCCAATTTCGGCGCGGGGCGCGCCCTTCCGGAAGTGCGCCAACGGAACGCACCGGGCGCCCGGCGGTCAAAACGGTCACCAAGACTGTCGAGCAGGCCAACATCGGACTCGGTTTTCGCACTTGTTCCCGGCATGATCCCCGACGGTTTGCCCTGCGCCTACTGAACGTCGTGCTCGGCGAGAACATGAGTTCACGCCTGTTCCAAGTCGTGCGTGAGGAGCATGGGCTCACCTACAATATCCACAGCTCCCTCTCGTTCTGGGGCGACTGTGGCGATGTCGTGATTGCGGCCGGCTTGGACGCGGGCGAACTGGAAAAAACAGTCCGCTTGGTCGTGGCCGAACTGCAACGGCTAGCCCGCCGTCCGCCCGGCAACGCGGAATTCGAACGCGCCCGCGACTACCTCCTCGGCCAGTTGGATCTCCAGTTGGAAAATACCGAAAACCACATGATGACACTGGGCGAGCAGTGGCTGGCTTACGGGCGGCTCTTCGAACCGGCTGAATCCAAAGCCCGGCTCTGCGCGGTGAAACCGGCGGAGCTAAAGGCGGCAGCGCAGGCGTTTTTTCGCCCCGAACGCCTGGCCGTCGCCCTAGTGAGCCCGGCCCGCCGACAACGGCCCCTAGATCGGTTGCTGAATTTCTGACTACTCCGCCCGACTGGGTGCGGGTTTTACCGGCTGAATCCGGTCGGCACCTTGCCCGATGGGCGCTCCGCCTATACGGTCCGTCCTGCCTTATGGAGAATGTTGTTATCATCGGTTCCGGCTGCGCCGGCCTCACCGCTGCCATTTACACTGCGCGCGCCAATTTGAGTCCGCTGCTGATTACGGGCGCCACCCCCGGTGGGCTGCTGACCACGACCAGCATCGTTGAAAATTTCCCCGGCTTTCCCGAAGGCATCGACGGCACCGAGCTGATGATGCGCATGCAGCAGCAGGCCGAAAAATTCGGCGCCCAAGTCCGCTACGGCAGCAGCGTCGAGTCGGTCGATCTGTCCGGTAACCCCATCAAACTCGTCGTAGATGGCGAAGCTTTGGAGACGAAAACGCTGATCATCGCCAGCGGTGCCGGTCACAAGCACCTCGACGTGCCCGGCGAACACGAGCTGGAGAAGAAAGGGGTTACCTATTGCGCGACGTGCGACGGCGCCTTGCCGATGTTCCGCAACCAACCCGTGGTGGTGGTGGGCGGAGGCGACTCAGCCTGTGAAGAAGCGAACTACCTCACCCGCTTCGCTTCGGTGGTCTATCTGGTGCATCGCCGCGACACGTTGCGGGCCTCGAAGATCATGGCCGACCGCACGCTGGCGAACCCCAAGATCAAACCGATCTGGGACAGCGTCGTGACCGAGGTTCAGGACGTCCGCACCGGCAAAGTTACCGGCGTGAAGTTGAACAACCTCAAGACCGGGGCCGACAGTGACCTGCCGTGCGCCGGATTGTTTGTTGCCATCGGTCACTTCCCGAACAGCCAACTGTTCAAGGGGCAACTGGCGCTCGACGAAGCCGGCTACTTCGTCCTTTCGAAAGGTGCAGCCACCAGCGTTCCCGGCGTGTTCGTCGCCGGCGATTGCGCCGACTCGGTTTACCGGCAGGCCATTACCGCCGCGGGCATGGGCTGCGCCGCAGCGATCGAGGCCGAGCGTTACCTAGCTGCGCTCGAAGCCTAAGGGAGCGGCCGGATGGCCTCCTCCTCACCCACCGGCTCCAGCGTTCGGTCCCTCCGGATCGAACGCTGGCAGGCCGGGCACGCGCCCCGGACCGTGCGGGACGACGTCGTCAGCGAAGAGCCGCTGGAACTCCGCGTGGATACCCGTTCCATCGCGGTGGTCATGCGGACGCCCGGTCATGATGAAGAACTCGCCGTGGGCTTTTTCGTGAGTGAAGGCCTGATTCGGCACCGCGACCAACTGGCCGAAGTGCGCGCGAATGCCCGCAATCCCGCCGGCAACGTTTTCGACGTATTTCTCCAGCCGGATGTCGCCGTGGATTTCACCCGCCTCACGCGGCACGTCTTTGCTGGCTCCAGTTGCGGACTCTGCGGCAAAACCAGCATCAGCGCGGTGAAAGCCCAGTTTCCAAAACTGCGGCAACGCTTCCGTGTGCCTGCGGATTTGCTCACCGAATTGCCTGCCCGGATGGTCGCGGCCCAAGCGACCTTCAGTCGCACCGGCGGTTTGCACGCGGCGGCGCTGTTCCAGGTGGCCGGCGAGTTGGTCGCCCTCCGCGAGGACGTCGGCCGGCACAACGCCGTGGATAAGCTCTTGGGCCGTGCCTTCTTGGACGACCAGTTGCCCCTTGCCGGTCACATTCTGTTGGTCAGCGGGCGGACTTCCTTCGAAATTTTGCAAAAAGCCCTCGCCGGCGGAATCGCCTTCGTGGCGGCCGTTGGCGCGCCGTCCAGTCTGGCGGTGGAATTCGCCCGGGCCAACGGCCAGACCCTCGTCGGCTTCCTCCGTGATGGCCGGTTTAATGTCTACGCCGGGGCTGCCCGGATAACGAGGCACTCGTTGAAGCGAGCAGACTGAGCGGAGCGGCCAGCTTCGTTGCGCCGCAGAAATGGCGAATTTGGAAGGCGGGAAGACCGGAATGGCTTCAGACCGGTTCATGTCTTCCGGTTTTCCTGCCTTCCAGGCTCTTCCTCCAGCCGCGGTTTTCAACAACCGCTTCGTCCACGAGGGTTCGGGCGAACGTGACCGTTCGCGTTCCAATTCAAGGCATCAAAATAGGATCGTGAAGCTCCCGTCCTGCTCCGCCCACGCTGCGAGGTAACCCCAGACCGGCACCCCGTCGGAACGCTGCCCGGCGCCGGCCGGTTTGAAATCCGGACCGAGGATTTGCCACGCCAGGCTCCCGCCTTTTTGCCAGCCGGTGCCTTCGGTCCACGCGACCAGCGTGGTGCCGTGGGAACCAGGAGCGACGACTGGGTGGTTGGCCCGCCGTCCCGGGCCGGAGACATCCAGGGGTGGGACGTTGTCACCGAGGCGCGCGAGCATCACCGAGCCCTTCGTCTGCCAAGCCGCGAGGGAATCGTTTCCGCTCGTCGTGATGCGGACGGTGCTCATCGGGCATTGGGTGAGCTCCCAGCGGTCGAGTCGGCGACTGGTGAAGGACTGTCCACCGTCCTTGGACGAGAGCAGCACCATGCCGCGTTCGGAGCCGCCCTCGGCGCCGCGATAGAGAGCGAACGCGGTGCCGTCCGGGCGGAAAGCGGCTTCAAGTCCGCAGCAGGCGCAGACCCCGGTGCCGGGAACATCAATTCGCTGCGGTGCGGCAAAGGTCTTTCCTGAATCACCCGATCTGGCCACGAAGACGGCACGTTTGGTTTCGTCGTCGCCGCCGGGCGGTGATTGGGGCAACGCCGCATGCCAGATCACCAGCACCGAACCGTCGCCCTTGGCCGCCACCGCGGCGCCGCCGTCGAGGTGCCGGGTGTCGCCACCTAGGGCACGCTGCGGTTCGAAGGCGGAGCTGCCGGCGGCCAGGCGCGAATAAAGCAGCGGCGAACTTTCGGTGACCTTCGGCAGGGCCTGCGACGAGCCATTCCAGACGACATGGATCGAGTTGCTCGCGCCTAGTGCCAGCCGGGGGCCGCGCACGGTGCCGATGGCGACGGCGGAACCGGGCTGGGAATTGACCGTCAGCGGCGCCGACCAGTCGGACTTCGCGTCGGCGCGGGTGACGTAGCGGATGTCGGCCGCCTTGGGATCGCCGGTCAGGTAGATGAGGTGCACGCGGCCGGCGGCATCGACCTGGGCACTGGGCTGGAGGCCGTTTTCAGGAACCCGCTGCCGGTGAACCTCCGGCTCGGCGGCGAGCGCAAGGCTGAGGCCCCAAGCAAGGATCGCGGTGACCGGCGCAGTTCGTTTCAGTGGGGGGCGCATGGTCGGATTAGCGCCCAAAACTTCGCCTTCGTCGAACGAATCGTGGTGCCGAAAGTCCGAAGCCGGTAAAGCAGCGCCATGCACTCCCGACCCACTTTCGCCCCGAAGGTCATTCCGAGCGGCGGTGCCGTCGCCCTTTGGCTGCGGTTCTTCGTCTGGGGCGCGCTGGGGCTGATCTCCGCTCAGGCCGCCGACAAGATTCGTGTCCGCCACGAACCGCTTCAGCCGCGCTCCGGACAGGCGGTGCGCATCACCGTCGATCCCGGCCTGAGCGCGGCGAGCGAGCCGGTCTTGGAATATCAGGTGGTGACGCCGGGGAAATACGTCGCCAAGGCCGACAAGCGGTTTGAGCGGGACTGGGTGGCCGCGGCGTTGGTCGTGACCGACGGCGGTGCCTTCACGGCGGAACTGCCGGCGACGTTGCAGCAAAACCGGAATCTCATTCGCTATCGCATCCGTTCCGCCCAGACGAAGGAACGGCTGCTGCCGCCCAAGGACGACGCGCCGGGCAACTTCGCCTACTTCGTCTACGACGGTGTGCCGGCTTGGCGTGGCGCGGTGAATCCCAAGGGCGACGGTGCGGCGCGGGAAGTGAAGACTTTCTCCCCGTCGCTGCTGACCAACCTCGCCGTGTATCACCTCCTCGCGGCGGCTCCGGCGGTGGAAGAGGTCATGTGGAAGCCCGGGGGTGACGGCCGCCACGCCTACGGCCACACGGGCACGTTCGTCTACGAGGGCATCGTGTATGACCACGTGCAGTTCCGGGCGCGTGGCGGCAGTTGGCGGCATTCGATGGGGAAGAACATGTGGAAGTTCAACTTCAACGCCGGCGACCGGCTCGCGGCCAAGGATTTCTACGGCCGGCCCTACGCCAGCAAATGGGACAAGCTGAACCTCGGCGCCTGCATCCAGCAGGGGGACTACCAGAGGCGCGGTGAGCAGGGCATGTTCGAGGCGCTGACCTTCCGCCTCTTCAACCTCGCCGGTGCGGACGCGCCCCGCACGCATTGGGTTCACCTGCGCGTGGTCACCGACGCCGAGGAAACGCCGGCCAACCAATACCGTGGCGACTTCTGGGGACTCTACCTTGCCGTGGAGGAAATCGACGGCGACTTCCTCAAGGAACACGGTCTGCCGGACGGCAACGTTTACAAGATCGAGGGCTTCCAGCCGCAGCCGCAGCACTTCGCCAAAGGGACGCCGGCCAAGGACAATGATGCCCGGGAATTTCTCGCCGCCCTGCTGCGCGGCGGCGGACGCGGCCGGATTCCCAGCCTGCGCGGGGCGGAGTCTTGGTGGTCCGACACCGTGGACCTCGCCCGCTACTACGGCTACCGGAGCGTTGTCGAGGCCGTGCACCACTACGACATCGGCGGCGGCAAAAACTACTTCTTCTACCACAACCTCACTGCTAAGCGTTGGCAGGTCGTGCCGTGGGATGTCGACCTTACCTGGGGCGACCACATGTTCGGCGACGGCCGGGAACCCTTCTCCGGCATCCTGTCGCGCAACCCGTTCCGCGAAGCCTACCAGCAACGCCTGGCCGAACTGCGTGACCTGCTGCTCAATCCCGACCAACTGGGCCGGCTGATCGATGAGCACGCGGCGATGATCTGGAACGGCGACGCCAAGCTGTCGCTGGCCGACGCGGACCGGGCCAAGTGGGATTACCATCCGATCATGTCGTCCGGCGCCGTGATGTCGGGCAAAAGCGATCCGGGCCTGTTCTACTTCGGCAAGACCGCGAACCGCTTCGGCGTCATGCCCGCCCTGATGAAGGACTACGTTCAGCGCCGTCAGCGACACTTGGACCGGCTGTTGGTTGGTTACACTCCGTCCCCGGCGCCGCAACTGACCGGCCCGCCAGAGGTTGCGCTGGCCACCGGCAAGCTTGCCCTGGCGGCAAAGCTGGCGGACCCGGCGGGCGCCGGAAAACTCCAGTGGCGGCTGGCCGAAGTCACCGATTCCAAGAGTCCCGCGTTCCAGCCGAAGCAGCCCTGGCGCTATGAGGTCGAAGCCGTCTGGCAGGCCGAGACCGCCACGGAACCTAGGGTGGAGATTCCCCTCGCGGGTTTGGCCGCCGGCCACACTTACCGGGTGCGCGTGCGAAACGCGCTGGCTCAGGGGCCGGCCAGCCGCTGGTCGGCACCGGTGGAATTCGTGGCGAAGTAGGCTGGGCCATCGCGTGCGGTGGAGCTGCCCTTGCTTCGGTTGGGTGAACTGAAGACGTTACGCCCGGGGGGGCGCGGCGCTCCGAGCCGCCACGTATTCCGTGAACTCGCGCAACCTCTACGCCACGCGCACCAATCCCCGTTACCTCGAAGTGCAGGGCGCGGCCCAGACCACCGCCACCGTCCAGGTGGACGGCAGCAACTCCGGCGTGCTCCGCCAGGGCGAATTTTTCCGCCGGGAACTCGGCAGCATCGCCGGCACCGGCCCGGTGTGGCAGACGGTGGCGGTGTCCTTGAGCGGCGGGACCAACACGGGCACCCAACGCCTGTTCCTGCCCCCGGCCACCGAGAGCTACACGCACGACGCCGACGGCAGAAACACGCCGGCCATGGAAAAGAAAAGAGGCTTGGCGGGTTGGCCAAGCCTTTGGTTTTCGGCGGCAGGAAAGCCGCTCCACCGAGGTTCGTTTAGCGGAGCCCGGCTAGTTCTTGGAGCACTTGCCAGTTTTCGAGCCGTTCTTGGCGGGCCGCGAGCATTGTGGGGCTGGGATTACCGTCTTGGTCGAAGTGCTTCGAGAAGCGGCCTTCGCTGCGGGCGAACATCAGGAAGTCGTAGATCTCCCCCGTCTTGGGCTCGACGTAGAAATCTTCGTTGGTCGCGGGATTGCCTTGGAGGCTCAGCCGCTCGGCGATCTTGGTGCCTTTGCGCGGATCATACATGAGCACCGGGAAGCTGCGCGTATCGACGGCCAGCTTGGACTGGTGCATGGCCATGTTGTCACCCACGCCGTGCTCGGGCTGGCAGGTGGTGTAAACGCTGACCACCGCCGGGCCGTCGTATTCGTTGGCGGCCATGATGGACTTGTAGAAGTGGTTGGTCATCGCGCACGAGGTCTGCGCCACGAACGTGTTCGGGTGCATCATCGCGATCTGGGCGATCTCCTTGCGGCGTTCGGTCTTGCCGGGGATGGCTTTGCCGTGGACGGAGAACTTGGTGTTCTGGCCCATGAAGGTGGCGGTGGAGCTTTGGCCGCCGGTGTTGGAATAGACCTGGGTGTCGAGGATGAGCACCTTGATGTTCATGCCCGAGGCCAGCATTCGGCTCAGGGCCTGGAAGCCGATGTCGAGCATCGCGCCGTCGCCGCCGATGACCCAGAGCTTCTTGTCCTTCCAACCCATCTGATCCCAGCGTGCCCGCACGCCCATGGCGTAGGTCGGGCTGTTTTCGAACAGCGAATTGGACCACGGAACGAGGTAGGGATTGTAGGGATACGTGGAGGCGTAAACCGTCGAGCAGCCGGTCGAGTTCAGGATGCCGATGTTTTCCTTGCCGTAAACGAAGCCCGTGGCCGCGAGCATCATGCGCAGCGCCGTGCCTTCGCCGCAGCCCATGCAGGAGCCGGCACCGCCGACATAGAGCAGTGAACGGTCCGCCAGCATCATGTCGGTGAGCAGCTTCTCGTTGATGAACTGCTTCGGCGTCTCGGGCAGCTTGCGGTAGAAGTTGAACGTCTTTTGTGAGCGCGGGAGGACGTTGCCCTCCTTCTTGAGCATTGCGAGCGCGCCGTGATCGCCGCACGCCTCGACGCATTCGGCGCAGCCCTTGCACTTGGTCGGATCAATGAAGATACCGAAGTAGCCCGGTTCCTGGCCCTTCTTCTCGTAGACGTTCCAGAACTTGGTCGTTTTGCCGAACTGCCGGCGGTAGTGCTCGCGTTCGACCTCGTCGGGAATGGCCGCGAGTTCCGCCTCCAGCTTGGATTTGGTGACGACCTTGCCGAGAATGGCGGTGTCGGGGCACTCGGTGACGCACGCCATGCAGGCGACGCAGTTCTCGGAGTTCAGCAGCGGGATTTCTGGAGCGATGTAGGAGAAATCGCGAAGCACGCCGGAGCCGGCGGTGATGAGGGAACGCGCCGTCGAGAGATCGGCCGGCAGGCCCATTTCGGCGGAGCCGTCGTTATAGGCGCCGACGATGCGTTCGTTGAAATCGGCGACGTTCAGCACGTCGTCGGTGATCGGGCGGGTGTTGAGGCGCTGAGTGGGCGCGGGAGCGGTTTCGGTGCTCATGAAATTCAGGGGAGGCGTTACGCGGTTAAGGTGGTGGGCTGCGGCGGGTCACTTGGCGAACACCAGTTCCTCATTGGTGGACTTGGCGAGACCGGAATCCAACGCGTTGATAATTTCGGCGGGGACTTCTTGGACGTTCTTCAGGCCTTGTTTCACGCACGCTAGGTTCTCCTGCACGACGTGTTCACCGCGTTTGCCGAAGTATTTGCGGATGTATTTTTCCACGGCGCCGAGGACGGTGTCTTCATTCATCCCGGAGCGGGCCGCGAACGGCGTCACCTTGATGAAGATGCCGACCAGCGCGACGCCCTGCATGCGCTGCTGGAGGTCGGGATCGGTGGCGATCTCGCGGGCGATCTTCACGGTGTCGAGGTAGTAAACCTTGAGCTTCTTGGTGCGGATGAGCTTGCGACCAAACGGCGGGATCTCCGACCAGACGCTGGCGGCATCCAGATGCGGGCTCTGGATGAACACGCTGCCGCCGTCGGCGATGCCGGCGAGCGGGTTGCCGAGGTTGAAGGCGTTGACGTCGTTTAACGGGATGAACTCGACGTGTTCCAACTCGCTGTGGGATCGAATGTGGTCGTCAGCCACGGTCAGGTAATAGGTCGTCGGCAGGCCCTTTTTCTCGGAGCCGTATTTCGGATACGCCTGCACGTAGAGGTTGAAGAGTTCACCGACGAACGAGGCGATGAGCTTGTTGGTCGTGACGGAGCCGAAGCCGCCGACCGAGTGGCCGCGCATCGAGAACGCGCCCGGGGGCCGGATGTCGGGATCGTCGCCGGGTGGGATGGCGAGTTCATGTTTGATGCCCACGACGCCGAATTCCCGCGGTTTGTCGCTGAGCATGTTGTTGACGATGCCGGCCAGATGGCCCGCGCGGATGTCGCGCGAACCGAGGCCGGCGGAGACCGAGTAGATCTTCGGCAGGCGGTGAACTTCGGGATACTTGTGTTCCCCGTTGGAGCCATAACTGAGGCCCATCAGCGCATCAGCGAAGGAAGCCTTGATGGCCTGCACGAGCGGATTCGACTGCGCGAGCGGATTGTCCATGCGCTCAATCACGGTCAGCGCCTTGACGTTTTTCAACGCGGCGACCAGTTGCGGCGCGGGGAAGGGGGCAAAACTGGTCACGTGAACCACCCCGACCTTCAGCCCCTTTTCGGAGCGCAACAGGTCCACGGTGGCCTGCGCGGTTTCCATCAGGCTGCCCATGCCGACGAGCGCGTAGTCGGCGTCGTCCATCTTGTAGGTGTCCACCGGGCGGTAGCGGCGGCCGGTCTGTTCGTAGAAGCGGTCCATCGCTTCCTGAATCGCCGCCGGCACTTTATCGTAAAAGGCGCGCTGGGCGATCTTGCCCTTCATGTAGGAGTCTTGGTTCTGCACCACGCCAGACATGAGCGCATTGCGCGGATCGAACAGGTTGCGCAGCCGTTCGTTCGGGTCGCCCACGAAATCCTTCATGAACTCCAGTTCGGGCAACCGGACGTTTTCGATCGTATGGGTGGTCAGGAAGCCGTCTTGGACGTTCATGAACGGCGTGTCGCTGGCCTCGGCCGCACGGCGACAAATCAGGGCCAAATCACCGGCTTCTTGGGCGTTGCGTCCAAATAGAATGGCCCAGCCGACGTCGGCGACGCTCATCACGTCGTCATGGCCGCAGTGGACGTTCAGCGATTGGCTGGTTAACGCACGGGCGCCGATGTGGAACACCGCTGGCAGGCGTTTGCCGGAAATGGTGTAGAGCACCTCCTTCATGAGGACCAGTCCCTGACCGGAGGTGAAGTTGGTCACCCGGCCGCCGGCGAGCGCGAAACCTTCACAGGTCGAGGCGGCAGAGTGCTCCGACTCGGGCTGGACGAACGTGATCGTGTCGCCCCAGAGGTTCTTTTTGCCGTTGGAAACCTCAGTCTGGAAGCCCGTGCCCATCGTCGTGGACGAGGTGATCGGGTAGGCGCAGGCGCCGTGGGTGATGTTGGTTTCGACCCAAGTGACGCATCCGGCGCCGTCAGAACTGGTGGGGATGCCCGGATAAGGGAATTGGGAACCGGTATTGGTTTCGTTGCTCATAACGCTAATCCATAACTGCCAAGAAAGCTGATTCGGCAAACCTGCGAGTGGCTGGGGAGTGGGACGCAATTACTCGGCAGCCGTGCCTCTGGCGCAAGTGAATACCTTGCTGAGGTGGTTTTCTGGGTAAGGGTTGCCAATCTCTGGACACAGGTTGCTGACTTCACCTTAAGTTCCCCTCTTGGCGCGGGGGGGAAGGCGGGGGCAGGGCCAACGAAGCCGGCCGCCGCCTTGAAATCAGTTTAAGGGGCGAACCGGTTGGGCGGAAATTTCCAACCGACACTGGGGTCGGTGAGTTTTCCCGCGCGGTGAAATGACGCGGCGAACGCTCGGGTTTAGTGCCCCGAGGGCGTTGCAGCCGGGCGCTTCTTGGCCGCGAGTATCACGCCGCGGGCGGCGAGGAGCAGCACGCCGCAGAGGATCAGGAAGGGCAGCATGGACAAGGCATTGGCCGCCGGTCCGTTGAAAAACGGGTTCGATTTCATCGCCCATTCCGTGAGGGCGGTATCCTGCCGGTCGAATACGCCGGCCATGAAGGCGATGACGATGCCCGCGATGCTGCCGCCGGCGATGTAACCGGACGCCATGAGCACGCCCGGCGACTTGTCGCCCTCAGCCGCAATTTGTTCTTCGGTGAGTCCGGCATTGAGGAATTTTGCCCGGTCCCGGTAATCGACAAACCACCGAATCAGGCCGCCGATGAAGATGGGCATGGAGACCGAGATGGGCAGGTAGACGCCGACGGCAAACGCCAGCGCCGAGATTCCGCTCAACTCGAGCACGAGTGAAATTAGCGCGCCGAACAGCACCAAATCCCACGGTAACTTGCGGTCGAGAATGCCTTTGATGATGTAGCTCACGAGCGTGGCTTTGGGGGCATCAAATTTCCGCACCTCCGAGCCGTCGGGGCGTTTGGAGAAGGCCCCATTGATGCCTGGGTCCACGAGCCACACCGGCTCGCCGTCGGGTTTGACGAGGAATTTTCGCGCCGAGCCACCCGCGGGATCGGGGGTGTGCCAGACTAGGTATTCGGTCGAGTCACTCTTTGCTTGGGGGCCGGCGATCCGTTCCTTCGGCGCGTGGGCGAGTTCCGCCAGGGGCGCACGCAGGGCCGGGGCGATCTCCTTGGCGTCAATGTAGGTCGTCGCCGTTTGGTTGAGGCCCAGCAGGATCGGTCCCAAGACCAATGCCGAGGCAAAGGCCCCGATCAAAATGGCGACTTGCTGGCGTTTCGGCGTGCCGCCCACGAGGTAGCCGGTCTTCAAATCTTGGGAGGTCGTGCCGCCGTTGGAGCAGGCAATGCAGACGACCGCGCCGACGGAAAGCGCCGTCACGTAGTAGGAATTGCCGGTCCAACCCACCGCGAGAAAGGCGAGGCAGGTGATCAGCAGCGTGGCGATGGTCATGCCGGAAATTGGGTTCGAGGAGGAACCGATTTCACCGGTCAAACGCGACGAAACGGTCACGAACAAGAAGCCCAGCAACACAATCAGGCCCGCGCCCAAAAGGTTCATGTGCAGGGGAGCGGCCAGCGTGATTGCGGTCACCAGCGCGACAATGCCGATCAGCACGAATTTCATCGGCAAATCTTGGCCGGTTCGGTCGGCGGCCGCGGCCGCGGCGGCCCGGCGTGAATCGACCATATCGAGCACCCCCAGCTTGAGCCCGTGCCAGATCGTGGGCAGCGAACGCAGCAGGCTCACCAATCCGCCCATCGCCACGGCGCCAGCCCCGAGGTAGAGGATGTAGGCGCTGCGGATGTCGGTGTGGGACATTTCGCTGATGAGTTTGGTGCCTGGCGCCAGCGGTTCGTCCAAGCGTTGGCCAAAGAATTTGATCAGGGGAATCAGCACCAAATAGCTGAGCACGCCGCCCGCCGCCATGATGCCGGCGGTGCGGCGGCCAATGATGTAACCGACGCCGAGCATTTCCGGCGAAATCTCCGCCGAGATCGACCCCGCTTGGAGCGGTGCGCCGAAGACCTTTTCCGGGACGTCTTTCCAGCCCTTGAGCGCCACGTTCCCGAGCTTGTAAAGGAGGCCGATTCCGAAGCCGGCGAAGATGGTCTTGGCGTTCACGGAAGCGCCGAGCACGTCGCCCCGGTGCACCGGATCGGCGGCGGCGCGGGATTCCTCGCTGGCACCGGCCTTCAGCACTTCGGCGCAGGCCGTGCCCTCGGGATACTTCAGCTCGCCGTGCTGTTGGACGATCAGCGCCCGCCGGAGCGGGATCATCATCAGAATGCCCAGCAACCCGCCGAGCACGCCCACCAGCAGCACCCGGGTGATTTCCAGATCGAAGCCTAAGATGAGGATTGCCGGCATGGTCACGCCCACGCCAAACGCGATCGATTCACCGGCCGAACCGGCGGTTTGGGCGATATTGTGTTCGAGGATGGTGGCGTCGCGGCCGCCGAACTTGGCCCACACTTTGAACAGCGCGATCGAGATCACCGCCACCGGGATGCTTGCGCTGACGGTCAGGCCGACCTTGAGCGTCAGGTAAAGGGACGAAGCCCCGAACACCATGCCCAGTAGCGTGCCCATGAGCACGGACCGGAACGTGAATTCGCGCAGGGCGGTGCGGTCGGGGATGTAAGGACGAAAGGCCGGCTTCGGATCAGCTGCCATAGGGTCGTGAGCGTGTAGTAACGGCGCGCCGCCGGCAACCCGCCGGTTCGTGGCAGACGATGGCAGGTGGAACCTGCCGCAGCGCGCCAACGGCACGGGAACTGATCGGCCAAGATCCTGAGCTCCACGTCGACCATGAGGCGCTGCGTTGGGCGAAGCGCTCAGTTGTTTTCCGCCAATCCTTCGGTGTGGCCCAGGTTCTTCACCGGGGCGAAGATCGCCTGCACTTCGGCCAGCAACTGTTGGTCTATGGGTTCGGCGAGCCAGCGCGCCCACTGGCGGATATTCTCCGGGTTGGCGCTGCCGGCGATGGTCGAGGTGATGTCCGGGTTCGCGCAGGAAAATTGCAGCGCCAGTTTCGCGATGTCGCTGCCGCGTTGCGCGCACAAGGCGGCGGCGGCGCGGGCGGCGGCCTTCACGGACTCGGGTTCTTTCATCCAAGCGGGCAGCGGCGCGTTGGTGAGCAGGCGGGCACTGAACGGGCCGGCGTTGAGCACGCCGACGCCCTTGGCCTTGAGATAAGGGATCGTCTCGTCGACGAAGCGGGTGTTCTGGAGCGTGTATTGGTTGTAACTCAGCGCGCAGTCCACGTCGGTTTGGTCGCCGATGAAGCGGAAGATTTTCTGGGGATAGCCGCTGAAGCCGATGAATTTCACCTTGCCGGCCTGCTGCGCCCTTCGCAGGGCCGGAAGAGTCTCGTCCACAAGTTGCTGCATCGGCACGAACTCGATGTCGTGGCACAGCACGATGTCGAGGTGGTCGGTGCCGAGACGGTGGAGCGAGACGTCCACGGATTCGGCGACGCGTTTGGCCGAGAAGTCGAAGTGCTGAAGGTCATAGCGGCCGAGCTTCGTGCAGAGGGTGTAGCTGGCGCGGGGCACGCCCTTGAGCGCGATGCCGAGCAGCACTTCGCTCATGCCGCGGCCGTAGAAGGGCGAGGTATCGATGAAGTTGAGCCCGCAATCCAGCGCCACGCGCACGCTGCGGAGCGCTTCGTCGAGCGTGATACTGCGAAATTCTTGGCCCAGCGAACTGGCGCCGAAACCAAGGATGGGAAGTTGCAGGCCGGTCTTACCGAGCGGGCGTGTTTGCATGGGCCGATTGTGGCGCGGGGACACCCGGGCGGGCAAGGGTGGCGCGAGATGGGGGCGGAAGGGTTCAGTTTTCGGTGCTCAGGAAGCAAAAAAGCCGTGGAGACAATCCCCACGGCCTGACGACTGCACCGCCAACTGAGCACTGGAGACTTTCCAGCCGACCGTTCACTCGTAGGCGCTGTCCTTGGGACGGGCCATCTTGCCCCACTTCTCCCAGCCGGAGATCGGGTGTTGCTGCATGATCTCTTCGACCATGTAGAAGTCGGCGCGGTCCTTGGTCTGCTCGCGGATCTTGGCCACCTGGGCCGGCGTGATGAGCGGGAGGTTATTGCCGAAGGATTGGCGGACGTAGCTCAGCACGCCCGCGACTTCTTCGTCGTTTAACAGGCCGCCGAAACCCATCATCGGGGGCACGCCGTTCGACGGGCTCAGGCGTTGGCCGCCCAGCTCCAATGGTCCCCACAAGCCCTTGAGCACGACCTTGATCAGGCGTTCGTCCTCGGCCAACCAGGGATTACCGCTGACGTTGAGCGGCGGATAGACGCCGGGGGTGCCCATGCCGGAGGGTTGGTGGCAGGTGGCGCAGTGGGCGTCGCGGTGGAACACCTCTTTGCCGAGCGCGTAGAGCTTGGTTTCGGCCGCGTTCAGCGGGCGGGTTGGACCGTATTCGCGCTTGTCCGCAGCAGGCGGCGCGTCGCCGAGCTTGAAGGTGCCGGCGAGGTAAGCCTGGGCGTTGGGATTGCCAGCGAGCGCCTGCGGGTCGGCTTTGGCGAGCGCAGCCACGTCGTCCTTGAGCGTGGTCGCCAAGATCTGCTTGGTCACCGGGCTCATCCATTTGTCGAAGGGATGCCGGAGGGCGTCCAAGACGATTCGGGCCCCGTCCTGATTGTCGAGCCATGAGGCCGCGACGATGGCGGTGAGGCGCACGCGGCCATGCGGGTCGTTGGCGGCCTGACGCAGCAGCGCCACGGCGTTGGGAAGTTGGTGCGTGGTGTAACGCAGCACTTGGGTCGCCGCCGCTCGGGCTTGGTGCGAGCGGGCGTTGAGGCACGCGAGTAGCAGGCCTGCGTCCGGTTTGTTCTGTGACCAAGTGGCCCAGAGCGCCTCGCAAAGATGTCGTTCGTAAAGTGGGTCGGCCTTGTCGAGTTTCGCAGCCCAGGCTTTCACGGCCGGGATGACTTCGGCGGCTGGTCGGCCCCGGAGTTCGCGGCGGGTGCGGTAGCGGCTGCGATACTCCGGCAGCTTCAGGTTTTCGAGCAGTTCAGGGACGCTGGCGCCGGCAACTTGGGCCGGGGGCACGAGTGGGCGCGTTGGATAAGTCACGCGGTAGATACGGCCGCGTTCGTGATCCCGGTTCGGGTCGCGGGCGTTGTGCTGCATGTGGCCGATCAGCGCGTTGTGCCAGTCGAGGAAGTAGAGCGAGCCGTCCGGAGCGAATTCCAAATCCACCGGGCGGAAGTTCGGGTCGCTGGAGCTGATCAGGTCGCCGGCGAGGTCGCCGGTGAAGCCAGCGCCGTCCTCGCGTGGGGCACTGAAATTCAGGCCCAAGAACCCGATGCTGTTGCAGGTCATGAACTGCCCTTGCCGATCCGGCGGGAAGTGGCGCGAGGACACAAATTCCGAGCCCGACGTCGGGCGCGACCGCTTGGGCACATAGTCGCCGGCGCGCTGGATCTCGACGCCGTAAGGCATCTTGGCGGAGACCGCCAAGGCCCAGTAGTTCTCACCGCTGGAAGCGTCAGAGATGACCCCCTGTTCCCAGTCATCAAAGGCGATGCCCCACGGATTGTTGATGTCGGTCTGGATGTAGCGCTCCAGTTTGAATCGTTTGGGATCGAACCGCCACGCGCCGCCGTCGTTCACGCGTTGCGGGCCGTAAGGGGTTTCGACTTGGCTGTGCAGGAAGCGGCCTTCCAGCAGGTAGAACGCACCGGAGGCGTCGGCGCTGTAGGCTGAAATGGCGTGGTGCGTGTCGTGCGTGTCGAAGCCGTGCATGAGAATCTCCATGCGGTCGGCCTTGTCGTCGTGATTGTCGTCCACGAGCAGGCAGAGGTTCGGCTCCTGCGACAGGTAAACGCCCTCGGGCGCCAACTCGAAGCCAATGGGCAGGTGCAGTTTGTCGGCAAAGACAGTCTGCTTATCCGCCCGGCCGTCGCCGTTGGTGTCCTCGAAGATCAGGATCTTATCGTTGGGCCGAGCTTCGCCGGGGCGGTAGTGGGGATAGGACGGCGTGATGGCAACCCACAGTCGCCCGCGGTTGTCGAAGGACATCTGGACGGGCTTCCGGAGTTCCGGAAACTCCTTCTCGGAGGCAAACAACTCGACCTTGTAACCGGGCATGACGGTCATCTTTTCGATCGCCTCGACGCCACTGAGATAGTCCACCGGCCGCTTGAAGTTGGTGGGCACGGCGGGGAGTTCGGGCGTCTTCGCATCATCCACCGCGATCGTTTGGGTCCGACCGGCGGCCACGTCATGGATGAGCGTGTCCCGGAGCGTCATCATCTGGCGCGTCTTGGCGATTTCGGCGGGGTAATTCTGCGGGCCGAAGGGATCATAACGTTGGCCGTGGGTGTGGACGCCGTTGACCAAGTTGTAGTCATTGTTCCAGAAGTAGTCCTTTTCCTTCACGGCGGCGTTCACCAACTCCGCGTTCGTCTTGGACTTGCGTTTGGCCTTGCCGAAGGCGCCGTCCGTGAGGATGGCGGCTAACTCCTGATACCCCGCTTCGGTCGGGGCAAAGCCATTGATGGTCAGCGGCGGCTGGCTCTTCTGGGCGTAGCGCTTCTGGGTGGCGCCGAAGAAATCGACGAACGTGAGCCCGTGCTTGTGCGCGACCTTGCGGACGGCGTCGGTATAGAGGGCAAGGTTGGCGTTCTCCTGTTTGCCGTTGGGCAGGTCCTTCTTGGCGGAGAGATTTTCAAAGGCGATGGGCGACACAAGCACGAGGCGCGGCGCGGCGGTGCCATTGTAGGCCTTGGACAGCGTGTGCTTTGCAAAGGCGTCGAGTTCGGCCTCGAAATTTGCCACCCGCGTCGGCCCGTCGAACGACTCGTTGTAGCCGAAGAACGCGATGATCGTATCGGCCTTCAGGTGGGTGAGCCACTGGTCGGGCGTCGGGAAGAAGCCCCTGCCGAAGTGCGAATTCAGTTCGGGATGGAATTGGTCGGCGCCGGGAAAGGCCCATTGCGAAACGCGCGCCGGATGCGGCCGAAAGCCCGGGGTGTCGCCCGGTCGACCCAGGTTGCGGACGATCAGCTTTTGCGCGGGAAACCGGAGGTGGAGCTCCGTTTCCAAGCGGCTGAAATAGACGTCGCGCTCGGCGAGTCCGTTGCCGATAAACACAATCCGCTCGCCCACAGCCGGTTCGGCTGCGGTTTGAGGGCGGGCGCTCGTGGCCGCGGCCGGTTCGGCCGTCGGGGCGTGGGGACGATTGTTGGGTTCGGCCGCGTGGACCGTCAGGGCGACGGCCAGAGCGGCGAACAGTGAGGGGACGATTGAGCTCATAAAACTGTGCCTAATTATCGCACGACGGCGGGGTGCCTCGTCGAGCGTGACCCTACGGAATTTCTGCCCGCGCAAGCGGGCGCCAACGTCAGCGAGTGACGCTGCAAGCCGTTTTTGCCACGCGGACAGGTCTGCATGTGTTCCCCGCAAGGAAAGACGGGTCGGGGCGAAGACGGCAGCGAAAAAATGTGCCGGTAGGCCGGTGGTTTTCGCCGGGTGCCGGCTTTACTCCGGCGCCGGCGCCGGGGCTGGATGCACGCTGATCTGGCTGGCGATGCTCTCGGGGAAGGGGACGGACTGAAAGGAGCCGTCGGGATTCTTCTGCACGCACACCGCGGTCAGTTTGCCGATGGCGACCTCCTCCGGTGGGCCGGGTTCGAGGCGAGTTAAGCGGATCTCGAAGCTCAGGGAGCGGGCGCGCTTTTCGACGACGCGCAGGTGCATTTCCACAATGTCTTCGAAGCGCAGCGGGCGTTTGAAATCGCAGGAAGCGTGGACCCGCGGCAGGCCGAGTGGTGGATCAAACTGCCGCATCACGACGGAGGTTCCCAGCGAACGCCAAAAGGCATGTTCCACGGTCTCCATGTAGCGGAAGAAGTTCGTGAAATGGACAATGCCGGCGAGGTCAGTCTCGCTGAACTCGACGCGGCGGGTGGCTTTGAACTCGGAAGGCATAAGGGAGGATGACTCGAAGCGGCGGGGCCCGGCAACGTTCGGCTTGGGGCTCTGGGAAAACCGGCGGCCGGGGCGGCGAAATTGGGGCAGCTCAAGGCCGATGGGCGGCCGCTACTTGGGCGACGTGGCGCGCCATCACGTCATCCGAGTAGTGCGCGAAGACTGCGGCCCGGCCGAGGTCGCCGAGTTCCCGCAGGCGGGCTGGATTCAGCAGCAGGGGTTCCAATTCCCGGGCGAGGGCGGGGGCGGTGTTGGCCCCGTAGAGCACGCCGCCTCCGGTGGCGTGGAGCAATTCGGGAAACCCGACGCGATCCGGTTGCACGAGCGGCGTGCCGGCGGCCAGCGACTCGATCACGTAGAGGCCGAACGCCTCGCTGATTTGGGCCGGAACTGAAAGCACATCGCAGGCGGCGTAAAATGCGAGCTTGTCCGTTCGGGACACGTTGGGGTGAAAGCTGGCGTCGGCGGCGAGTCCGGCCCGCGCCAGTTTGGCCCGTTGCTGGCGGACGAAGGGTTCATCGACCGAATTGCAGCCGCCACCGATCTTCAGTCGTAGTTGGGGAACTCGTCCGTGACGCCGCAACTCGATGAAAGCGTCCACGACTTGAGCGAGTCCCTTTTCCGGACACATCCGGGCAAAGAAACCCAAGGTGAGCGGTTCGCCGGGACGTTTTGCCGTTCGCGGGGGCAACTGGTCGTAGCCGGCAAGGCTGATGCCGTTGGGCACGACGCACACCCGGTCGGGCGGCAGGCGTAGGCGAGGGGCCATGCGGTCGGCGAAATAACGGGTGGGCGAGATCCAACCATCCACGTCTGAGGCTCGTTCGGCGAGCTGGGCCCAGCACTGACTGCCGTAGGGCTCGGGAATGGAATCGAGAAAAGTCTCCTCGCTCTGCAGGAAGGCAAAGACCCGCGTGTTCAACCGTTTTTTGAGCCGGCGGGCCAAGCCTACCAAGAGCGCGTTCGACAAGAACACAGCTTCGGGACGGGCTTGTTCGGCTAACCAATCCACGAGTTCATCGAGTTCGCGGGCTTGGTTGCCGTCTTCGCCGCGCAACATCGAGAGCGTGAGGGCACCGACGTCTTCCGCCCGGGTCTTAGCGGCCCGCCCGGAGGCCAGTTTCAGCAAAGCGGGGGCGTCAAACCAGTGGCGAAACCAGTGGGGCAGGCGCCGGTGAAAGGGGAGGATCTGGTCCAGGTAAACGTTGATGCCGCCAAAAAACGTAGGGGTGTTGGCCGTGACGGCTTCGTCGAGGGTCAACGGCAGGTAAAGCGGCACCATCAAGGTGTCGTGGCCTTGGCGGCGGAGCGCCGCCACGAGCGCGTTATCACGGAAGCAGTTTCCGCAATACATCCCGCCGGCGCCGGGTGTGATTTGGACCAGCTTCAAGGGCGGAGAGGTGGGTGTTCAGGTTGCGACCAAGGGGCGTTGCGGGGTTGCCTTGGGCACGCCGTAAGGCAGTGGTTCGGGCATCTCCGTGACTTCGGCAAAGGCCTTGAAGAGGCGAGTGAAATCCTTGTTCACGTCACCGGAAAGGCAGTCGGTCAGGTCCCCGGCGAGTTCCGGTGAGTTCTCCGTGACGGTTTTGAAACTCACTTTCGGATCGTAGAACGCGTAAACGAGTTTGCGCATGTTTTCGATCCCTTCACGCATCATCTCGCTGTAAGCGGTAAAACGCGCTGCTTGGAAGTCGCCGGCGGCGAGGGCCTCGTGCGCCGCGTCGGCCGCCGCCACCCCGCTTTTCAGGGCCAACATCAGGCCGCTGGAAAAAACCGGATCAAGAAACCCATAGGCGTCGCCCACCAACACTAATCCGTCCGCCGCGCTGTATTCGGAGCGGAAAGTGTATTCGGCCGTCAGCCAATATTCACCCGTGCCCCGGCCGGTGGCGAGGCGCTCGGCAATCCAGCGGTTTTCGGGCACTTCGCGCTCAAAGATGGCTTGGGGATCTTTGAACCCGTCGCGGGCCAGATACTTGCCGTCGGCCACGACGCCGACACTGACCCGGTCGCCGTGCTGGGGAATGTGCCAAAACCAACCTTTGTTGGGCAGGAAGGCGACCGTGGTCTGGCCTTCATCAATGCCGGAATCACGTTTTGAACCTTCAAAGTAGGTCCAGACGGCGACCTTGTTCAGCTTCGGATCGCCTCGACGCCACGCGCTGCGAGTGGCCGCCAGGGCGTCCCGTCCCGAGGCATCAATCGTGATGGGCGCCCGGATTTCGACGAGTTCACCCGTCGCGGTGCGAGCTTGCACGCCGACGTAGGTCTCGCCGTCGCGCAGAAATTCCACCACCTCATGCTGTTCCCTGACTTCGGCACCCTTGGCGCGGGTGTGTTCCATCAACATTTGGTCAAACTCACTGCGGAGCACCTGCCAGGACTGGGCGACGGTTTCGCGATCATAGCGGTCGAAGAAATAGAAGGGTTGGCTGGCCCGGCCAGACGGGGCGACGAACTGAACGGAAAACTTTTTAACAAAGGCCGACTCTTTCAGTCGGTGGATGAATCCGATTCGCTCCAGCGGCGGGTAGGTGAAGGGGATCATCGATTCGCCGACGTGATAGCGGGGGAATTTCTCCCGCTCCAGGACCACCACCCGATGTCCCTGTTCGGCCAAGACGCACGCCGCGGCGCAACCCGCTGGCCCTCCCCCGACGATGACGACATCACAATTTTCCGATCTCATACGTGCACGTATTAACTTGGGAGAACCGCTAGCCCAATTTGAAAGATGTGCAAGCGGCTAAACGGCTTGGCCGGCCCCGCGGGAGCCAGTTCGCCGGCCGGTGGCCGGGCGCTGCCGAATCGCTCAGGCCAAAGCATTTCAACTTTGCGCTTTGACCGGCGGACTTTCCCCCTAGGTTCGTCGCGGTCTTGGAAGGGCGGAGTGTCGCTCGTGGCGCAAGCTGCGGGAGGAAAGTCCGAACTCCATAGGGCGCGGGCCCACGGAAACCGGTTGCACGACGGGGTGACTCGTCGGTAAGCCGGCATGACCGCGGGAAGGTTGGGCGCAAGCCCAGCCTGACAGACAGTGCCACAGAAAATAAACCGCCTTCGGTCGCAAGGCTGAGGGTAAGGGTGAAAAGGCGGGGTAAGAGCCCACCGCCCGACGCGTAAGCGGCGGGGCACGGAAAACCTGCCCGGGAGCAAGGCCCAATAGGGAACCCTGACGCGGCCCGTGTCGCGGACTGCGCAAGCAGTCCAGGTTCCGGGTATTGGCTGCAGAGACAAATGATGCTCACTGGTCCGCAAGGGCCGGGACAGAATTCGGCTTACAGCCCTTCCAAGACCACTTCTCCCCGCGAAAGGCCGGGGAAATCCCTTGAGTCCCCGTGGCGTTTGGCGCGTAAGTTCGCCCCGCGCCATGAAAGTTATCATTCTCGCCGCGGGTTACGCCACGCGCCTGTATCCGCTTACGCTCACGCAGCCCAAGCCGCTGCTGCCTGTTGCGGGCAAACCGATGATTGACTACGTGCTCGACAATCTGGCGCCGATCCCCGGGATTGATCGAGTCATCATCGTCACCAACGCCAAGTTCGCCGGCCAGTTTCAGAAGTGGGCCGATGACTACCGGGCCAATAAGACGCAACTCGATTTCACCATCGTCAACGACGGTTCGACCGATGACACCAACAAGCTCGGCGCGATCGGAGACCTCAACCTAGTGCTCGACCGCGAGCAACTCGACGACGACCTGATCGTGGTGGCCGGGGACAACCTATTCAGCCAGTCCTTGGAAGAATTCGGCACGTTTTGCCGGCAGACGTCGCAACCGGTGCTCGGCACCTTCGATGTCGGCTCGCTGGACCAGGCTCGGAAATACGGCGTCGTCGACGTGGATGCGGCAGGGCAAATCCGCAGCTTCGTGGAAAAACCCACCCAACCGGCGAGCACGCTGATCGGCATCGCGCTCTACTACTATCCTCGCGCCGTCCTGCCGCTCATCCGCCAATACCTCGCCGAAGGTAACAACCCGGACCAACCCGGCCGACTCATCCAGTGGCTCTACCCACGCTTGCCTGTGCTCACCTGGAGCGTCCCGGGCATCTGGTATGACATCGGCTCGAAAGAGACTTTGGAAGAAGCGAACCGGATCTTCGCCAAGCGGTAAATGCTCCCTCGCACCGGGATTTCCCTCTGATGAAGAAACCGGCATTGCGCCGTCCTGCCGCGGCGATGGCTCCGATTCTAGCCGTCGCCCGTCTGACCATCGTCCGAGACGGCACGCCCATTCTGCGGGACGTGTCGTGGCGGGTGAATCCAGGCGAGCATTGGGTGATCTTGGGCGCCAACGGTTCCGGCAAGACTTCGCTGCTCGCCGCCCTGACTGGTTACCTGATGCCGACCGCGGGCGACATCGACGTGCTGGGCGAACGTTTCGGGGAAACTGACTGGCGCGTATTGCGGACCCGCATCGGGCTCGTCAGCTCCTCCGTCCGGCAACTGATGGCGGATACCGAACCCGCGCTCTACACGGTCACCGGGGGCAAATACGCCATGATCGATTTCTGGGGCGAACCGACGCGGGCCGATCAAGCGGCCGCCCGCACCCTGCTGGAACTGGTCGAGGCAGGCTATCTCGCCGACCGCGTCTGGGGCGTTTTGAGCCAAGGCGAACGCCAGCGTGTCTTGATCGCCCGGGCGCTCATGTCCCAGCCTCGGTTGCTGATTTTGGACGAGCCCTGCGCCGGCTTGGATCCCGTCGCCCGCGAGCATTTTTTGCAGTTCATCGAGCGCCTCGCCCGGCGTCCCGACGCCCCGGCACTCGTGCTGGTGACCCATCACGTGGAGGAAATCATGCCCGCCTTTACGCACGCCCTGCTCTTGGCGGCCGGCTGCGTCACCGCCGCCGGCCCGCGCGCCACAGTGTTGAACTCCCGCGAGCTGACTCGACTTTTCTCCAGTCCCGTCCGCTTGGGCCGGCGCCAAGCTCGGTTGCAGCTCGACGTGCTCAATCCCTCGCAGCAGGCCATGTAGGCGGCTACAAGCGCTATCCGTGGGAACTGGACGACCGGGCTTGAATTGGCCGGGACCGCCCGCCCTTGCGGCCCATGAGCTGGACCGCTGTCCGGCATGAGAAATTCCCGCTGGCTTGAGGGCTTCCGCCGCCGCTAGCTTGCCGCTCCGTTTTTTGGCGGTTTCCGCAATTCCACATGAGCAATCCAGTAGGCGACATCGCAGTCATCGGCTTGGCCGTCATGGGCCAGAACCTGATCCTCAACATGAACGACCACGGCTTCACCGTCGTGGCCTACAACCGCACCACCGCCAAGGTGGACGACTTCCTCGCCCATGAGGCCAAGGGCACCAAGGTCATCGGCGCCCACTCGATTCCCGAGATGGTGGCTCTGCTCAAACGCCCTCGCCGCGTCATGTGCATGGTCAAGGCGGGCAGTGCCGTGGACGATTTCATCGCGCAGATCATCCCGCACCTTGAGCCCGGCGACATCATCATCGACGGCGGCAACTCGCTCTACGGCGACAGCGACCGCCGGGTTAAGGAACTCGAAGCCAAGGGCCTGCTCTACATCGGCACCGGTGTCAGTGGCGGCGAAGAAGGCGCCCGCTTCGGCCCCAGCATCATGCCCGGCGGCAGCGTGGCGGCTTGGCCGGCAGTGAAAGACATTTTTCAAGGCATCTCGGCCAAGGTGGACGGCAATGCGCCCTGCTGCGACTGGGTCGGCAACGGCGGCTCCGGCCACTATGTAAAGATGGTCCACAACGGCATCGAATACGGCGACATGCAGCTTATCTGCGAAGCCTACAACCTGATGCGGGATGGGCTCGGTATGACGGCGGACGAAATGGCAGCCGTGTTCAAGGAATGGAACACCGGCGAGTTGGACAGCTTCCTCATCGAGATTACCGCCAACATCCTCGCCAAGAAAGACGAGGACGGCTCCCCGCTCGTGGACAAGATTCTCGACACCGCCGGCCAGAAGGGCACGGGCAAGTGGACCGTCATTGATTCGGCCAATCTCGCCCAGCCGGTCACGCTGATTGCCGAGGCCGTTTTCAGCCGCTGTGTCAGCGCCATGAAGGACGAGCGGGTGAAGGCCGCCCGCAAGCTGAAGGGGCCGCGCCCCGCCTTGGCGCAGGCCAAGGATGCCGCGAAGAAAAAGGCGTTGATCGCCGACATCATGAGCGCGCTCTACGCCTCCAAAATCGTCAGTTACGCACAGGGCTATATGCTGATGAAAGCGGCGGCCAAGGAATACGGCTGGGATCTCAACTACGGCGGCATCGCCCTCATGTGGCGCGGCGGTTGCATCATCCGCTCGCGCTTCCTCGGCAAGATTAAGGAAGCCTTCGACCAGAACCCGAAGTTGGCGAACCTGCTGTTGGACGACTACTTCCGCGGCGAGATCAAGACCGCCCAAAAGGGCTGGCGCAACGTTGTGGCCCTAGCCGTAAAGAAGGGCATTCCCGTGCCCGCCTTCAGCACCGCGCTCGCCTTCTACGACAGTTACCGTAACCCGCGGTTGCCCGCCAACCTGCTCCAGGCCCAGCGCGACTATTTTGGGGCGCATACTTACGAGCGCGTAGACCAGAAGCGGGGCCAGTTCTTCCATACCAACTGGACCGGCACCGGCGGGCGCGTAAGTTCCAGCACTTATAACGCATAAAGGCGTTTCACTTCGTGGGGGGCCGACGGCTCAGTCCTCCCGCGATCCAAGTCCGCCCGGCAAAGCTATTTGCCGGGCGTTTTTGCGATTTTTTGGGGCGTAACGGACCCACTTGGCCCCACTAAATTACGCCACCCCGGGCGGATCGGCAGTGGCCCCGATTCAGGCGTCTGTGCAGGCCTTGCGATTGCGGAGCGGGATGAGACATGGCACTACCTCCGCAATGAAAGCCCGCTTGTTCCTGCTGGCGTTGGGATTGGCTACGTTCCCCTATTTGTCGTTCGCCGAGACGGTCAAGGACCGGGCGGGTGCGGTGCGGAATGACCGCGCCAACCTCGAAAACGATCCGCGCTGGATCTACAACGACTTTCAGAAGGGCTTCGCGGAGGCGCAGCGGACTGGCAAACCCCTGCTGGTCACCCTGCGTTGCGTGCCGTGTCTGGCCTGCGCGGGCATTGATGCCCGGGTGCTGATGCAGGACTTGGAACTCGGCCGGCTGCTCGACCAGTTCGTCTGTGTGCGCGTGATGAACGCCAACGCGCTCGACCTGGCACTCTTCCAAGTGGATTACGACCTGTCGTTCTCGACGGTTATTTTTAACGCCGATGGCACTGTTTACGGTCGGTATGGTTCTTGGGCGCAGCAGGTCAATTCGAAGGACGACACGATTGATGGTTTCCGGCGGACGCTCGAAGGAGCGCTGGCGATTCACCGCGGCTATCCGAAAAACCAAGCGTCCCTCGCGGGCAAACAGGGCGCGCCGCTGCCCTTCAAGGATCCGCTGGAGATCCCGCTGCTGGCCGGCAAATACCCGCGTAACCTCGATTGGGAAGGGAAGCTCGTGCCGAGCTGCGTCCACTGTCACCAAATCGGCGAAGCGATCCGCGCGTCTTACCGCGACCAAAACCAGCCCATACCCACGGAATGGATCTACCCTTGGCCGGCGCCCCAGACCTTTGGCCTGACGCTCGCGCCGGATCAGGTGGCGCGGGTGCAGGCGGTGGTGGCGGGTTCACCGGCGGCCAAGGCCGGGCTTCAGGTCGGCGACGACATCACCACGCTCGCAGGCCAACCGTTGGTCTCTAGTGCGGACGTGAGTTGGATTTTGCACCGGACGGGTGACTCCGGGACGTTGCGCGCCCTAGTAAAGCGGGCCGGCGCCAACTGGCCGGTGCTGATTGAGTTGCCCGAAGGCTGGCGGCTGAAGTCGGATATCTCGCGCCGGGCTGGTTCCTGGGAATTGCGGGCCATGGCCTTGGGTGGCCTATGGTTGGAAGATTTGTCCGATGAGCAGCGGGCGGCACGTGGTCTCGGCAGAGAAGCAATGGCCTTGTTCGTCAAACATGCCGGTGAATACGGCAAACACGCGGTCGCGAAGCAGGCCGGCTTCCGGAAGGACGACGTGATCGTGGAACTCGACGGTCAGGCTGCCCGCATTTCCGAAAGCGAACTCTTGGGCCGGCTGCTGAAGAAGTATCAGCCCGGGCAACCCGTGAAGGGCACCGTCCTACGCGGGACGGAGCGGAAAGAGCTTTCACTGCTTATGCAGTAAGCCAAAAGGCCGGCGACGGAATCCGTGCGCCGGCCCTTGAATGAGTCTTAGAACCCTTAACCCTTCAGGTTTTTCGCGCCGTTGACGGTGCTGTTAACCCGGAGGCGCAGGCCGTTTAGGCGGATGAAGCCGGTGGCATCGTCCTGATTGTAAGCCTTGGTTGGGTCGGCCTCCATCGTGGCGATGTGCGGATTATACAGGCTGAACTGGCTCTTGCGCCCGGCGACGTAGAGTCCGCCTTTGTAGAGCTTCACGCGCACGGTGCCGGTGACGTTCTTTTGGCTTTCCTCGACGTAGGCTTGGAGGGCGAGCCGCTCGGGCGCATACCAGAAGCCGTTGTAAACCAGCTCGGCATATTTCGGGACGAAGCCATCACGCTGGTGCATGACTTCGCGGTCCATGGTCAGGCTCTCCATTTGACGATGCGCGTAGTGCAAGATGCTGCCGCCGGGGGTTTCATACACGCCGCGGCTCTTCATGCCGACGAAGCGGTTTTCGACCATGTCCACGCGGCCGACGCCGTGTTTGCCGCCAAGCTTGTTGAGGAACTTCATGACTTGGAGCGGCGTTAGCTTCTTGCCGTTCACGGCCACGCAATCGCCCTTCACGAAGTCGAGTTCGACAAACTCCGGCTTGTCCGGCGCGTCTTCTGGCAATACGGACAGCGTGGTGAAGTAATCGCGGTTTTGCTTCGGATCGAAGGAGTCATACCACGGGTCTTCGAGGATGCCGGCTTCATAGGAAATGTGCAGGAGGTTGCGGTCCATCGAGTAGGGCTTCTTGGCGCTGGCCTGCACGGGAATGCCCTTGGCGGCGCAGTAATCAATCATCGCCTGGCGGCCGGGGAAATCCTTCCGATACCGTTCGTCCCGCCACGGGGCGATGATTTGCAACTCGGGTGCGAGCGCGGCGGCGGTCAGCTCGAAGCGGACTTGGTCGTTGCCCTTCCCAGTGGCGCCGTGGGCGATGGCGTCGGCCCCTTCGGCCACGGCGATCTCGACCATGCGCTTGGCGATCAGCGGGCGCGCAATGCTGGTGCCGAGGAAGTATTGGCCTTCGTAAATCGCGCCCGCCCGGAGCATCGGATAAATGAAATCACGGGCGAACTCTTCCTGGAGATCGTCGATGTAAATCTTCGACGCACCGGTCTTCTTGGCCTTTTTTTCGAGGCCCTTGAGTTCGTCTTCTTGGCCGATGTTGGCGCAGAAGCAGATCATTTCGGCGTTGCCGTAAGTATCCTTGATCCAGGAGAGCAGCACCGAGGTGTCGAGGCCGCCGGAGTAAGCGAGGACAATCTTCATTTCAGCAGTCAGTAAGCAGTGGTCAGTCGCGCCGGCGGGCGTTCCGCCGAAAGCGGGGCGAGTGAACGGCAGCCGGCCGGCACGGGGAAGGGGAAAATGTCGAAGCAAGTGGGAGCTTCAGTGGGCCTTCAACTCCGTCGAATCAGGTTCTTGGTAGCCTCGACCTGAACTTCAGTGGGCCGCCCCTATGACTCCGCTTTCAGGCGAGCGTTTCTTCTAGGCGGCCGCCGGCGCCGAATAGCGGGCCTCCTTTAAGCAGCGGAAATCCCGTTGCGGAACGAGGTCTTCTGACATGAAACTTGCTGACCGTCGCGAGATGGTTCATGGTTTGTTGAACAACATTAGTAACTAACTAAGGATTATGTCGGAAGCCGCTGCCAGTGCCGCCCCCGCCGAAAAGGCACTCACCAAGAACGAACTGCTGAAGATCGCCATTCCCACCCTAGCGGGAAACATCGCGGCGACGCTCGTGGACCCGGCGGCCGAATGCTTTTCGTCGGACGACGAGCAGTTCCTGAAGTTCCACGGCATCTATCAGCAGGACGATCGGGACCGCCGCAAGCAGGGCAAAACCCACATCATGATGATCCGCGGGCGCATCCCCGGCGGCGTGTTGTCGGCGCCGCAATGGATCGCCTTCGACAAGCTGGCGACCCAATACGCGAACAACACCCTGCGCATCACGACGCGCCAGAGTGTGCAGTTCCACGGCGTGGCCAAGTCTGGGCTCGGCGCACTGATGAAGGGGCTGAATACCGCGATGGTGGACACGCTCGCGGCGTGCGGTGACGTGAACCGCAACGTAATGGCGGCGCCGACGCCGGCCAGCACCCGCGCCCGCCAGCAGATATACGAACACGCCAAGCTGGTTTCCGAGACGTTGCTCCCCAAGACCAAGGCCTACCACTCGATCTGGCTCGACGGGGTGCAACTCAACCTCGACGCCGCGGAGAACAAAGAATTTGTCGACCCCCTTTACGGCCGCCAATACCTGCCGCGAAAGTTCAAGGTGGCCTTTGTCATGCCGCCGGCCAACGACATGGATATCTTTACCAACTGTCTTGGCTTCATCGCCATCGTGGAGCACGACCAAGTGGTGGGTTACAACTTGACCGTCGGCGGCGGGATGGGGCGCAGCCATGGCAACGCGGCGACCTACGCCCGGCTCGCGGATGTCCTCGGATTCATCACGCCAGACCAGTTGGTGGAGGTGTCCAAGGCCGTGCTGACGGTGCACCGCGATTTTGGTGACCGCACCGACCGCAAACACGCGCGCCTGAAATATGTGGTGCAGGAACGTGGGGTGGAGTCCGTCCGCAGCGAAATTGAGCAGCGGGCGGGCATGAAATTTGCCCCGGCGCGCCCCTACCACTTTACGACGACCAACGACACCTACGGCTGGAACCGGGCTCTGGATGGGCAGTGGTATTGCACCCTCTTTGTCTCGATGGGCCGGGTGAAAGATTCCGAGGGGTGGCAGATGAAGACCGCGCTGCGTCGGGTGGCCGAACAGTTCCCGAACGTCGAATTCCGACTGTCTGCCAACCAGAACGTGATGCTCGCCAACGTCGCGGACGCCGACCGTGCGGCGGTAACCGCGTTGCTCGGAGAACACGGCGTGAAGACCGAAAACCAAGCCACCGTTTTGGCGGCGGCGGCGATTGCCTGTCCGGCGTTGCCCACCTGCGGTTTGTCATTGGCCGAGTCAGAACGCTATCTGCCAACCTTATTGGGGCAGATCGACGAGCTTTGCCGCGAAGTGGGGCTCGGCGGCGAAGAAATCGTCATCCGCATGACGGGTTGCCCGAATGGGTGCGCACGTCCCTACATGGCTGAAATCGGTTTCGTGGGTAAAGCGCCCGGCCGGTATCAAGTCTGGCTCGGCGGCAACGCCCCCGGCACGCGGCTCAACCGGGTCTGGAAGGAGCTGGTTAAGGACGCCGAGATTGTAAACGAACTGCGCCCACTTTTGACCCGTTACGCGGCTGAGCGCAGCTCGGGCGAACGCTTCGGCGATTGGGTGGCCCGGGCACTTTGGTCCGAGCCGGCGGCGGCCAAGAACTGAACCGGCTCGGCTGCTTGACCCGCAAAACGTCCGTTCCTAAAAACAAGGAGCCAGCCCCGCGCGGGGCTGGCTCCTGAATTCGTCAGAGTGACCTCAACCGTTCAACGCTTCGTAAACTTTACCGACCATCTTCTCGCTCGGAGCGAGGGTTTTGGCGCCGGGTTTCCATTTTGCTGGGCAGGCCTCAGCCGGGTGGTCGATCAGGTAGGCGTTGGCTTCCATTTTGCGGAGCAGTTCTCCGGCGTCGCGACCGACGTTGTAAAAATTAATTTCCGAACCCACCAGCACCCCGCTTGGATTGATCATGAAGGTGCCGCGGAGGGCCAGACCGGAGCTGGGATCGTAGACTCCGAACAATTTGCTGACGGCGCCCGTGGGGTCGGCGGCCAGCGGGTATTGGACAGCGGCGAGCAAACGCTCGGAACTGCGCCACGCCAAGTGGGAGAATTTGGTGTCGGTGGACACCCCGGCGACGGTCGCGCCGAGTTTCACCAAGGCGGCGTGTTTGTCGCCCAAATCGGCCAACTCGGTCGGGCAGACGAAGGTAAAGTCGGCGGGGTAGAATACGAGGATGGTCCACTTGCCGGCCGCCTTTTGCTCAGCCAACGAAAGTTTGCCGAACTGCCCGGACGCCGGGTCATAGGTTTCCATTTCAAAGTCGGGGACCGTCTGGCCCACTCGAAGTGCGGTGATGTCGCTCATAGTTGCGACCGGGAAGTAACTGCCGAACCAGCCCCACGCAAGCGTCCCGCCGCTGGGCCGCCGCCCCAGGCCTCGATTTTGAACTCACACCGGGCCGAGTCATGACTGAAAAACCGTATCGTAGCTTCGTTAAAGCGATTTCCTGGCGAGTCACCGGCACACTGGACACGATCCTGATTTCGTTTTTGGTAACGGGCCAAATGAAGGCTGCGATCAGCATCGGCTTTGTCGAGTTGTTCACGAAGATTATCCTCTATTACGGGCACGAACGGGTTTGGAACCGCCTGTCGTTTGGCCGGATCAAGAAAAAGGACGATTTCGATATCTGACGCCTGCACCGACCGTTTTTATGAACCTTCAAGCACCTGAATCCATCGCCCAAGCCAACATCGAGCTGCGTAACCAATCCGCCCTCGACATCGTGAAGTGGGGCCTCGCCCAAGCCGGCGGCCGCGCCCTCGTCTCGACCAATTTCCGTCCCTACGAGGCCGTCATTCTTCATCTCGTGACCCAGGTGCAACCGGACATCCCAGTGCTCTGGGTGGATCACGGCTACAATCGTCCCGCCACCTACAAGCACGCCGAGGACCTCAAGGCCCGCCTCAAGCTGAACCTCAAGCCCTACCTCCCGAAGCTTACGGCCGCCCACTACGACGCCGTTTACGGCGGTATGCCTGAGCCCACACCGGAAAACGAGGAGCGCATCAAAGCCTTCAGCACCGCCATGAAGCTGGAACCTTTCCAACGCGGCATGAAGGAGCTCGTGCCGACCGTCTGGATTACCGCCCTCCGCAAGGTTCAAAACCCGAATCGCGCCGGCCTCGACATCGTGTCGCCCGACGGCAATTTCGGCGCCCTCAAGCTCAGCCCCGTCTTTCACTGGAGCGACGCTGAGATGGAGGCCTACCTGAAGCAGCATAACCTGCCCAACGAGTGGGATTACTTCGATCCCGCCAAGGCCGACGAAAAACGCGAGTGCGGCCTGCATGCGGCCTGGGGCGGCAAGGCTGTCGCCCACGCCTAGAGGTGATTCGCAGATGAACCCGGCTTCACATTTGACGAAAGCAGCCTGCCGTCGGTGTTCCCTAGTGGGGCCCCTTCGCATTTGGCCTCGTCTACCCGCTGGTTAAGAGAGACTTTTCCGATGAGCAGCTACCACCTCGACCATCTCCAATATCTCGAAACCGAGGCCATCCACATCATGCGTGAAGTGGCGGCCGAATTCGAACGCCCGGCGCTCCTGTTCTCCGGCGGCAAGGATTCCATCTGCCTCCTGCGCCTCGCCGAGAAGGCCTTTCGCCCTTCGGACATCCCGATGCCGTTCCTCAACGTCGAGACCGGCCACGAGTTTCCCGAGCTGATCGAGTTCCGCGACCGCCGCGCCAAGCAGCTCGGGGCGAAACTCATCGTCCGCACCGTGGACGAAGGCATCGCCAAGGGCTTCGTCACGCCCACGCCCGGCCAGATCAGCCGCAACCAGCTCCAGATCCCTGTCCTGCTGAATGCCATCGAAGAATTTCGCTTCGACTGCGCCATTGGCGGCGCGCGGCGCGACGAGGAGAAGGCACGGGCCAAGGAACGTTTCTTCAGCTTCCGCGACGCCTTCGGTCAATGGGACCCGAAGAACCAGCGTCCCGAGATCTGGAACGTTTACAACGCCCGCCTGAATCAGGGCGAAAACATGCGCGTCTTCCCGCTCTCCAACTGGACCGAGATGGACGTCTGGGAATACATCCGGCAGGAGCAACTGGAGGTGCCGCACATCTACTTCAGCCACACCCGCGAGGTCTTCCGCCGCGGCGGCCAATGTCTGCCCGTGCCCCCGCCGCACACCGATCCGACCAAGCCGGATCCGTTCGCCGGCGGCCGCCCGAAGCCGAACGAGCCGATCCAGTCCATGGTCTGCCGCGTTCGCACCATCGCCGACATGATCAGCACCGGCATGATCGACAGCCCGGCTACCACCGTGGACGACATCATCGGCGAAGTTGCCGCCGCCCGCGTCACCGAACGCGGCACCCGCGCCGACGACAAGGCGTCCGAAGCCGCGATGGAGGATCGCAAGAAGGCGGGGTATTTCTGATTACCTCTTTGATTCATCAGAAATGACCCAAAGACACCCAGCCCGACTCCATGTTCTCTTGGCCAGAGAAGCCAAGGTTGGCGTGGTGTTGCGCCGCGGCCCTTCCAAGAGCGTCTGCTCGGTGTCGTGGAACCGGAGGACCGACGAATTCAAGGCAGCACAGTGGTTGCGGGGAAGAATTTACGAGCGCCGCTCCGACATCTCGGCTGATGGGCGGTTCCTGATTTACTTTGCCATGAATGGCCGGTGGGGATCGGAGACCCAAGGCTCGTGGACGGCTGTATCGAAAGTTCCCTGGCTGAAAGCGATCGTGCTGCTCAGCAAGGGCGACTGTTGGCACGGTGGCGGGCTTTTCACCTCCGAGCGGGAATACTGGCTCAACGACGGTTATGGTCATCGTGTCCTGAAGGACGTCGCCATGCCGAGACGGGACAACAACTATCGGCCGAAGGGGAATTATGGAGGGGAGTGCTTGGGTGTTTACTTTGTGCGTCTGCAACGCGACGGCTGGGTTTTAAAGCCCTCTGTTTCGGAAGTGGACTTAACCATTTTTGAGAAGCCGCTGTCGCATGGCTGGATTCTTCGAAAGTATGCCCACGCCCAAACGGGAGCGCCTCCGGGTAAAGGCTGCTATTGGGATGAACATGAGCTGGAGCACTCTGCTTCTGGAAACCGCATGGACGGCGCAATGTGGGAGTGGGCGGACTGCGACGGGAAAAAGCTGGTGTGGGCGGAAGGGGGCTGTCTGTTCCGTGCGACAGTCAAAGCCTCCGGTCTCGGCGACCAAAAGCTGCTCAAGGACTTCAACGAGATGAAATTCGAAGCGTTGCCAGCGCCTTACTAATGCAAGCAGCCTGAAGCCATCCATGAACTCCGACTTCCAACCTTTGGCGGACGCACTTTATTGGGAGCGCGTCGAGCGCGCCCGTCGGCTGACGCCGGAGCAACGGCTCATGGCCGGGCCGGAACTGTTCGACTACGCCTGCACCATCACCCTGTCCGCGCTCCGCGAGCAGATGCCAGGAGCTAGCGAAGGCGAGTTGTTGGAGGCCTTGCGTCGTCGCTTGGCGGTGAAGCGCAAGCTGGAGGAGGTCGCCGCGTGATGCCGGCTCCGGACATCGTCAAACGGGTCATCGCCGCGCTGAACCAGGCGGCGATCCCACACATGCTGGTCGGCTCCTTTGCCCGGAACTACTATGCCGAGCCGCGTTCGACGAAGGATGCCGATGTCGTGCTGGCGATGACGAAGACAACCTTGGCTGCGTTCTTGGCGACGCTCGGACCGGACTTCCATTTGGACGGCCAGATGAGCTTCGAGACGAACACGGGCACGATGAGGAACATCCTCATGCACCCGGAAAGCGGCTTCACCGTGGAGCTGTTCTATCTTAGCGATGATTCCTACGACCAAGAGAGGTTTCAGCGTCGTCGCAAAACAAAATATGACGGTGTGCCGACCTCAATCCTGACCGCCGAGGATGTCGTCGTCACCAAACTGCGCTGGGCGCGTTCCAAGGACTTGGACGACGTGCGGGACGTGATCGCCATGCAGGGCGACCAAGCGCTCGATTGGGCCTACATCCACCGCTGGACTGCCGTTCACGGCAGCCAAGCCAAGCTGGATCGCGTTCGGGCTAGCCTTGGCCGCAGCAATTGATTCTCCGAGTTAAACGATTTCCCATGTCCGCCAATCACCCCATCGAACTCCTCCGCTTCAACACCTGCGGCTCCGTGGACGACGGCAAGTCCACGCTCATCGGCCGGCTCCTCTACGACTCCAAGTCGATCATGGAGGACCAGATGGAGGCGCTGGAGCGTTCCGCCGACATCACCGGCGGCGGCCAGATCAACCTCGCCAACCTGACCGACGGTCTCCGCGCCGAACGCGAGCAGGGCATCACCATCGACGTCGCCTACCGCTACTTCGCCACGCCGCGTCGGAAGTTCATCGTCGCGGACACCCCGGGACATGTGCAATACACCCGGAACATGGTCACGGGCGCCTCCACGGCGAACCTTTCCATCGTGCTGGTAGACGCACGCCAAGGCGTGATTGAGCAGACCCGCCGCCACACCTACATTGCGGCGCTGCTCGGCATTCCTCACCTCGTCATCGCGGTGAACAAGATGGACCTCGTCGATTGGAGCGAGGAGCGCTTCCTTCAAATCCGCGACGAGATCGAGGGTTTTCTGCCTAAGCTCGACGTGTTCAAGGACGTGAAGTTCATCCCCCTGAGCGCGCTGAACGGCGACAACGTCGTGAGCCTCTCGGACAAGACACCTTGGTATGTCGGCCCCGCGTTGCTGGGCCACTTGGAGACGGTCCACATCGCCAGCGATTGGAATCTCAGCGCCTTCCGTTTACCTGTGCAATGGGTGAATCGTCCGAACAATCCGACGGATAAGGCGCTGCATGACTTCCGTGGTCTTAGCGGCCAAATCGCCGGCGGCATCCTCAAGCGGGGGCAGAAGGTCATGATCCTCCCGAGTGGGGTGAAGAGCATCGTAAAGGACATCTGGACTTACGACGGCTCGATAGAAGAGGCGTTCTCCCCCCAGTCCGTCACGCTGTGTCTCGCCGACGATCTGGACGTGAGCCGGGGCGACATGATCGTGGGCATGGAAAGCCTGCCCGGGATGGGCACCGAACTCCGCGCCCGCGTTTGTTGGATGGCTCCCCGTCCACTTCAAGCCGGTCGCAAATACCTGCTCAAGCATGGCACGCAGACCGTGCAGGCTATCGTGACCAAGCTTGAAAGCCGGATTGACTTCGACACGTTGGAACCTGTGCCGGACTCGGCTGAGCTCGCGATGAACGGCATCGGCCAAGTCGGAATCCGCACCGCCAAGCCCCTAGTGTTTGACGGTTACACCACGAACCGCCTGACGGGCGCGTTCATTTTGATCGAACCGGGCACCAACGCGACGGTGGGGGCCGGGATGCTTTACCCGCCGACTGAGGCAGTGAAGCCGGAGTATAACGACTTCGCGATTTAAGCCGGCCAGATTGAATTTCTGTTCGCCAACTACCGGGGCGGAACAAGCTTTGTGTCGAGGCTGAGCGGTGGTTTGTGCTCAGTCTTGACCGGAAGGAGACGCGATCTAGGTGCTCGTCGCCTGAGGCGTTAATTGCGTGGGCGGTGGACCACGCTGCAATTTTATGTGGAAAGTCTACGCCTATTCCGGCTGCGGAACTTGCCGCCAAGCGCTCAAGTTTCTTCGGGAGCGCGAGGTGCTGCATGAAGTCATCGCCATCCGTGAACAGTCGCCGAGCAAGGGGGAGTTGGAGCGGATGCTCGCCCATTACGGTGGCGAGGTTCGGAAATTGTTTAACACCTCCGGCCAAGACTACCGGGCGCTGGGGCTGGGGGCGAAACTAGCTGGCCTGACTACGGATGAGGCGCTCGACTTGCTTGCCGCCCATGGCAACTTGGTAAAACGACCGTTCGTTTTGACGCCGTCCGGCGGTGTCGTCGGATTTGACGCGGAGCAATGGGGGCAGCGACTGGGAATTTGAAGGAGCCATCGCGACGCCAAGACAGTAAGACTCCTGCGCCTAGAGGCCTGACTGGTATCGCCAGATGGTGCCGGGCAGAGTGCGCTCGCTGAAGATTTTTGAGGCCGAGATCCAAGGCCTCCTTAAGTCGGATTTCTGGGTTAAAATATCCTCCTTCGAAAGGCCCGAAAAAACGGCACTGAAGTGGTTTCGACGCAAAAACCGATTGCATCACCCAGCCTCTCTGCTACACACCCCGCTCCCGTCCGGCCCGGCCGGGCGCAACAACAAGTTTTTTAATTGGCTTATGTCTCAACACAGCAGTCTCCGTGCGGTCAGTGCGGCCTCCGGCGCCAAGCGCAGCGTGCTTAAGCGTTTTGAACGTGTCTCCATTCTAAAGACCCGTGGCCAGTGGAAAGAAGGCGACCGGATTACCGGTCTCCGTAAAACCAAGCCCCCGGAGTAACCCTCCAACTGTCGTCACCGATTCCCGATTGCCAGTTGCGGCTGCCGGTGCCTCCGGTGTCCCAACTGGCAATTGATATTTATAGTTCAAGTTTCCCCTCATGGTCCGCCTTCAAAAATTTCTCGCTGATGCCGGTGTGGCTTCTCGTCGCGCTGCGGAGCGCATGATTTTGGATGGCTTGGTCTCGGTGAATGGGAAGACGGTGCGCGAATTGGGCACCAAGGTGGATTCGACCGCCCGGGTCATGGTGGATGGCGCCATCGTGCGGGTCCGCCGGAAGATCTACGTCGTGCTGAATAAGCCCCGTGGCTTCATCTGCACCAAACACGATCCCGAGGACCGAAATATCGTTGGTGATCTGTTGCCGATCGAGTGGGCCAAGGCCCTTCACCCGGTGGGGCGGCTCGATTGCGATAGTGAAGGCCTATTGTTTCTAACCAACGACGGTGACTTAACCCTTCGCCTGACCCATCCCCGCTTCGGCATCCATAAGCAGTATCGGGCGGTGGTTGTGGGGCGCCTGTCGCCGGGCGATTTGCGGCCGCTCACAGCGGGCATTGAGCAGGAAGGCGAAACTTTGCGCGCCGAACGAGTTCGCCTCGTTTCGTCGAACAATTCTCACAGCGTGGTCGAGTTGGAGCTTGGTGAAGGCAAAAACCGCGAAGTGCGGCGACTGTTCGAGGCGATCGGCTTTGAAGTTGAACGACTTCAGCGGACTCAGATTGGACGGATCAAACTGGGTGAACTGCCCTTGGGCAAATACCGCATTTTGACCGAAGCTGAGGTCAAATCACTCTTGCGGGACGCGCAGTGACCCCGAACATGCGGCGTTATGGTCCTTGCCGCTGTTCTCAGTTTTTTCCGTCGTCCTTTGGCCAGCGTGGCTTGGGCGTTGTTTTCGGCGTCGTTTTTCGTCGTTAACGCCTCTGCCGATCAGGCCCCGTTTTCCGGCCGCATCAAAACGGATCGAACCAACGTGCGCGCCCGCCCCTCGTATGACGGGGAAGTGCTGGCCACTTTGAGCCGGGGCGCGCTGGTCTCGGTTCATGGTGTGGTGGAAGGCGTTGAAGGTGAAGCGGGCGGTAGCCGCACGTGGTTAAAAATTCAACTACCCGCGGAAGTGGCCGTGTGGGTTTACGCGCCCTTGGTCGACGCCAAATCTCGGCAGGTGAAGGGCAAGAGCCTGAAATATCGAGCGGGCCCCGGCCGCAATTACAGCGAACTCGGTGAGCTCAATCAGGGTGAAATCGTGACCGAGATCCGGCCGGCCGATGACTGGTTGCAAATCGAAACTCCCGCAGGGGCCATAGCCTATGTCGCGGCCAACCTCGTGGAACCAGCTGATTCCCGGGCGCTAACCGCCGCTGAAGCTCCCCCGACCAAGGCCAGCGCCGCTATCCCGGCAATCCGACTGCAACCGTCTTTCCAAGGCAATCCCGCGCCCCTGCCGACCGCGGAGCCACCCGCACCCGTCCCGGTTGAATCGGTGGCGGCGGTGGTTCCTCCAGTTCAACCGCAGGTTGCTACCCCAATCGTCGAGTCGTCTCCGCCGGTAGTCATAGAATCCAGCCCGGCCTCGATTCCTCCGCCAACGGTGGTCCCGGTTTCCACTTCAGATCCTCGGGAGGTGGTGCGTGAAGGCGTGATTCGGCGCACCACCCGGCTGCAGGCCCCTGGCCGGTTTGAGCTGCGCAGTGCCCGACGCACGGGCGGCTTCCTGAATCGTGATGAAGGGCTGCTGGATTTCCTGATCGTCGAGGATCCCGAGCTTAAACTGGAACCCTACGAAGGGGTGCGCGTGTTTGTGCATGGCACCGAGTGGCGCGACGAACGCTGGCGCACGCCGGCTTTACGGGTGAAGAAGGTTGAGCTGACCTACGAATGAAGGCAGCGATTCGCTCGGGGTCCTGTCGTTAGGCTCGGGTGCGCCGTTGGATTCTTAATTATCCCCAACCACGGTTGGTCGGGCGGCGCCATACGCGCCGGCGAGTTCGCCCAGTTGGGCGGGCTCAATCCGAATGCCAAGGCCGCCCGGACGCCACTCCATCACCGACATAAATTCGCGTAACGGCGAGAACAGTGTTTCTCCGCAGCGGGCAATGCCGCCGCCGAGGATTACGATTTCCGGGTCCAACACGTTGCCAAGCGAGGCCAAGGCGGCGGCTAGAGCTTTCACCGACTTCAGCCAGACTTGGGTGGCGAACGCATCGCCCGCTTCGTGGGCGCGGATCAGGTCGAACGTGGTCAAAAAACGCCCGTGGGTGCGTTCGCCGATGTTGTAGTTGCCGAAGGCGGCCTCCAGCGAACCGGGGCAATTGCAAATGTCGCGCGCCGCGTCGGGCGCGAGCGCAATGTGACCGAGATGGCCCGCTTTGCCCGTGTGACCGCGCAGCAGTCGCCCATCCACCAGCGCGGCACCGCCGACGCCGGTGCCGAGCGTGAGCAGGAGGGCATTCGTCGCCCCGCGGGCGGCCCCGAGCCAGACTTCGCCCAGCAGCGCGGAGTTGGCGTCGTTGAGCACCGTCACGCCGTCGGGGCGGCCGAGGTAGTCAGCCCAAATCAAACTCTCCAAGCCCTCGAAGCGTCCCGGCATGAACGCGATGCTGCGGCCGTCCTTCGCCGCGATGCCTGGCGCGGACAGTCCGATGCGCGCGGGACGCCCCAACTGGACCTCGGCCAACGCGGCGACCTTGGCGACGCAGCGGGCAAACGCCATCGGCTCCGCCAGCGCGAAGGATTCGTGGAACTTGGCCAGCGTCTCGCCGCCGGGCGTGACGGCGACGCCTTTGACGCTGGTGCCACCGAGGTCGAGGCCGAGGAGGTAGTCAGTGGACAGTAGGACGGCCTGCGATGGATTGGTTGTCGATTCGAGCGAATTCATGGCGTCTGACGACTGATCACTAAGCACGTGTTACCGATTACTCCCCCATTGGCCTTCGCTCACGCTCCACCCGCCATCAACCGCGATTACCTGGCCGGTGACGAAGCGGCTTTCATCGGAGAGCAGCCAGACGACCGCGGCATCGAGGTCCTCGGGTTGGCCGATGCGCCCGCCGTCGAGCGGTTGTTTGGTCTTGATGAAGTTGAGGATGGCTTCGTCACCCTGCGCCCGCTGCGACATCGGCGTCGCGACCAGCGCTGGGGCGAGCACGTTCAGCCGGATGTTCTGCGGTGCGTAGTAGGCGGCGGCTGATTTCGTGAGGCCGATGATCGCGGCCTTGGCGGTGGCGTAGGCGTGCGTGGCGAAAAACTTCGGCGACGGCGAAAAACCGAGCACCGAACTGCAGTTCACGATGCTCCCGCCGGTGCCCTGCTTGAGGAACTGACGGAGCGCGGCCCGGTTCGAGTTGAACAGCGAGGTCAGGTTAAGCTGGAGCGTGAAGTCCCAGCCCTCGTCGGTGATTTCGTGCAACGGCCCGTCGCCTCGCCTCCGTCCGCTGCCGCCGGCGACGTGGTAAAGCCCGTGAAAGCTACCGAACTCCGCAACTGCCAACGCGATGGCCCGCTCCGTCGTCGTCGGATCAGTGGCGTCGGCTGCGAGCACCCGGACGGATTTGCCCAGTTCCGTCACGACGGCGGCGGCTTTTGCGGGATCGCGTCCGACCGCGATCACCTGTGCGCCCGCACGCACGCAGGCCCGTGTGGCCGCGAGTCCCAGCCCGCTGGTGCCGCCAACGATGACGACCGTGCGTTCCTGAAGTTGAGCCATGTGGACAAGTGCGGTCGGTTTTCTCAGGCTAAGACAGCCTTTACCACCTTCCCATGCACGTCCGTGAGGCGGAAATAACGGCCTTGGAAGCGGTAGGTCAGGCGTTCGTGATCCACCCCTAGTTGGTGCAGCATGGTCGCGTGCAGGTCATGCACATGAACGCCGTTTTCGGCGATGTTGTAGCCGAAGTCGTCGGTCGCCCCATAAACCATACCGGGCTTCACGCCGCCCCCGGCCAGCCAGACGGAGAAGCACCGGGGGTGATGATCCCGGCCGTAGTCGGTGGCGGTGAGTTTACCCTGCGAATAGTTGGTCCGGCCGAATTCGCCGCCCCAGACCACGAGCGTGTCGTCGAGCATTCCGCGCTGTTTGAGATCGGTGATGAGCGCCGCGGCGGGTTGGTCCGTTTCCTTGCACTGCTGGCGGATCCCGTTAGGCAGGCCGCCGTGTTGGTCCCAGCCTTGGTGGTAAAGTTGGATGAATTTCACGCCGCGTTCCGCCATGCGGCGGGCGAGCAGGCAATTGGCGGCGAACGTGCCGGGCTTCTTCGCGTCGGGGCCGTAGAGTTCGTAGGTGCTCTCCGTTTCCTTCGACAGGTCGGTGACGTCGGGCACGGAGCTTTGCATCCGGTAAGCCATCTCGTATTGCGCGATGCGCGTATCGAGGTCGGTGTCCGCCAATTGGTCGCGCTCGAATTCGTGCAGTTCGCGGAGGCGATCGAGCATTTGGCGGCGGCTGCCGGCGGAAATGCCGTCGGGATTGTTCAGGTAAAGCACCGGTTCCTTGCCGGCGCGGAATTGCACGCCCTGATGTTCGGCGGGCAGGAAGCCGCTGCCCCACAGCCGTGAGTAGAGCGGTTGGTCCACCTTGCCACGGGTGATGAGGACGACGAAGGCGGGCAGGTTTTCGTTAGCGCTCCCGAGGCCGTAGTGGACCCAGGCGCCGATGCTGGGGCGACCGGAAATCTGCGAACCGGTTTGGAGAAAAGTGATGGCCGGATCGTGGTTGATCGCCTCGGTGAACATGGAGCGGACGACGCAGAGTTCGTCCGCGACCTTGGCGGTGTGCGGCAGAAGTTCACTGATCCAGGCGCCGGACTTACCGTGTTGGCCAAACTTGAAGGCGGAGCCGGCCATCGGCAGCGAAGCCTGATTGCCTGACATGCCGGTGAGTCGCTGGCCGCGGCGCACGGAGTCGGGCAACTGCTCGCCGTGGCGCTGATTGAGCAGCGGCTTGTAGTCGAAGGTTTCCAACTGCGAGGGCCCGCCGCTCATGAACAGGTAGATCACGCGTTTGGCCTTGGGCGTGAAGTGCAGTTTGCCGCCCAAGATACCGAGGTCGGGACCGGTGCGGGCGGCGTGTGCGGCCGCCGGATTCAGCAAGTGGCCCAAGGCGATGCTGCCTAGGCCGAGGCCGAAACGGTTGAGGAAATCGCGGCGGCTGAGGCCGAAGGCGGGCAGGGGGCCGGAACAGGGATTCATGGCGTCCTTGGGGATTTAACGTTTCATCACAAACTCGTCGTGGTTCATCACGGCGCTGGTCATCACGGTGGTGGCGGCGACCTGTTCTGCGGGCAGCGTGGCGTCGCGGGCACGTTCGCCGATGGCGAGATACTTCGCGGCGGCGTCAGGTTGGGCTTTGAAATAGTCGAGCTGCTCGGTCAGCAGGCGGGTCAGAATTTCCCGTTCCCGCGGTTGCGGAAGGCGGCCGGTGAGGCGGCGGAACGCGGCGTCGACGCGGGCCCCCAGATTGTCGCCGTGGGCGCGAATTGTCTGTTCAGCGAGCATGCGGGCGGCTTCGAGGAACTGCGGATCGTTGAGCAGCACCAGCGCCTGCAACGGCGTGGAAGTGGTTTCGCGTTTGGCGGTGCACACTTCGCGCGAGGTGGCGTCGAAGGTCAGCATGGATGGTGGCGGGGCAGTTCGCCGCCAGAAGGTGTAGAGGCTGCGGCGGTAGAGTTTTTCGCCCTTGTCCTGAGTGTAAGATTTGCCGGTCCCCGCTTCTTCCCAGACGCCGGCGGGTTGGTAGGGTTTCACGCTGGGGCCGCCGACCTTTTGGACCAGCAGACCGCTGGCGGCGAGGGCGTGGTCGCGGATGACTTCCGCGCCGAGCCGGTGTTTGGGGCCGCGGGCGAGCAGCGAGTTGTCCGGGTCGCGGGCGGCCAGTTCGGGCGAAGTGACGGAGCTCTGCCGGTAGGTCGCGGACAACAGGATGAGTTTGTGCAGGGCCTTGCGATCCCAGCCGGAGTCAAGGAAGCGGCCCGCCAGCCAGTCGAGCAATTCCGGGTGGGTGGGCGCGCGGCCTTGGCTGCCGAAGTCCTCGACCGTCGCCACGAGCCCGCGACCGAAGTGTTGTTTCCAAATCCGGTTCACGGCGACCCGGGCGGTGAGCGGGTTCTTCGGATCAGTCATCCAGCGGGCGAGTCCGAGGCGGTTGGGGGGTGCATCGGCAGGGAAAGGCAGGATTCGCTCTGGGGTGCCGGCGGTCACCACGTCGCCCGGGGCGTCGTAGGCGCCCCGCTTGAGCACATGGGTGACGCGAGGTTGGGGCAGTTCCTTCATCGCCATGATCTCGCGCACGGGGTTCACGAGTTCGTTTTCGGCATCGCGCGCCTGTTTCAAGGCCGTGAGAGCGGCGCGGTAGGGTTCGTCGGCGCGGGCTTGGTAAGTGGCGAAGTCGGGTTCGCCCAAGGCGGCGGCGGAGTGGAGTCGGGCGACCTCTTGGGCCGTCAAGCAAGTGTCGAAGACTTGAAAGTTGTCGATGACCCCGTCTTTGAAGCCGTTGTCACGGAAGCGTGCGGCCAGCGTGAGCCGGATGCCGCCTGCTTCGCCATCCCCCCATTCGCCGCGGTGCTGGATGTCTTTGAAGAGGTTGTCCCGCACCGTCTCGATCGCCAGCGGCGTGCCGTTGCGATAGAGGGCGACGCCGCCGGCGCGACTCGAACCGTCGTAGGTTACCGTGAGCCGCGTCCATTCGTTGGTGGGAAGGGCGTTTTGGGCACGCACGGCGAGGGCGTTACCGGGCCAGAAGTGGATCAAGGCGAAGGTGGGGCGTCCGTGATCCAGCACCAATTCATAACCACGGCTGCCGGAATCGGTCCAAGCGCGGGAGAAGTGAAAGACGACGGCGCGCTCTTGTTTTGTGGTGGGCTGCACCCAGAGATCGAAGCTGAACGGATCGGTGCGCTTGAAATTGCCCGCGCCCTCAACGGTGGCTGAGTTGTCGCCGCTGAATTTCAGGGCCTGGCCGACCTTGCCTGCGACGAGTTCCGGATTTTCGGACAAGGAAGCCTTGGCCGAGCCCACGGCGCTCTCCACCCGGTTGCTGACGATGGCGTCGAGGGGGAAGGCGGCGACCGGCTTGGGCGTGCCCAGTGCTTGGGCTGCGTTCGTCTTGACCCAGTCGGAAAACCGGCCGCGGGCGGCTTGGCTGACCTCTTGCAGGCGGGCTTCGGCGGCTTTGAGCTGCTGCTTGGCGAGCTGATGTTTGGCCTCGGCCCCTTCGCCGTAGAGGAAGAGGGTGGGGGTAGGCGTGGCTTGGGTGAAGTGGGAGTAGAGGCCGGACTCGTCGATGGAATTGAAGAAGGCGAAGAGCGAGTAGTAGTCGCGCTGGCTGATGGGGTCGTATTTGTGGTCGTGGCAACGGCAGCACTCCAGCGTCAAGCCAAGGAAGGCGGTGCCCATCGTGTGGACGCGGTCGGCGACGTATTCGGTGCGCCATTCTTCCTCAATGCTGCCGCCTTCGTTGGTCTGGCGATGTAGGCGGTTGAAGGCGGTCGCCAGTTGCTGTTCCTGCGTGGGGGTTGGCAACAGGTCGCCGGCGAGTTGCCAGGTGAGGAACTGATCGTAAGGCAGGTTTTCGTTGAAGGTGCGAATCACCCAGTCGCGCCAAGGCGAGAGGTCGCGTTCCACGTCGGCTTGAAAACCGTAGGTGTCGGCGTAGCGAGCCAAGTCCATCCATTCCTGCGCCATGTGTTCGCCGTAGGCGGGCAGCAAGAGCACCCGATCAATCAGCGCTTCGTAGGCGTGGGGTGAAGTATCGGTGAGGAACAGATCGATTTCTTCCGGAGTCGGAGGCAGGCCAGTCAGGTCAAAGTAAACCCGGCGAACCAATTGGGTGCGGCTGGTTTCGGCCGCAGGTGTCAGGCTCTCCTGCGCCAACCGGGTGCGCACAAAGGCGTCGATGGGATTCAGGGCTCCGGCGACATTCTTTAGGGCCGGCACCGGCTGCGGTTGGAGCGATTCAAACGCCCAGTGTTTGCCCCAAACTGCCCCTTCGGCGACCCAGCGTTGGAGGGTTTCCTTTTGGGTGGCGGTCAGCGTGCGGTGCGATTCCGCCGGCGGCATCAGTTCGTCGGGATCGGCGGTGTAGAGGCGTTTGACCAGTTCGCTGTCGGCCGGTTTCCCGGCGACGATGACGGCTTTGCCTTTCTTGACGCGAAAAGCGCCGTCCTGCGTATCCAGCCGCAGGTCGGCTTTGCGCCCGGTCTCCGACGGCCCGTGGCAGTGGAAACAGTTGTCGGAGAGCAGGGGCAACACTTCCCGACTGAAATTCACCGGCGCGGCGCTGGCGGACAGGACGATGACCGCGCTGGCGAAGGGAAGACAAAGGTGACGGATGAGGTGTCGCATCGGACGCTTGGCTGACGTGAAACCGTGCCCCAATCTTCAGCGCTTGCCATGCGAAATCCGCGTTTGGGCGGCGGCGTTTAAGGGGACTGGAGAAAAGAAAACACCGGCAGGGAAACCTGCCGGCGGGTGTCAAAAAGGCGCGGTTTAGGCCGTGAGTTTTTCGAAGCGCTCGTTAAGAAACGGCCAATTCACTAGGGCGAACATTGCCTTCACGTAGTCGGCGCGGCGGTTTTGGTATTTCAGATAGTAGGCGTGTTCCCACACATCGAGGCCGAACAGCGGTTGGCGACCGGACATCAACGGGCTGTCTTGGTTCGGGGTGGACTCCAGAATGAGCTTCTTTTCCTTGTCCACGCTGAGCCAAACCCAACCACTGCCGAAGACGCTCATCGCCTTGTCGAAGAACATTTGCTGGCCGGTGTCCTTGTCGCCGAAGAGCTCACCAAGGGCTTCTTGCAACGGACCGGAATCCAGCGGGTCGGCATCTTTTTTGAGCGATTTCCAGAACAGGCTGTGGTTGGCGTGGCCACCGGCGTTGTTGCGGACGGCCGTGCGAATCTTCTCCGGAACCTTGTCGAGGCTGCTGACCAACTGTTCGGCACTCAACTTCTGTAGATCAGGGTAGTCGGCGAGGGCTTTGTTGAGGTTGTTCACGTAGGCGGCATGGTGTTTGCCGTGGTGGATTTCCATCGTCTGCCGGTCGATGAAGGGTTCGAGCGCATCCAATCCGTAGCCGAGGTCCGGCAGCTTGTAGGGCCCCGCAGGGGCGGCGGCTTGAGCGAGGGCCCGGGTGAGTGAGGTGCTGATCAATAGTCCGGCCGAGGCCAAGGCGGCGGATTTCAGGGCGGTGCGACGGGTCATCATGACTGTGATTGCTTCCTTTTCGGTGGAGACTTGGTGGCGGAACTGTGCCCCGTGTCGGCCGATGTGCAAGACGGGGAAAAGAACTTTGGCTCCCGACCGCAACCCCATTTAGGGTTCACCCGCTCCTATTAAACAGCCATGACCGACGCTGAATCGCGACCGGCGCCCTGGTGGCAAATCGTCACCATCGGGCGCAATCCCCGGGTGACTGCCCTCCGCCTTGCCGTGACCGTGGCTTTGGTAGTGTTCGCGTGGAATTTTGTCTTCGTCCCCCTTCGCGTCACCGGGCCCAGCATGCTGCCGAATTACGCGAATGGGCAGCGGCGTTTCCTCAACCGGCTGGCTTACCGGTTCGCCGAACCGCAGCGCGGGGACGTCGTCGCCATCAAGACCAGCGGCCTGCACAACCTCTACCTGAAACGCATCATTGCGCTGCCGGGTGAGAGTGTGCGGATCGTCCAGGGCGTCGTGGAAATCGACGGAGTGCCGTTGGAGGAAGACTACGTGCCGAAGCGCCAGCCGTGGAATTGGCCGACCGACCGGCCGGAATGGCAACTGGGGCCGGGGGAATACCTCTTCATCGGTGACAACCGCACCATGCTCATGCGGGATCATGAATTCGGCGTCCAAAAACGTGAGCGAATCGCGGGAAAGGTCTGGCAATGAAATGGGCTTTCCGGTGGGTGCTGTTCGCCGCGCTCGGCGGGGCGGCTTGGGCGCTCTGGCCCAACGAGGCCCACAAGGTCCGGAAGGGGCTTGAGGCGTTGGCGGCGGACGTTTCGTTTTCGCCACGGGACGGCAACTTGGCGCGCTTGGCGAGCATCGAAGCCGTCACTTCCAGGCTCACCGCCGACGCCGAACTTCAGGTGGATAGTGCCGGATTTGCGGCCCGCACGTTGAGCGGGCGCGAGGAGATTCGCGAGGTCGTGGCTGCGTCGCGCGGACTGGAAGGTGGAATCCAAATCCAACTGTTCGACATTGTTGTCACGCTGGGCCCGGACGAGCACGAGGCGAAGGCGGCGCTTACCGCGTCGGCCCGCAGTGGGGGCACTGAGTTGGTGGCGGCGCAGGAATTCGTCTTCGAGTTGCGTAAACAAGAAGGGCGCTGGCGAGTGCGACGGATTCAAGCCGTCCGGACCCTGCAAAAGTAAGCCGTGGCGACCGACGGGTGGCGAAGCGCTCAGTGCCCGGCCCGCAGCACCAGCTCACCGCGTAGCAAGCGGTTGCAACACGTCAGCCGGAATTTTTCGGGGTCCTTGTTCCACTGATCCAGCACGTCGAGCTCTTCCGGCGTGGGTTCGGAGAGGTTTTCCATGCCGCTGACCACTTCGGCGACGCAGGTGCCGCAAGAGCAGTTGAAGCAGCCCGCTTCCATTTCCACGCCCGCCTTTTCACCGGCTTCGATGAGGTTTTCGCCGTCGGGGACTTCAGCGGAAACATTCGAGGGAAGGATCGTGATTTTGGCCATGGCGTAGTTGTTAGCGGGGACAATTAGCCGGCCGTTTGGCTTTGTCCAACGAGCGCCAGGTGTCGGTTGAGCGGTGGAATTGACACTCCGCGCTGGGCCGGCGGACAGTGCGGGCGTGCAGCCCGAATTTTCCGCGCCCTCGCCGGTGCCTGCGGTCGTGGGTGGACCGCTGAACGATCTCGCCGCGCTCGCGGTGGAAGTCTGCGCGGTGCCGTGCGCGCTGACCGTCTTGCTAGAAGGGGAAGGCTTGCGAATCGATGGCGCGGTGGGGGTCGAGGCGGGCGAGTTGCCCGGCGCACTTCAACTCGCCCGCTTGGCCGCACTGCCGGGGGCTTGGACTGAATGGCGCGATCCGGTCGAGACGGCGGCGCAAGGATTTCGCTGGGTGGCGGCGGTGCCCTTGGTGTCGTCGGTGAGCCAGACGCTTGGCGTCTTGGTGGTGATGGATCGGTCGGTGCGGCGGTTGAGCGTGCGCCAAAAGGCGGCGCTCCAAACCGTCGCCCGCCAAGCGGTGATGCACTACGACTTGCGCCATCATGCGTCGAAGGTGGAGACGACCGTCGAAGAACGACGACGGGCAGAAGATGCCCACCGGATGAGTGAGGCGTTTTACGAAGCATTGGTCGAAAACCTGCCGCAAAACATCATCCGCAAGGATCTCTCGGGCCGGTTCATTTTCGTCAACCGGCGCTTCTGTCAACTGCTCGGGCGGCGGCGGGAGGAGATTGTCGGGCGGACGGATTTTGACCTCTTTCCGAAAGATTTGGCCGCGCAATACCAAGCGGATGACCGCCTAGTGCTGGAGTCCGGCCAAGTCTTTGAAACGACCGAGGTCAACGTCACGCCAGACGGCGAGAAACATTGGGTCCACGTCATCAAGTCGCCGGTGTTGAATTCGCATGGTGAAGCCATTGGCCTGCAGGGCATTTTTTGGGACGTGACGGCGCAAAAACGCGCCGAAGAGTTGCTCGGGCATGAGCGGGACCTCCTGCGGGCGTTGCTCGATTCGGCCCCCGACTCGATCTATTTCAAGGATCGCGACTCCAAGATACTCCGTGCCAGTCGGGCCTTGGCTGAGAAGTTGGATTGCGACGATCCGAAGGAATTGGAGGGCCACACCGACCGGGATTATTTCGCCCCGGAACACGCCGACGCCGCGTTTGCAACGGAGCAAAAAGTCATCGCCACCGGGATTCCGCTGCTGGGTTACACAGAGAAAGAAACCCGGCCTGACGGGCGGGTGACGTGGGCGCTCACGAGTAAGCTTCCGCTTCGCAACGCGGCGGGTGAGATCATTGGCACGTTTGGGATTTCCAAGGACATTACGGAACTCAAGCAAGCCCAGCAGCGCTTGGAGGACGCCGAGGCGAACTATCGCGGCATCGTGGAGAACGCCATTGATGGCATCTTTCAGACGACCCCCGACGGGCATTACCTCAGCGCTAACATGGCGTTGGCCCGCATCTATGGATTCGACACGCCAGAGGAGTTGATCCGCCAACGCACCGACATTGAGCACCAGCTGTATGTGAACGCCAACCGGCGGCACGAATTTGCCGATTCGCTCGCGCGGTTTGGCCGGTTGGACAAGTTCGAGAGCCAAGTTTACCGGAAAGACGGCAGTGTCATCTGGATTTCGGAAAACGCCCGAGTGGTGCGAGATGCCAAGGGCGAAATCCTCTATTACGAGGGGACCGTCGAGGACATCACGGCGCGCAAACTGGCGGAGGAGCAACTCAGCCTAGCCAATCTCGAACTTGCCCGGGCTCGCGACACCGCGCTTCAAAGTGTTCAGGCCAAATCCCAGTTCCTGGCCAACACCAGCCATGAAATCCGCACGCCGATGAACGCCATCATTGGCATGTCCCGGCTGTTGCTCGACACCCCGCTGACGCCGGAGCAGCGCGATTACGTCGAGGCCGTCCAGCACAGCGGCCAAGCCTTGTTGACGATCATCAATGACATCCTCGATTTCTCGAAGGTCGAAGCGGGGAAGGTATCGTTCGACATTACGGAATTTTCCCTGCGCGAAACGATCGAGGACGTTGCGGAACTCCTGGCCGAGCGAGCCTTCACCAAGGGCGTGGAATTTGCGGTGTGGATCGACCACGCCCTACCGGATCGGGTTCGGGGTGATTCCGCACGGTTGCGCCAAATCCTCACCAACCTGCTGGGCAACGCGATCAAGTTTACCCTAGTCGGCGAAGTGGTTCTCCGGGTCGATCTTCAATCTGAAACGCCCGATTCCGTAACCCTCAAGGTCGAGGTCCGGGACACCGGCATCGGCATCAAACGCGAGGCGCAATCGATCATCTTTGAAGCTTTTGAACAGGCGGATATGTCCACGACCCGCCGCTTCGGCGGCACCGGCTTGGGCCTCGCCATCAGTAAACAATTGATCGAGCGCATGGGCGGATGCCTGTGGCTGGAAAGCAGCGAGGGAATGGGCTCCACCTTCTGGTTTACGGCGCGACTTGAGCGGAGCAGTGCGAGTGGCGAGCGCCCCACGCCCCGGCCTCGGTTGGGGCCGGCTACCTTGGTAGTGGTGGATGACCATGCCGCGACCCGGGCCTCGTTGGAGCACGAACTCGTGCCACTGGGAGTCAGGGCTGAATTTGCGAGTTCCGGCGCCATGGGCTTGGCGCGATTGCGCGAATTACAACTGCTGGGCGAGCCGGTTGCCGGGGTGCTGGTGGACCTGAAGCTCGACGACATGGACGGGCTCGCGTTCGCGCATGAGACCCACATGTTACCCGGATTGGAATCCCTGCGGGTGGTGGTGCTCCCGCCGCTGGGACAACGCGTCGATCCCAGCTTATTGCGCACGGTCGGCGTGGCGGGCTACTTGGTGAAGCCGGTGAAACAGGATCGACTCCGCGAAGTCATCACGCAATTGCTCCGGGGAGACGACCTCCTGCTGGAATCTGAAACCAAGTCCACCACCCCGCGCGGGCACTCAATGCCCTCGCGTCCCCTCCGGCTGCTACTGGCCGAGGACAACCTCGTGAATCAGAAGGTCGCCCTCGCCCTCCTGAAAAGCTTGGGCCATACCGCGGAGGTGGCGGACAATGGCGCCAAAGCGGTCGAGGCGGTTCACCGCCAGACCTACGACGTTATCTTCATGGACTGTCAGATGCCCGAACTCGACGGTTACGAAGCAACCCGGGCGCTCAGGCGAGCTGAGGCTGATGATCAGTTTGGTAAACGCCGCCCCCATTACATCATCGCGCTCACCGCCAATGCCATGGCGGGCGACAAGGAGAAATGCTTTGCCGCCGGCATGGATGATTTTCTGACCAAGCCCATTGATCGCGATGCGCTGGCCGGGGCGTTGCGTCGGGCCGCCGCCGCGCTGCAAACCGGCGAACTGCCGGTCGGGGATGCCAACAACCTGACCAAGCCGGCAAACGAAGGCGGTGCCCGAGCCCATTTGCCGATTCTTGACCCGTCGACGATCGAAACTTTTCGGTCCCTGCGCGTGCCTGGTGAACCGGATCCCGTGGCCGAACTGCTCGACCTGTTGCTGACTGATCTACCCCTGCGCCAAGAAGCTATCCGCAGCGCCGTGGCTCGACAGGATGTCTCAGCCCTCAAGGCCGCCGCGCACACGCTGAAAGGCAGCTCAAACAACATCGGTGGTCGGCGGTTGGCGGCATTGTGCGAAGAGCTGGAGCATCTGGCCGCCGCCGGTGACTGGGCCAGCGCTGGCGCCAACAGCGGTGTCTTGGCCGCTGAAATCGACGCGTTGCGGGTCCGCTTGGAGGAAGAGCGGGCGAAGTAGCGCTCGCCAAAACAAAAACGCCGCACTGGGTTCCAGTGCGGCGTGATTTGTTCAACCTGAGCTCAAGCCTTCGCCACCAACTGCCGTAACACATACGGCAGGATGCCGCCGTGCTGGTAGTAGTCGATCTCGATGGGCGTATCGATGCGGCAGGCGACGGCGATGTTCTCCACGGTGCCGTCTTTGCGCGTGATTTTCAGCGTGAGATCCTGTTGGGGCTTGAGGTTCGGGTCGAGGCCCACGATGTCGTAGGTCTCGCTGCCATCGAGCTTCAGGGTCTGCGCGGTGGTGCCTTCCTTGAACTGCAACGGGAGCACGCCCATGCCGACGAGGTTGCTGCGATGGATGCGCTCGAAGCTCTGGGCCACGACGACTTTCACGCCGAGCAGATTCGTGCCTTTCGCGGCCCAGTCGCGGCTGGAACCGGTGCCGTATTCCTGTCCGGCCAGGATGATGAGCGGCGTGCCGCTGGCGATGTGCTTCACCGCCGCGTCATAGATGGCCATCTTCTCGCCGGTGGGCTGGTAGATGGTGTTGCCGCCTTCTTCGCCGCCGAGCATCAGGTTCTTGATGCGCACATTGGCGAAGGTGCCGCGCGTCATGATGCGGTCGTTGCCACGGCGCGATCCGTAGCTGTTGAAGTCCACGAACTCGACGCCATTGTCGCCGAGGAATTTTCCAGCAGGCGAACTTTTCTTGATCGCGCCAGCGGGCGAGATGTGGTCGGTGGTCACGCTGTCGCCGAAGATGCCGAGGGCGCGCGCGCCGGTGATGGGCTTGATGCTGCCGGGCTCCATGCCGAAGTTCGTGAAGAACGGCGGCTCCTGGAT
>CAIJLV010000076.1 GCA_903821635.1 uncultured Verrucomicrobiota bacterium | reverse complement strand
CCGGCCCCCGTGAGACTCACTTCGCCGGTCGCCACGCCGGTAATTGTTTTCGGAGTCCCGTAGCAACCCTCCCGAAGAGTGGGGCCGGGATTGTCGGGAGCGTTAAATTTATCATACGTAATCCATCCTTCATTGACGCGGCGATGATGTGTTACGTTATGGGGTGGGCAATTGACTCCTCCCGTCAGCACATCGGTAAGCGTTTCATCTGTATAGTTTGATTCTTCAACAGTGTAATAGATTGGCGGGCAGACAGTAGAGCAAACATGGACCCCCTACCTTGCCCAGGGTAGCTGTGCCGGTCGCCCGCTGCATGGAAGCTCCAATAGGCCGCGAACATTGCGTGACCACACCGCCCACTAGCGCCCGCCCTTCCCACGCTACGCCTCCCCCCAGCAGGAGGATAACCGCGGCCAGCGACTTCTGGTTTCTGGAAAACAAGCTGTTCATGAAATAGCAAAGGTATGACGGGTTCTTAGTCTTACAGAAGCGGGGTGAACACCACGAGCGCACCGGCGCCGCTGCCGGAGACGCCGTTGTTGGAGGTGGCCGGATCGGTCTCGCCGGCATCGACGGTGTTGTCACCGTCGCGGTCCTCCAGGTAGTCGGGGAGACCGTCCCCGTCGGTATCACTGGGCAGCCCGTTGGCGGCATTGAGCGCCACGTAATGGAAGCCGAGGTCCACGTTGCCGGAGTCCTTGGCCTGGGTGGTCTGCACCGTGTGGTGATACAGACCGGCGGCCCCGGCGGACTGGTTCCCGTCATTCAGGAAGTCGGTGCTCGCATGATACCAACTTCCCAGGCCGCTGCCGGCGTAGGGTAAGCGGGGTGCGTGGCACCTCTGTTCAGCGATAGCGTAGAAGTCATAGGGTGTGCGTTATGACATCTACGAAGGGGCGGTTGGCGTTGCTGCGTTCGGATGCCCGAGGGCGTGTGCGCCGGTCGGCCGGACAGCGGGCGGAGATCCTGGCGGCGTTTGACGGGAGCGGCGTGAGCGCGGCGGAGTTTGCGCGGCTGGTGGGGGTGAAGTATCCGACCTTGGCGGGCTGGCTGCATCGGCGCGGCCGGCCGGGGAAAGCGCCGGCGGTGCGGTTTGTGGAAGCCGCGGTGCCGCCGACGGAGGCTTTTGCTCCGGTGGAACTGGAACTGCCCGCCGGGGTGCGGCTGCGGTTCACCAGTCCAGCCCAAGTGCCGCTGGTGGTGGCGCTGCTGCGGGGGCTCGGGCCATGCTGAGCTTTGCCGGGAGCCTGAAGGTGTTCGTGGCGCTGGACCCGTGCGACCTGCGCAAGAGCTTCGACGGCCTGCACGCGCTGGTGACGGAGCGGCTGCAGGAGACACCGCAGACCGGCGCCCTGTTCGTGTTTACCAACCGCCGGCGCACCCGGCTGAAGATCCTGTTCTGGGACCGCACCGGGCTGTGGGTCTGCACCAAGCGGCTGGAACAGGGCACCTTCTCCTGGCCCAAGCCCGCGGAGGGCGCGGCCAAGCTGTCCCTGACCCCGGAGGCGCTGACGCTCTTGACCGACGGGGTCGATCTGCGCGGGGCGAAGCTGCGCCCGTGGTATCAGCGGGAATAGGGGTTCTCGCCGGTGATCCCGGCACGTCGTTTGCTTTTGCAAACGCATCCGCCGCATGACACCCCGCGAAGCCGAACTCACCCGCCAGCTGGAGGCGGCGTTGGCGGCCGTGGCGACGCTGCAGGCGGAGAACGCGCTGCTCCGCCAGAAGGTGGACCGGCTGGTCAAACGGGTCTTCGGCTCGACGAGCGAACGGCTCTCCGCCGGGCAACTGGAACTGCTCCTGACACTGCCCGCGACCCCGGTGATGGTGACGCCGGAACCGGTGCCCATGCCTGCGCTACCACGTCCACGCAAGGAACGCGCACCCCGGCTGCCCGAAAACCTTCCGGTCGTCGAGGAGGTGCTCGAACCCTCGGCGGTGCAGGCCGCCCCCACCGAATGGCGCAAGATCGGGCAGGAGGTCAGCGAACAGCTCGACTACGAGCCGGGCCGCTTCCTGCGCCGCCGGCTGATCCGCCCCAAGTATGTCCGCAAAGCCGACCGCGACGCGGCCCCCATCATCGCCCCGCTGCCCGCGCGCCTGCAGGACCGCAGCCTGCCGGCCCCGGGGTTGTTGGCCCACGTCTTGGTCGGCAAATACTGCGACCATCTCCCGCTCTACCGCCAGGAACGCATCTTCGCCACCCGCCACGGCGTGAACCTGCCCCGCCAGACCCTGGCCCGCTGGGTCGAACTGGCCGCCGACTGGCTCCGGCCCGTTTATCAGCAGATCAGAACCGGCGTGCTCGCCGGCGGTTATGTGCAGGTCGATGAGACGCCGGTGGATTACCTTGATCCCGGCGGCGGCCAGACCGGGCAGGGTTACCTCTGGGTCTGTGCGGCCCCGCGCGGCGACGTGGTCTTCCATTGGGCCACCAGTCGCGCCACCGGCTGTCTGGCGGAGGTATTGCCCGTGGACTTCACCGGCACCGTGCAATGCGACGGCTACGCCGCCTATCCCGCCTTTGCCCGCCAACATCCCCGGCCGTTGGTCCTGGCCGGCTGCTGGGCCCATGTGCGGCGCAAGTTCCACGACGCCCGCGACCAGTCCCCCAAGCTCACCGGCTGGTTCCTCCGCCAACTCCAGCACCTGTATCGGGTCGAAGCGGAGCTGCGGGAACTGCGGGCCGGCCCCAGACTCCGGGCCGCTGTCCGCGCCAGCCACAGCCGGGTGATCGTGGAACGGCTCCACCGCGCCCTCGTCCGGGTGCAACCCCGCATGCTGCCCAAGAGCCTGCTCGGGGAAGCCATCGCCTACGCCCTCGGGCAATGGCCCACCCTGACCGTGTATCTCGGGGACGGCCGCGTGGAGATCGACAACAACCTCGTCGAAAATGCGATCCGGCCCACCGCCCTGGGCAAAAAGAACTGGCTCTTCGTCGGCGCGGACACCGCCGGGGACCGCAGCGCCATCCTCTACACCGTCATCGAGAGCTGCCGCCGCCGTGGGCTCGATCCCTACGCCTACCTCAGGGACGTCCTCACCCGACTCCCCGCGTTGACCAACCGGCAGGTCGTCGAAATCACCCCCGCCAACTGGGCCAGATTCCGTCCCGTTCCCCGCTCCCTCGCGGCATAGATGTCATAGTTTTGCACTATCACATCTATGCAAGCAACGGGGGCTGCCGGTGACGTTTACGGCGTAGGTGAAGGTGGCGGCGGTCGCATCGTTGCCGCCCGTGCCCGGCAGCTTGGCGGCCGCGGTGGGGATGTAACCGTTGTGCGAGTTGGTAATGGTGACCGCTTCCACGGCGAGCGTCGTGTTGTCGAAGACGCTGTTGCGGACAATTGAACCGCTCGTGCCGTCGAGGAACTCGAAGTATCCCTTCCACCAATGCTGGTTGTAGGCGGTCAGGATCACCGGTCCCGATGCCAGCAGGGACGCCTGAACCCAGAGGTTGTTGCCCAGCACCACGGGCAGGTTGTTGGTGCTGTAGTTGGCGAACTGGCTCTTCCCGCCGTGGAGCTGGCAGTCCCGGAGGCTGACGGACTGAACGCGGAACGTGCCGCTCCCGGTGCCGTCCGAATAAAGATGATAGTCGGATTGGTCGGCGTAGAAGGCGGTGAACCGGCAGTCGATTACCGGCTCCGGCGAGGTGGCGTTGGCGGTATTCAACGTGCCCCAGCCAAAGCCGTGTGCGGCCGCCCCCGGGACGGGGGATTCCTGCACGAACGGATAGCGGGCGAACACGTTCAAGCGCTGCGGCAAGCCTTCCGACTTCAGGCTGGAACCCGTCTTCAGCCACAGGCTGGCCGAACCGGAATGGCCCAGCGCTACCCCGTGATTGATCGTGAGCGTGGCGTTCGTGACCGACAGCACGGTGGTCAGGTAATCCAGCGGGCTGTAGTGGTAGCCCAAATCCAGCGTATCGGTATCCCGCTGCGCCTGCGGTGTCAGGGTCGTGCTGACTGCCACGTCGTTGGTCAGCCACGCCGGCGCGTAGGTCGACATCTGCCTGAGGTCCGCCAACAGGTTGGTGTTGATGCCGGCGTTGCCGACGTTCCGGTAGGCGCTGCCCGCCACCAGGTAATGCGCCCCGCCGCCGACCGTCTCGAACACCCCGCTGGGACTGCTGGCCGTGCTGACCGAAACGCCGGTGTAGTTGCCGTAGTTGGTCACTGCCACCAGCAGGGAGTTGGTCACGGTCAGGTTGGCCGTGCTGAACGTGCTGTTGCCGTTGAACCAGTTCGCCCCGTTGACGGTGAGGTGTTCCGCCCGGTTGGTGGAACTGCTGCCGTTGAAGTTGGTCAGCACGTTGGCGAACAGCGCGTTGCGCAGGCTAAAGTCGGCGCTGGTGGGATTGATGCCGTTCTGGCAGTTGAGCAGTTGCAGGTGGCTGAAGACGTGGCCCGACCGCTGGTTCAACACAATGGCCTTCTTGGCGTGGGCGATCCGCAGGTGGCCCAGGTTGAAATTGGTCGCGGCGGTCGCTGCCTCCAGTTGCAACGCGGTGTCGGCGTAATAGCCGGAGAGGGCGTTGGTGCCGACGGCCTGGCCGACCGTGTGGTCATCCCGGCTGGTGAGGATGACCATCCGGTAGGGTGAAGCCTGCCACGTCACCGGGGTGTTCACCACCACCTTGGGCGTGTTGGTATTGGCGAACTTCAGGACGGTGCCCCCTTCAAAAACTGAATTGGTCCCCGTCAGCGTGACGGTTCCGGCGATGTAATAGGTTTCGCTGTGCTTGAAGACCTGGTTGGTCAGGCTGCCGTTGCTGGTCACGTAGTCCAAAACCAAGCCAGGGCGGCCGAAGGCGGTAACTGCGGCCACGTCGCGGCTACGGTCCAGCCGCCGGATTCCGGCTCCCTGGACGTCTTTGGCCGGTATCCGGGCAGGCGCCCGGTAACCCGCGTAAAGCCGACCCGCATGGGGTTTGCGCAGCTGGGCTCCGCCCTTGCCGGCGGGGAGTTGCCGCAGTCCTTCCGCGACGGAGTCCACCGCCACGGTTTCCACGAGGAATTTGCCGCCATCCCCGGTTTCGATCCAGTTCTTGGCCACGTAGCTGAGGGCATCGGATTCCTGTCCCAGTTGGAAGGTGCGTCCCTGGCCAATCCCAAGCTGACCGAAGCTCAGCGTTTCATCGACCAACGGGGCCTCGGTCCCGCGGGCGACGGCGTCGCCGTTCAACAGGCTGGCGGTTTTCGCGGGGGTTTCCGCCTCCACAAACTCGGTCCAGACCTCCAGCCGGGTGGTTTCCGGGTTGAAACCGAACTGTTCCGGGGCCGGCGGTTGTTCCCGCAGGATGATGTCCTGCTCGGCGCCGGATTTGGTGTAGGAATAACGGATGTCGGCCGCGAGTTCCGCGAAGGCGTCAAAATAGACCACCTCGTTGGCGGTCACCTGCTGCGCCTCCGCGTCCTTCACCGACGCGATCAGCACCGACTGGCCGCTCGCGGTGTCGTAGAAGGCCAGCCCGTAAACGTGGCTGCGCAGGCGTTTGCCCTCGGGGGTGCGCATCACGACGGCGCCCTCAACATTGAGGTTATGGAAGAGGGCGACCTGATGCAGTCCCTTGCGGGCCACCGCCCAGCCATTTTCGCCGACAAATTCGGCCTTGGATTCCTCCCAGTTGCCTTCCGCGTTGCGGAAGTTCAGGCCCGTCTCCAGTTGGACGTAGGAATTGGTCGTCGCGAGAGTATTGCCTAGCGCATCCTGAATGGTCCGGATGGTCTCCACCCGCTGCTGGTGCGGGCCCCGCTCCGTCACCGTCTGAACCTCCTCGGCGAAGGCACCCAAGCAGGGGAGTAGCAGCGCGAGGCCCAAGCGGAACGGGGCCGGCGGCCGGCCGAAGGAAAGGTCTGAAGGTGAGGCGGGGGAACACATGGCGGAAGGGGGAAAGCGGGGTTCTGGGACGGTGACGGGCAGCGAAAGGTTAAAACAGGTCGCTCGCTGAATATTCAGTGTTCGGGTCAGCCACTGTCTGCCTCTGTTCCGGCACCCCAGAACCTTGGGAGGGGTGGAGGAGAAGTGGGGGAAACAGGTTACGGCGAAGCCAGGTCGGCCGCCGATGGCGCAGAACCGGCGTTTGCTCAGGCCACGTCGGCTCGTCCGCTGGGATGGCCCCCGACCCACTCGGGATTGGGTCAAGCCCCGGACCTTCACGCCGGTCTTTTCGACGCCGACCGAATTAATCACTTTGGGTTAAGTGAAACCCCTAAGCAGCCGCAGCTAACGATGCCCCACCGGCTGCCCAAGCGCCCGCAAACAGCCTTGGGATGGCTCGCGGGAACCCAGCCACAGTCCCACTCGAACCAACTAAACTACCCAACGTTGGCGCTGGTCTGCCCGCCGTTAGACCAAGGTAAAATGTTGATAGTGATTCTCTGCTGGCCGAAGGCGATTGCCCTCGCACTGTTTTGGTTCTGGTTCCTCCCGCTGACCGCTGCGGTGGTGCACCCGGCTGCCCCCCCGACCGACTCGACGGTGGCAACCGTCCCGGGCGAGGTCCCCGCAGCCGTTGTGCCGACGCTGCGGCTGGAACTTAACCCGCCCGCGGTCCTGCCCGCACTCGCGCCTTGGCCGCCAACCCCGCCACCGCCGCTCCCGAAAGGTGTCCAGGCGGTGCAACCCGGAGTGGCCATGCAAACCACGCCCCTCTTTGCCCCAAACACGGAATCCTCTCGCCGCCTGTGGCTCCTCCTCATGGGGACTAGCGTGCTGCCCTTGATCCTGCTATGGCAAAGTTGGCGCACGGGGTTGGACCTGTATCAGCCCCCGACCGAATCCCGCTAGCCCGCCGCCCCCGTTTGATCGGGGAGCAGGCACGATCTTCCCAGCCTTCCGAAGGGGCCGCACTCCGTGGCCTCGCAGGCTCAGCTCATACTTGGGGTGCCAGCCTAAACCAGCTCTGAAGTGCCCCTTCAGCCAACGGCGAGAGCTCGGTTGCGCGTCGAGGCGACCCGAAGTTTTTTCACGGTGCCCGCTAAATTTTTTTAGGCACTGCCGACTTTTTCCCCGGCACCGCACGATTTAAACGCCGTGCGATCACTTCATAAGAACCTGTCATTCAGTGGGGTTTTAGCTTTTTCACGTTTCTAATCACGTTGGCATCCTGGGCGCGTATGAAGCTGTGTTGGATTCAATTTCATCCATGAACATAAAATCATACTCAGCCCCAGGCGACGTGGTTCTGCGGAACCTCGCGGCTGGCACGCTGTCCGGTCTGAGCCTCTGGCTCAGCACGGGCATTTCTGCCCAAGCGCAGTTGCCACCACCCACGCTGGAGAAACCAGCCCTCACCATTGCCCCCGCCCGCTTCCAGTTGGAGCAGCACGGCCCGGTCAACGCCGACCCGCTGGCACGCGATCACTTTGGCGGCTTTCCGCAGTGGTATCAGGACAAGACCGGCCTCGCCATGGAGTTGGGCACCGCACAGATCCAGGCCGAGATCGACAACGCTTGGGTGATCGTCGGGCCAGTCGGCTTGGGCCAGACTGGGGAGTTCTATCAATTTCCGCCCGCCGGCACCTTCTTGGATGAGCATTTCTACTTCCACGCGGCGGCGACCGGCACGTTCCCCATTCCGGCGGGGGTGGACCTAAAAAATGGCTCCCTGACCACCGATATTCTGGTGGAACTGGGCCTTGAAGCCGCGTTCGGCAGCGGATTGGCCGAAGTCTGGGGCGACCAGTGGGTCTTTGCCCGCCATCGCATCGTCGTCCGAACTGCCCCGCATTCCGGCAGTTACCTGCTGGAAACCCCCTATAAGAACTACCGCATTGATGATCAAGTTGCCGGCCAACGGATCTTTT
>CAIJLV010000075.1 GCA_903821635.1 uncultured Verrucomicrobiota bacterium | reverse complement strand
GGTCTTGGGTTCCACGAGGTCGGTGGTGCTTTGTAGCACGAAACCTGGCGAAGTGGTCGGCCACGCGATGGAGACGGCCGTGCCAATTTCAAGGTCGGGGGTGCCCGGGATCACTCCTGGGATAGCGAGATAATCGAGGTTCTTGGGTTCGATCACTTCATTGGCCAATTGCAGGCGGTCCAGCAGGCCCACGTAGCGGAGGCCGCCGGCGAATTCGGAGCCGATCCAGAACCAAGTTTCACCCCGGGCGTTGAGTCCGTTGGTGTAGGGCAGGGTGTCGCCGAGGACGCCGTCCACGTAGAATTTCAGGCTCTGGCCGCCCTGATGCACGACCGCGAGGTGATGCCAGAGTCCGTCGTTGGGAAACCCAGCGCTCGTGGCAATGTCGGCGATGCCGTAGGTGGTGACGAAGATCTTGCGATCAGAGGTCAGGGAGAAGCTTAACGCGCCGCCGGGGCCGAAGCTGCCGAACAGGACCCCACGGGCAGTGGGGCTCACCCCCGGCTTGACCCAAGTCTGGATCGTAAAGTCGCCTGCCAGTCCATCCCCGGCGAGCGTGATGACTTGGGTGGGATCATCCACGCGCAGTAGGTCCGTGGTGTCGAAGGCCAACGCATAGTCCCCCGCCTTGCCGGACGGCGAATCCGACACAAAAGTCGGCGTCAGGAGGGCGAGGCGGATGGGTTGGGCGGGGATGGCGCTGCCGCCGACGGTGCCAGTATTGGCGTAGGGAGCGGCTGACTCGTTCAGGTTGAATGCCACGATGGTCGAAGCCAGCGGCGTCTTGGGCGTGGCGGCCACGGAATCCAATTCAGCGGCGGTCAAAACGGCTCGGTGCACCCGCACGCGGTCGATCGAGCCGTTGAGGGGTTCGGACAGTGCGCCGTTGCCACCGATGCCGAGGTAAGGATTGACCGGCGCCCGCAGGCCGCGGGTCTCCGCCACGAAGCCAGCGTTGACGCCATCAATGTAGAAGGTCACGCCCAAGCCCGGCTCCCAAACAGTGGCGAGGTGGGTCCAGACGCCGAGCGGAGGCATGACGCCCGTCAGCGAGACGTCGGCCACGGTGCGGAGAGTAAACGTCAATTCGCCCGCCGAGGTGAGTCCCAGCTTCCACGTATCGCCGTAACCGACGATGGCTTCGTAACGGGGCGTGGCCTCGGCCGGGAGAAAGACCCAGGCTTCCGCGGTGATGGGGGTGTCGGTGGCCGCCAAGGCGGGCGCGTTGGTCGCGCTCAGCACCAGGAAACCATCCGGGTCCGCGAGGGTGAGGGAACGGTCGCCCACGGTGCCAGCGGGGGAATTGTCGTTGGCCGCAGGGAGCACCAACGTGTCGGCGGGTTGGCCCAAGATACCGATCAGCGTGCCGGCGGTATTTGTGACCGAAGTGCCGCTGCCTTCATCGAAGTCGAACCGGAACAGGGTGGCGGCGCTGGCCGGCGACGACAGAGCCAATGACAAGCCCGCGGTCAGCACGATCAAACCAACGCGCCAGGGAGAGGTCAACCCGAGGCCAGCTCGGGGAGAGGAGTAGGAGGTAGAGTTCATTTTCAGTTCATGCGGAGTTAGTTTCGCGGGGCTGGTTCTCCCTTCGGCGAGGGGCCAAAGGCGGGAGGCCGGGCTCCCATTACGAAGCGGCCAAGCCGTTCAAAAACCGTCGGCTTCAGCATGCGCGACCGGGCCCGAGCTCGGAAAGCGGCGTCCCCCGGCCAGCGATGATTTGTTTTCTCCTTTCCCGGCCGCATCCGCCGACTTTTGCACCGTCGCGCCGGCGGATGCCGCTTGCCGCCGGCCTGAATTCCTGTTCGGACCTTGGCCGCGGCCACGTATCGGCGCGCGGCCCAGCAGCTTGCGGCTGGCGGCGGTGGCGAAAAACTGGTCCGTGCCGATAACGGCGGCGGCCTCCAGCGGCGTGGTGAAGCGGAGCCTGCCCCCTCGGTTCATCGGCCCACCCGGCTCGCCGCTGGCGGGCAAGTGCCCTTGAATACGGGCCGACTGCGGTTTGCGGAGCCGGAAGTAACGGCGTTCGCTGCCTAGGCTGACGTCTAGGCGGCGGCACCCGTCGGCTGGTTCACTTCCCGTCGCGAATCGTCACTTGGCCGAGCCGCGCGTTATTGATGGATTCGGCCAGCAGGCGGGCGGCTTCCTGCGGGGCGTGGAAGCCCATGGAGTTTTCCGCCTCGATGAAGTCGAGATACCACTGGGCTTTGCGCTGGTAGTCCTGGGCCTTGGCGAGGGCGTTGGTGGAGGCCCCGCTGGCCTTCGCCGACTTGAGGTCCTTGATCAGGTCCATCAGGGCGTCCATCGCCTGGTTGCGCATCTTGAAGGTGCGGTCCTGGATGGTTTCGACGCGGGCCTTGAGCTCTGCCTCGGGCCATTTGTGGCAGGTCTGGCAGGCGTGGTTGAGGTTCAGCATCGGGCTGCGGACGTGGTGGTCGCTGATCTTGGTGGCGCCGACGCGCTTGAACGGCATGTGGCAGTCGGCGCAGGCGACGCCGGAGCGGGCGTGGATGCCCTGATTCCAGAGCTCAAACTCAGGGTGCTGGGCCTTGAGGACCGGTGCGCCGCTGTCCGCATGCGTCCAGTCCTTGTGGCCGACCTCGTCGTAGTAGGCGAGGATCTTGTCCGCCTCGAGGCCGTTATGCCACGGATAGACGAGCCGTTTCTCGGGGCCCTTGAAGTAGTATTCCACGTGGCATTGGCCGCAGACGTAGGAGCGCATTTCCTGGCGCGTCGCGTCGCGGTTCACCTCGTAGTCCTGCACGCCTTGGCCGGCTTTCAGGGCCTTCATGCCCTCGATGAAGCCAGGGCGGGTAATGCGCAGGGCCATGGTCTGCGAATCATGGCAGTCGATGCAGGTGACCGGATGTTCCACCTGTTTGCGGGCCTCGGTGTAAGGCATCTGGTTCATCTTCTCGAAGCCCTTGATCAGGTCCCCGTCGCCCAGCTTCTTGTAGGGCACATAGACCGAACCGTGGCAGTGCATGCAGGTCCCCGGCTGCTGCACTACCTGCTGGCGTTCGGTGAAGGTCTGGTCGTCGAGCATGAAGGCGTGGCCGCGTTCCTCGCGGAAATCCTTCGAGAAAGCGTAACCGGCCCACATCGTCTTGAGCCGGGGATCTTCCTCTAGGCGGGACTGCGCCACGGTGGAGCGGGGGTCCGCGCCGGTCGGCGTGCGGGGCATCGCCTCGCTGCCGCCGTATTTCGTGCGCTGCTGGTCCACGGTGCGTTTGTAGTCGTCGTATTGGAACGGGAAGTTCTTTCCCCACACCGCGGGGTCCGTGGTGTCATCGGTGAGTTCCACGACCCGAAAGAAGGGGTTCTTCGCCTCGCGTTTGCGCTCCATGATGTTGGTCAGGAACGCCAGGCCGACGATGGTCACACCGATGGCGACCAAGATGACCAGCAGCGAGACGCGAAAGGCCTGGCTGCGGGTCCGGGCGGGGATGGGGACTTCAGTATTCATGGCGGGGAAAAGGCGGTTCAGCGAAGCGGGTGGCCGACGTCACCGTGGCATTGCAGGCAGGCTGTCTGCCCGTTGCCGGCGTGGGCCTCGATGGCTTCGACGATGGGGGTGTGGCATTTGCGGCAGGCGGATTCGGTGACGGCGCGGTTCCGTTCCTTGATGCGGAGCGGGTCGGGAAAGTTGCCGGTCGTGAAGTAGAGCGAGTGGAAGAAGCCGTTCTCGGCCTTGGTGAGGTATTTCGGGATCAGGCCGGGCGGGGTGTGGCAGTCGTTGCAAGTCGCCACGGACCGGTGGCTCGACTTGATCCAAGCGTCGTAATGGTCCTGCATGATGTGGCAGTTGGCGCAGGCCTGCGGATTGTTGGTCAGATACGACCCGCCCTTGGCATAGATGAACGTGTAAAGACCGCCGCCGACGGCGACGCCAAGAGCCACGCCGGCCGAGATGCCCCAGAGCTTGGTATTGCGGGTCAGATCTTTCACGGTGCGGGTATATTATCGGCAAACCGAGTAGGAACTGGCAACTGCGGCCGCCCGGTTGTTTGACTGCCATCAAAATTCGGCCCAAGCGGTCGCCCACCCACGGACCGCAGACAAACTCATCTGCCGGGAGGATGGCCAGAGTGCCGCGGCTGAACTCGGGACTGGGTTGCGAGGTTCAAGTGTCGTTGGTTTCAGTAATCCGAAGCCCGTCGCCTGCGTGCCATTTTGCACGATGCGCGGTGCAATGGGTTGGACGCCGCCAAGCGCGAAGGCCGAGAGAGCTTCGCGGACCGGCTCGGCGGCATGATCGACTACGTAGGCATGGTGAATCCGGGGCGCGACGGGGAACTGCCCGAGGAATTCGACCGCGTCACTGGCTGAGCGGTGTCTGTTACGCCGCCTGGCCGTGGTTCGTCCGGTTACGGGATCTCGGGGGCGGCCGGCGAGCGTTCCCCTGCCTCCTCCCAAGGGAAGCGGAACCCGTATTGCCCCGCGAAGAACTCCGCGATCCGCGGCAGGCTGCGGAGAATCGCCGGGCCGTGCGACACTCCGGGCACGGTGATTGTTCCCGCCGGCACCGGATGCCGGACCGGGTCGAAGTGGAAGCCGCTGGCGGAAGCCACGTCGCCCACGAGCACGGCCGCCCCGCCCGCCCGGAGCGCCCGGGCGAACAGCGGCAGGTCGTTGACGCCGTTCCCGAAGACGATCGGGACGACCGCCGCGGTGGCCGGCGGGCGCAGCGAGTCCAGCAGCTCCCCCAGGGCTAGGCCCTTGTCCGCCGGCCGTGGCACCAGGTGCAGCAGATCGCCGAAGGCATCTAGGCCGGCCGCCGCGGCCAGCCGCGTCGCGACCTCCTTTTCGCCGGGCGACAGGCCCACTAAGAAGCACGAGGCGACCCGGTCCGCGGCCCGCCGGAGCGCCGCCCGGCTTTCGTGCCCGAGGCACACTGGCGCCCGGCCCTGCCGCTCGGCTTCCCAAGCTGCCTCTAGGCCTGGCCAGTCGAGGCTGCTGGGCACCGGCCGGCCCACCGCTGCCGAAATCGCGGCCACCGCCGCCGCCAGCGTGCCGGCGTCACCGAGCCGCCGGCACGTCCCGTCGGGCAGCACGAACACCGCGCCGTTTTCCGCGATGATTGGCCCGTCCACCCCGAGCGACTCCCGATACTCCCGGGCCTCGCCCAGGCTCCGCGCCGTGCAGATGCCCGTGGCGACCCCGCTTTCGTGCAGCCGGGCAAAGGCCGCCCGCGCCGGGCCCACGGTCGCCAGCCGGGCGGGTTCCGGCACCCGCTCGTCATTGGCGGTGCCGTCCAGATCCGTGAGCGCCAAGATCAGCAGCCACTCGCCGGTCCGCGGCGCCCGCACCCGCAGGCCGTCCGGACCGGCCACGGCCTCCCCGCGGCGCCGCAGTTCGTCCAGCGGCACGGCGGGGTCCGGCGGAGCGGCGGGCGGGGTGGCGTTCATCTTGGGAGCGTGGCCGGGGGCCTCATCCGCCCGGAAGCGAAAAGCCGGAGAAATGGTTTCGGCGAGCCCGCCCGTCGGGCACGCTGTGGGGTGCCGAAGGCCGGACCGCCCCCCGATGAAACTTTCGCCCCACCCCTCCTTTGAGCCGGTAGCCGAGGCCGCCGCCGGCGACGCGCCCGCCGATGCGAGCGCCTCATCCCGGCAACGGCAACGGCAGCGCGCGCTGCACGAAACGCTGCTCCGGGCCTGGACTCGTCACACCGGCGATGGCCCGCCGCCGGTGCGGACCTTCGAGGAGGGGCTGATCGTGGTGATCGCCACCTACAATGACGGCCGCCCGGTCCTCGATCCCGGGGCCCGCATCAATACCCTCCACCACCTACTCCTCGCCTTGGAACACCAGCGGCCCGCCTTGCCGGAGACGGCCCGGCGCAACTTCAAGGTGGTCATCGCCGACAACGGGCTGTCCGCCAACCAGCGCTCCCGGCTGGACGACTACTTCACTGCCCTCCGCGCCCAAGCCAAGGCCCACGGGCGGCCGGCCCCGCAATTCCTCGTCGTTGCCGCCCCCCAGGTTCCCGGCGACGATTTCACCCGCACCGCCGGCTACGCGCGCAACGTGGCGCTGCGCGAAATCCGATGCCGGCGCGAGGCAGGGGACCGCACCTTCGACGCTCCGGTGCTGATCCACGACGACGACGCGGTGACCGACGGGATCGGCGACCTGTATCGGCTGCTGTCCCGCCACCGCAACGTCCTAGGCGCCGTCGCGCCCTGCGTCCGGGGTGTCCGCGACCTCGCCCGCCACGCGACCGAAATCCGCGCCCGCGCCTACCAGCCCCGGCTGGGCACGTCCGCGCAGAGCGCCTCGTTCCCGCCCGTCTTCGATCGCGACGGGCTGATCAATTTCAGCATCCTCTTCGCCTTCGGCGGCACCCGTATTCCCAAGACCTGCGCGCTACTGCTGCACCCCCGGGCCATTGACGACTTGGCTTCCGCCCACGGCGAGGTCTTCCACGTCTGGCGCCGCGGCTCCTTCGAGGACATGTGCTGCAGCATCGGCCTGGCCTGCTCGGGCTGGGACATTTTCTCCTGCCGATCCGCGCATGCCTACGACCAAGTGCGGCACCAACCGGAAGCCCGGTTGCGGCAACAGTTCGCCTGGGCCTATGACCACGCGACCGCGTTCTTCGACTTTTCCGAAGTGTCCAAGCGGCTGCCCGCGCCGGTCGTCCACCGGGGCATCTCCGTCCTCGCCCCCCTGCCTAAGGAGCGGCGCACGCCGACGGCCGGCTGGGGCCTGCAACGACTGACCCGGCTTACCGGCTTTCCCGGCCTGCAGGCCGTGCTTGCCCGGCCGGAGGAAGTCCTTGAATCCCTTGAGTATGTCCGCGCTCAACTGGCGGATTCCCGGCGTAGCGCCCGCTTCCTCAGGAAACATGCCTACGCCCTCGCGGGCGCCTTTGAACGGGCCGAGCACCTCCGGCGGTGCGTCCGGCTGATCCTGCGCGTCGTTAAAGCCATCTTGGCTCAGGCAGACCCCGAGAAAGCCCGGCCGATCGAAATTCCGTTCGTGGACCACCGGCGGCTGTATGCGCGGGCCGGTGAACGCAAGACGCACGCAGAGGCGGCCCGGTTCCACCGGGATGCTCGAGTGGCTCGCCTGCTCGGCAACCTCGCCTCGCTGTTCCGCAATCCGGTCAACGACTTCCCGGGAGGCCGGGTCCGCTGCGTCGCCCTAGGTCCGCGCCAGGCCACCTGACCCGCCGCCAAGGCATGCTTGGGCGGCGGCAACCGGCTGTCCGCTGCCCGCCCGCGGAATCGCGGCCAGTGCTCGGTCGGGGATTTTACGGGGCGGGTTGTGGTGCCGACTTTTACGGCTGGGTGTATTCCGGACAATGCCCCGCCGGTAGACCTAAGCTACCCGTCGTTGAGCCGTAATTCCGGCTCTGGGGTGCGGCGAGCCGACGGCCCGTTGGTCGCCAAGGCGGCGAGGCGGGCGCGGGCGGCGTTCAGTTCGATGACTACGGCGTTATACTTGCCCGCGAGGTCGTTGAACTTCGTCACGGCCTCATTGCGGCCGGCGGCGAGTTCTTGGAGCTGGGTCGCGAATTCCTTCAGGCGTTCGTCCCGCACGGTCACGGCGGCAGACCAGTCGGTGACGCTGCCCTTGAGCTGGTCGCGCTCCTGGGTAACTTGGCGGACTTCCCGTTCGAGCGGACGCAGCTTGGCTTCGGCCTCCTTGGCGAGGGCGGATGCGTCCTGAAGCCGGGCTCGGAAGCGGTCGAGGTCGGCGCTCAGCCCGGCGATGGTCTTGGCGTGTTCGTCCAGCTTGGCGACCTGTTCGTGACGGATTCGGGTAAGGTTGGCGGCTTCTAGGTTCACCCGGCGGTTGTCGCGCCATTGGACCACGCAAAGGCCCGCGAGCAGCAGCACCCGGATCACGTCGCCGTGCCGGGCGGCGCGGTCGCCACTGATAAAGACGCGCGGTTCGGCGTTGGTCTTTTGCAACGCGGTGAGCGCCAACACGAGTTCGTGGTTTCCAATCGGCTTCGTGTCGAGGTAGGCGAGTCCCGCCTGGTCCACGGAGAGGTTCACGAAGTCCTTCCGCGTGTCCGGCGTGGCGGTAGTCGCGGTGGGCAGGTTGACCTTCACGCTCTTCCGATTCACCAGGCTCAGGCTCACAAGCATGAAGGCCGCGAGCAGGAAGAACATGATGTCGATCAACGGCACGATCTCGATGCGCGCCTCGTCCGGGGGGCGACGGCAGCTTGGAACCCAGTTTGACGGGCATGGCGCTCCTCAGCGGTTGGGGCGGGCGGCGACGGCACGTTGCCGGGCGAAGACTTCCAGGTCGTGGCCGTGGTGTTTGGCGGATTCCGCGAACAGCTCGACGTGGTTGATCGTGCGTTCGAGCTGCGCCCGGAACCGGTGCCGGCAGCGGTTGAAGTAGTTGAACGGGAACAGGCAGAGGATCGCGATGCCGAGGCCGCACGCGGTGGCGATCAGCGCCTCGGCGATGCCGCCGCTGACCTTGGTGGCGGCGAGCGGGTCGTCCCCCACGAAGTTGAACGAGTGCATGATGCCCGTGACGGTGCCGAGCAGGCCGAGCAGCGGCGCGAGGGTGATCAGGGTGCCGAGGTGCGAACTGTGCGCGTGTTGCAGACCCTCGTGGACGGTGCCGAGGAGCGGGTCGGCGGCCCCGGCGTTCCCTCACAGGCCGTTCAAAAACGCGGCGCGGAAGAAGCTTTGAACCCACGGGCGGCGAGCTGCCTCGGTCAGGGCGGCGCTAGGCCTTGGCTCGACTGAGCGCGAGCTCGGAAAGCGGCGCCCTCTGAAGCCGATGCTGGGTTTGCTCCCTGCCCAGACGGATCCCCCACATTGACACCGTCGCGGCGGACGGTTCTGGCGCCGGGCTGAGTGCTGACGAAACCCGGCCGTAAAGGCGTTTCAGCCCGAGGACAGCAACTTCGCGGCAGCGAACAGGGCGAAGAGCAGCACCAAGGAGTCGAACCACTTTTGGGGCAGGCGCGCGACGAGACTCCGGCCGAGCAATAGCCCGGCTACGGTGGCGGGCACGAGCAGGAGGTTGAAGGTGAGGCTCGATGCTTGGATAAGCCCGAGCTGGGCACTGAACGGCACCTTGCACAGGTTGATCAGCAGAAAAAACCAGCCCGCGGTGCCTACGAAGGCGGCCTTCGGCAACGCAACGGCCAGCAGGTAAAGCGCCATGACTGGGCCCGCGGCATTGGCCAGCATCGTCGTCACGCCGGCGATCAGACCCATCGTCCAAGCAAAGCCGGCCGAAGATGGCACGCGGGCAAAGAGGTCGGGTTTCCAATTTCGACCCAATTGCACCAGCGCCAGGGTCAGCACGATGCCGCCGATCACCGGATTAAAACGCACCGCCGGGATGCCCTGTCGTTGGGTCCAGCCCATCACCGCCCAGCCCAGTGCCACCCCGAGGAGGGCCGGCGGTAGGGTTCGAAACACATGCTCCCACTGCGCGTGCCGGCGGAACAGCAGGACCGCCCCGACGTCACCCGCGACGAGCAGGGGCAACAACACTCCGGTCGAGGCGAGTCCGGGAAACAGGTGTGCGAAGATGACGACGTGCAGCAGGCTGATGCCCGGCAGGCCGCTCTTGGACACCCCAACGCCCGTCGCCGCGAGGACGGCGAGCAGCCATTGGAAAACGCTGAATTCAGGGAGCACGGGCGCGCGAGCGTTTCAGTCCGCCGCGGCAGAAGCAAGGTGCCCTGACTTAGGACTCGGAGCGCCCGCTCAACGGGAGGCGATTGGGCTGGAGCGCCCGCTCGTCGCGGCGGCGAGGCGCTGCTCCACCACGCCATACCAACCTAGGCCGCGATAGGTTTCGTAACCCGGAGTCAGGGCAAATCCCACCACGCGGCCTTCGCCGTCCGCATAGCTGCCCAAGGGCTGGCCGGCGGTGCGGAGCGGGTAGCTTTCGCGCAGCACGCCGACTCCGTCGGAGGCCGCAAGCACCCGGAACTCGCGGTCGAGAATCAGCGCCCGACTTACCCGCCGCTCCTCCTCGGTCAGACGCACGCCGGTCACCACCGCCTGGGCCTGGGCTTGCCAGTTAAAAAAGACCGCGAGCACGCCGATGGGTTGGCCTTTGGTTTCGCCGCCGGCACGAATGGCCGCGGCATAAGTCGCCACTTGTTGCCGGTCGAGCGCCGGGCATTCGGAAATGTCGGCCACGGCGAATTGCGTCCCGTCCCCCGTGGCCAACGCCTGCTGAAACCAGGATTCCTTCGCCACGGAAGTGCCTTGGGCGTGGGGAAACCGCTGCGGCCGACCGCTGGCCCGCACCGTGCCGTGCCGGTCGATCACCCACAGGTCGAGATAGACCGTGTAGGAATCGAGAATGACACCCAAGCGGCGGGAACAATGGTCGGTGGCGGCCAAACGGTCGGGGTGCGCGCTGCCTTCCACCACGGCGGAATCGGTCGCCCACCACCGCACATCACACGAGCGCTCGTAGAGATTGCGGTCGATTATTTCAATCAAGTTGAGCGCCAAGTCGGCCAGTCGGGTGCCGCGCAATTGGGCGATCAGAGCCCCGCCCAAGCGATTCACTTCCGCCAACCGCGGCGCGAGTTGATCCTGGAACTCCGCAACCGCGTGGGTGATGTTTTGGGAGACAGCCTTGACCTCGCTGGCCACCACCGCAAAGCCGACCCCGGCGTCGCCGGCGCGCGCGGCCTCGATCGCGGCGTTCATGGCCAGCAAGCGGGTCAGTGAAGTGGTGTGTTGGATTTTTCCGACCCGACTGGAAACCAGGCGGGAAATCTCGTCGGCGAGAGCGATGATGCGTTCGGGCATGGGGGAATGGGTTATCCGGCCGCAAACCCCATCGGCCCCCCGAGCGGGTGCCTAAGTGAATTCATTTCATCGTGAAGATGAAGGCCGCCGCCCTCGGCAAAAGCAGACGGCAGCACCGACGCTGGAGTTCCGGGCGGAGCGCAACCCGGCCTGAATCACGGTTGGATTTCGCGCAGCGCGGCGGCCAGCGCCTTCGCCTCCGCTTCGGCCTCCGCCAGCGGCTTGCCCTTGCCCATGCCGGGACGTTGATGCCCGACGTGTGTCAGCCAAGCGTCCTTCAGCACCCGTTCGCGTTGCTGCACGAGTTTCAAGATCTCCGCGCCGCGCGGATGCGACTTCACCAAGGCGTCCGGTTGGTCCGCGTTGGCGAGCGCGGCCTCGGCGCCGAAGTGGCGGAGTAGTTCGCGGGCGATCAACCAGTGTCCCTGCGTGTTCGCGTGAACGCCATCGCCAGCCAGTAAGAAGCCCGGGTTGGAGCGGCGCTGCTCCGCGAGGAACCGGTTCATCGGCCCGTGGGTGTCCACGACTTCCCAGCCGTTGGTGCGCTGGCTCACGAGCCAGTCCGAGTAGCGATCGAGCACGTCGTTGTAGCCCTCGAACGGCTGCGGATACGCGTCGCGGCCCGCCGGCAGGGTCCGGCCGGCGAGCGGCCGCGGATCAAACACCGGCGGCGTCAGGTGGATCACCCGGACGCCTTCGTGCGCGGCGCGTTCGCGCAGGCGCTTGATGCCGTCCTGGAACTTCTTGAAGCGGTCGTCGCCGAGCGGGAAGTAGATGCCGTCGTTCATGCCGTAGCACGCGACGATCAGGTCGGGCTTGGCTTTTTCGAGCAACCGGCCGAGGCGTTCGTGGGCGTCGGGTCGCGGAAAGGCGCCGCCGGCATGACCCGCTTCGGAGAGGCCGGAAACCGTCTCGCTCGGCAGCCCGAGGTTGAGGAATTCGATCTCCGCCGCGGGATACTGCATTCGCACCCAAGCTTCGACGAACTCACCCCATTCGCCGCCGTAGGTGATACTGTCGCCTAGCCACACGATGCGTTTGGCCGCGAGCACGCCCAGTGCCGGCGTGACCGGGGTCGGCCCGGCCGCGGCGGGCACGAGGCGAATCTGCCGCACGTCCATCACGGCACCGCCCTGCTTGCGCTGCGGTTTCAGCGCGAGCGAATGCGGGCCGGCCGCCAGCGTCACGCGGCCGAGGCGGCGCGGGACGAAGTTCTGGAAATGGCCCGTCTCCTCGACGACGAACGGCACCTTCACGTCGCCGATTTCGACGTTCACGTCGCTGCCGCCATGGCCCCAGCCACAACCTTGCAGCAGCTCAACTTCAAACGTGCCGCCCTGAGTCAGCGTGAAGCCCCAACTCGGCCAATCCTCGGCGCGGCCCCACCAGCCGAGGGTGTTTTTGAACGGCATGGGTTCGTAGCGCAGGACGGTGCCGTGCACGGCGGCGCTCCGGGAATGGAGCAGCACCGAACCGTCGGGGTTTTGGGCGAGCGGTTGGGGTTCGTGCGCTGGATTATACAGCGGCCACTGCGCGCCGACCTTGCCCTGCCAGTCGAAGAGTTTCTTCGCGAGTTCCATGACCCGCTCCGGTTGGGCGGCAGCGTGGTCGTGCTGTTCACCGGGATCAGCGGCGAGGTTGAAGAGTTCGTGGCGACCGTCTTCGTAGTATTGGATCAGCTTCCAGTCGCCCGCACGGATCGCGGCGTAAGGGGTCGCCCCGCCGGGATGATAATGCGGGTAATGCCAGCAAAGGGATTCGCGCCCAAGCTTCGCCGCTGGATTTTCCAGCACTGGCCGAAGATCGCGCCCGTCCGCCAATTCCGCGTTCCGCATGCCGCGTTCCGCGTTCGTCATGGCCCCGGCCACCGTCGCGGAAAGGTCCATCGTGAGGACGGGTTCGGCGCTGCTGGAACCGGGCTGGGTCACCCCGGGCCACTTCACCAGCAACGGCACCCGCACGCCGCCTTCATAGGGCGAACCTTTGCCGGAACGCAGCGGCGCGTTCGACGTCGGCGGATTCGGCCCGAGCACCAACCCGCCGTTGTCAGAGGCGAAAATCACCACGGTGTGCTCGGCTATTTTGGCCTCGTCGAGTGCCTTGAGGATCCGGCCGACCGACGCATCGAGGCTTTCCAGCATCGCGGCGTAAACTGCGTTGTTCTGCGAACCGCCGACCTGGGCGGCTTTGCGCTGATACTTCGCCACGAGGTGGGCCGGTGCCTGCAACGGCGTATGGACCGAGTAGGGCCAGTAGTTCAGGAAAAAGCTCCGGTCGCGGTTCGCAGCGATGAACTTCGCCGCTTCGGCGCCTTCGCGGTCGGTCAAGTATTCGCCCTTGGGTCCGTCGGGCAGCGTCGGAATGCCGTAAGGCGCGAAGTAGCTCGGCGGTTGGCCGCGGAAATAACCGCCCGCATTTATCTCGAAGCCCTGCTGGTCGGGCCCGAAGCCCTCACCGCCCAAATGCCATTTGCCGATGTGGGCGGTGGCGTAGCCGGCGGACTTGGCCCGCTCAGCGAGCGTTGTCTCGGCGAGCGGGAGCTGTTTCATCCAGTCCACGGGTGGCTTGAGCTTAGCTTTCGGCGCGTCGTGGCCGGCGATCCAGTCGGTGATCTTGAGCCGGGCTGGATATTTGCCCGTCAGTAGCGCCGCCCGCGACGGCGAGCAAACCGTGCCGGCCGCATACGCTTGGGTGAAACGCATGCCTTCGCGCGCCAACCGGTCGAGGTGGGGCGTTTCGTGAAATTGGCTGCCGGTCACACCGAGATCATGGGCGCCCAGATCGTCGGCCAAGATTAGCACGACGTTCAGGGGTTTGGTTTCGGCGGCAGTGGGGAACGCCGCGAGCAAACTGAGGGCGAGGGCGAGCCAGTGACGCCGCGGGAGGCGGAGAAAGTGGGGAAACGACATGGGCCGAGCGTGCCGGGAGCCGTGGCGGCCGGGAAGTGCCGAACCGGGGGGGCGCAAGTTTTGTGAAAAAGTTCGTTAGACGGCGGTGAAGGTTGGCGAATTGACTCACAGTTGGACCGAGCTTCCTGTCGGCGGTGGCCGAAAATTGCCGTTCCTTCGCAGCGATGGCTGGTCGGCGGGCAGCCATCCATGCACATTTTTCCATCCGGAACGGCTCACACTCTCTTGTTTCCATGTCTTTGAATTCTCCCCAACGGTTTCGGCGCTTATCCGCCTGGGTCCTGTTGTTCGCCCAAGCAGCCTTGCTGGCGCAGGACTTTCGCATCACCGAAGCCGCTTTGAACGCCGCGGGCCGGTTGGAGTTGGGTTTTCCGGCCGAGGGCACCAGTTATTACCGACTGCTTGAGGGCGCCACCCCGGAGTCGGTGGACCGGCCCGTCGGTTTGGGGCTCACGCCGCCGCTGATTTCGCCGCCGGCCACCGGGGGGGCGAGCTTCTTCCGCGTGGAACAGGTCGCGCGAAACGCCAGCTTGGACTCGGATGGCGACCAGATTCCCGACTTTTACGAACTGCAACACCCGACTTTGAACGGGCTGGATGCGGCCGATGCCGGCGCGGATCCCGACGGTAATGGCCAGACGGCCCTGCAGGAGTATCGGGCCACGCTTGAGCCTGCCGTCCTCACGACCATTCAATCCACGTCCCCGCTGGCTGGTGAAAACGGGGTGTCCGTGAACCGGGAAACCGTCTTGCGCTTCTCCGCTCCGCTGGCGGCCGACGCGCAGATCACCCAAGATAATTTCTTCGCCGGCTTTGGCGGCCGCCGCTTTTTGAGCCGGGTGGAGCTGAGTTCTGACCGCCTCAAGGCGTCGTTGTTCTTTCTGGAACCGATTCCCGGCAGCACGCGCATCACCACCATTTTTGACGCTGCCGGGGTCAAGGATGCGGCCGGCCGCCTCGTGGATGCGGACGGAGACGGTCAACCGGGCGGGCTGCATGTGCTGCGGTTTGACACATTTAGCACCACTCCAGTTGGGGGCACCGCCATTTCCGGGGTGGTCTTCGCGAGCGAACCGGTCGCGCTGCGGCCGGATGGCACGACCAATCTCCCCTTGGCTGGGGTGACGGTCACTGTGGATGGTGCTGAGGAATCCCTGCGTGCGGTGACCGATGCGGCCGGCCGGTTCACGCTGACCAATTGCCCGGCGGGCCGTTTCTTCGTGCATGTGGACGGCCGCACCTCGCCGTTGAGCACTTGGCCGGGCGGGGCGTATTACCCCAACATTGGCAAGGCGTGGGAAGCCGCCGGGGGGCAGGCGGACAACCTAGCTCCCGGCGGCGGCGTCATTTACTTACCGCTGATTCCGGCAGGCACCTTGCAGCCGGTCAGCGCGACGCAGGCAACCGAGATTCGCCTCGCTCCGGACGTGTTGGCGGCCAACCCGGCGTTGGCTGACGTGCGGATCACCGTGCCGGCCAATTCACTGTTCGACAACGACGGCAAACGCGGCGGCCGGGTCGGGATTTCGATGGTGGCACCCTCCCGGTTGCCGGAGCCGCTGCCGGCTGGCTTGGAGCATTTGCTCGATATTACGGTGCAATCCGACGGCGGGCAGAATTTTGACCGGCCGGTGTCGGCCTGCTTTCCCAACATGCCGAATCGCGACGGCTTCCCCCTCGCCCCCGGGGGCAAGGCGGTGCTGATGTCCTTTAACCACGACACGGGCAAGTGGGAGACCGTGGGCCTCATGACGGTCAGCGCCGACGGTAAACTCGTCTGCACCGATCCCGGCGTGGGCATCCGGCAGCCCGGTTGGCATGGATTTGAAGGCCCACCGCCGGTCACTCCCCCCAAGCCCCCGCCGGGCTCGCCGCCCCCGACGGCCCCGCCGGACCCGAAAATTCCGGAAGATAAATGTAAAACCAAGACCGACTCCAAATGCGCCGAGCGATGCAAAGATGCCGGCCGGGGTGCAGAAAATGACTGCGACCGGGTTTTCGATGAGACTGTGAAAAACGGGGTGACTGCGGCTGGTTTGGCCGCGGCCAATGCAGCCCGTAGCGAGTGCAAGTCGGCGGCCAGCGCCGGGCGGGGCAAGTGTGCCGACGGGTGTGTCACGACGGTTTGTGATGGTAGTTCCAGTAGTAATGAGGCGGCCCCGGTCCGGCATGCCTTGAGCGCGACGGAACAGGCCAGCGCCCTCATGGATCAGATCGGGCTACAGTTGGACGCGATTCAACGCCAAGGGCGGTTGCCCTCGCCGGCGGAGGTAGCTGAGGTGAACGCTATTTTAGAGCAGGTCCGGGCAATTACCGGGCCCGACATTGCGGCTTTCTTTGCCCAAGCGCAGGCGGATGCGTTGGCAGATGCCGCCGAAAACGACCTCTTTTCTTGGGGCGCGCCGGCGTATCCGGTAGCCCGCCTAGCGCTTTCAGTGGCCAGCCTGCGCACCGCAGCGCCGGGTGGGTTTGAGACCCGAGTGCGGAGCCGGCTCCTCCGTGAATTGACGGAAGCTTACGGTCAGTATCAGGTATTTCCCCAGCAGGGCGTGTTTGGGGTCACCCTGCGCCCCAATCTCGAACGGCTTGAAAACTGGTTTTACGATCACCGCACCCGGTCGGTCGGAAGTTCCGGCAGTCGGATTGTGGATGGAGTCCAGGCGCTTCCGCTGCCTTCCTTCACGTTGGTGCCCCTGATTGACCGCCCGGGCGAGACGGCCCCGCTCTTGCCGGCGTCCGTGGATACGCAACTGACGTCGCCCACGGGGCCGGGCGAAACCGCGCTGGCTGAGATCAACCGGCTGGCGGACGTCATCAACACGGCTGTTCGACTGGCGGACGGCCGCGATGTGGATGGCGACGGCTTGGCGGATGTGGCTGAATTGATCCTCGGCACTTCGCCCCAAAACCCGGACAGCGACCGCGATGGCATCCTCGACGGCGCGGAATTGGATCAGGGCTTGAATCCGCTGGATGGCCGTCCCGCGGCGGTTGGGCTGATCGGTTCCGTGCCCCTGCCTGGCGAAGCACTGGACGTGGCCGCTTTCAATGACCGGGCGGTGGTCGCGATGGGCGCCAACGGGGTGGCCGTGGTGGATGTGGCGGGCGGCCGGTTGGGCGTGCTGGTGGAACGGTTGGCCGCTCCCGGTCCAGTCCGGATCGTGGCGCTGAGCCAGGAGTTTGCCGTGGTCGGGGGTGACTTTCCGGGCTTGCTGGTGTTTGCGCCCCAAGCCCCGGCTGAGACCCTGCGCCGCGTGAGCCTCACCGGCCAGGTGACCGCCGCCGCGGTGGAAGGCGGCTATGCTTGGATCACCACTTCAGCCAACGAGTTGCACTTTTTGGATTTGTCCTTGGGCATGATTATCGACACGGCCGCCCTGCCTGGGGTCGGCTTGGATGTGGCGTTGGAAGACGGGGTGGCGACGGTCGTGCTCAACTCGCAGTTACTGACCTTCGAATTTCTGGCAGGTTCGCTAGTTTTACGGGGCGAAGTAGCCCTTGGTTTGAGCATGCCTGATCTAGTGACCCAACGGCGCCGGGTCGCGGTCGGCGATGGCGTTGCCTACGTGACTGATTTGAACGGTTTTGGGCGCTTTAACGTGGCTGATCCCAGTCGCCCGGTTCGCCTTTCCGGCTCCCAATCCTACGGTCCGGCCTCCTTTAAACAGCTGCTGCCCAATGGTTCCGGCACGGGCTTGGCTGTCGTCGGCGCCGCCCCGAATAATGTCAGCCCGCGCACGCACAACGTGCAGGCGTTTGACCTGCTGGATCCGGCGGTGAACACGGCGGCCGGCACCCTTTTCACCACGCCCGGGGTAGCGCGAGCCGCTGCCCTCTACAACAACTTCGCCTACGTTGCCGACGGGGTGGCCGGACTCCAAATCCTCAACTACCTGCCGGGCGATATCGGCACCAATCCACCCACCATCACGTTGCGCACCTCCGCCCTCGGCAGTCGGGTCGAGGCCGGGCAATTGATGCGGTTGCACGCCACGGTGTTCGATGACCGCCAAGTCCGGCAGGTGGAATTTTACCACGACGGTCAGCGGTTCGCAGTGGATGGCAATTTTCCCTTTGAAGGCGCCTTCACCGCTCCTCAGATCACCGCCACCCAAGCCACCCTGCGGGTGCAGGCCAAGGCGGTTGACACCGCCGGCAATCAGACGTTGAGCGAGGAGTTTATCCTCGAACTCGTGCCCGATGCCACCTCGCCCCGGTTGCTTCGAACTGTGCCGGATCAATCTGCCCTGTTGCCGGAACTCTCCAGTTTGCTCGCCCTGTTCAGCGAGCCCCTGGATCCGGCCACAGTTACCGAAAGCTCCGTGACGCTGCTGCGGCCGGGAACCGACGGGGTGTTTGGCACGGCCGACGATGCCGTCGTGCCGGGGATTACGCTCGAAGTGCGGGAGTCGATTCCCTCCCTGGCGCTCACTGCTTCCGAGCCGCTCCCGCCCGGGTCGTATCGGCTCCGTTTCGCGCCGCCGTTGGCGGATCGGGCGGGCAATCCCCTCGGTGCGCCCGTCACGGTGGACCTAGTCGTCTTCAACCCCGCGATTGACGCCGATGGCGACGGTTTGCCCGATGACGTGGAACGGTTGCTGGGCTTGGACCCGCTGAAGGCGGACTCCAACGGCAACGGCGTGCCCGACGGGGCGGAAGATCCCGACCGGGACGGCCTGACCTCCGCCTTCGAGATCATCTTTGGCACCGATCCGCGCCGGGTTGACTCGGACGGCAATGGCCTCAACGACGGCGATGAGGATCGCGACCGCGATGGCCTGAGCGAACGGCGCGAACTGGCCGCCGGCACCGACCCACAGCGGGCGGATACGGACGGTGACGGCTGGCCTGACGAGGGCGAAGTCACCGGCGGCAGCGATCCGCTGAACCCGCTGTCCCGCCCCTTTGTTGGCGCGCTGGGATTGCCGTTCGCCGAACTGATCGCGCCCGCGGCCGTGTTTGGGGCGGGCAGCGCCTTTGGCCCCACGCTGGCCCATCCACCGGTGGAAATCATCGCGCCGGCCGCCGTTTTTGGCGAAGGCAGTGCCTTCGGCCCGACTCTGGCCCATCCGCCGATTGAAGTCATCGTGCCGGCCGCAGTGTTCGGGGTAGGTAGTGCGTTTGGCCCGACTCTGGCGAACCCGCCGGTGGAGGTGATCGCCCCGGCGGCCGTGTTCGGGCCGGGCAGTGCCTTTGGTCCCACGCTGGCCCATCCGCCCGTGGAAGTGCTCGCACCCGCCGCCCAGTTTGGGCCGGGGGGTGGCTTTGGTCCCGTGCTGGCTCAACCGCCGGCCACTTTGCTCATTCAACCCCAGTGAAACTCTTTCCTCAGTCTTTTGCACAAAGCATGAAAACTAAAACTCAACTCTTGGCGGCCGCCCTGCTGGCCGTCTCCTCCTTGGTTCCAGCGTGGAGCCAGAACTTCGACGCCGGGAGCAATGGCTCGCTCGGCGCTCTCAATGTGGCCGACGCGGACCTGACCGTGGACCTGCCGCCCGATGGCCGCCTGCATTACACGGAGATTAACGTGGCCGCCGGGCGGACCCTGAGCTTCAAACGCAACGCGCTGAATACTCCGGTTTACCTGCTGGCGCAGGGCGACGTGGTGATCAATGGAGCTATCAATGTTTCAGGGCTCCAAGCTCCTGGCTCTCCTCCCATCGGCGGGGTGGGTGGACCTGGTGGTTTCGACGGCGGTAAACCCGGCTTTGGGGGCGATTTCCCACCGAGCGACGGGTATGGACCCGGTGGGGGCGGCGGGGGCACGACGGGCAGTGGCGGGGAATCCGCCGGCGGCGGCGGCTACGGCGAATTGGCCCGGGGGGCAAGTTCTAACTTCAAGGGCCCGAGTTATGGTAGTCCGTTGCTGATTCCGTTGCTGGGCGGTTCGGGCGGGGGCGGTGACGCCGGCACCCCGGGCGCCGGCGGCGGCGGTGGGGGCGGGGCGATCTTGGTCGCGTCGAACACCCGCATCGCCATCACTGGCGCTGGTCGGATTGACTCCTTTGGTGGCAATTGGCGAGGGACTTCGCATAACGGCGGCAGCGGCGGGGCCGTGCGGTTATTGGCGCCCAAGGTCGAAGGCTCGGGGGATATTCGCGTCGGCGGCGGTAGTTCCGGCGGTGGCGCTGGCCGCATCCGCGTGGACTGCCTCGACAAGACGGCGCTCACGCTCAACTTCCAACCGCTCAGCCTGACCACTGTCGGCGCCAACATGTTCGTCTCGCCCAGCGTGGTTCCGCGCCTGGATCTCGTGAACGCCGCCGGGCGGGACATCCCGCTGGGCACCGGCAACACCGTGCAGGTGCAACTGCCCTTCAATTCCGACACCAACCGCACGGTTACGATCCGTGCGCAGGACTTCAACGCCGACGTGCCGATCCGCCTCACGTTCACGCCGGACAACGGCCCTCGGTTCGTGATCGATACCAACATCGTGAACACGGCTCAGAATCCAGCCACGCTGGTCATCCCGGTCGGCTTGCCGGTGAACAACTTGATCACCGTTCACGCCTGGACGCGCTGAACGGTGCCAGTATTTGACACTCAAGCACGGGCCGGGCGGCTGGAAAACGGCCACCCGGCCCGGTTCGCTTCGGCTGTTGGCGAGTGGCTGCCTCGCGGGCTGAAATTTTTCTGACGGTTCTTTGTTAGATGGGCTGGGCGGTTAACGAAGTGAAGTGCGATGAGTTCTGTCGCCGCGCCCGTCCTGCCTCTGAAACCGCTGGTTTTGCGGGACCGATATCTTGCGGTGTCGGTCGCCGGATTGCTGGCGCTGGGGTTCGCGGGTGCCGCTCGCGCTGCCACGGGGTCGGGTTTTGGCACGTCGTGGGAGGCGGATTCTTCGTCGGCTGCCACCGTGCAGACTCGGATTCTGCAACTGGGGCCGGAAGTCAGTGAAATCCTGACTGGGCGGCTCCGCTACGAGCTGGGTTTTGCCACGGTGGAGGCGCCGGCGACCGGGTTTCTTTACGACAGCCTGACCATCTCCTTGGCCAAGGCCGACGGTAGCGCTAGCACGGTGGTGGTCACCGGCGACGTTTTCGGACTGACCATTGCCCCCCTAACGCCGGGCGGGCTGTTGGCCGCGGGCGGTCTTGCGGCGACCGAAATCACGCCGTCGCTGCCGTCTTTGGCCGGTTTCACGACCGTTTTCGCCTACAATATTGACGTGGAACTGCCCCCGGCGCTCCGCGGGATTCCGCTGCTGACCACCTTCGACTTCTTCCACAACGACGATGGCCGCTTAAGCCGCGGTTACGCCCTAGTCGTGCCGGAGCCGCCCACGTGGGCGCTCCTGCTCACCGGGGGCGCTTTCGCCCCCTTCGTCTACCGTCGCGTCGGGGGGGCTCGTCGATGATCCGGTCAAAGATTTGGCTCGGGCTGCTATCGGCGTTGGGGGCGACTGGGCTGGCGCTGGCGCAGGTCCGTCCGTTTGTCGTGGGCGGCCAAACCGTCGCGTTGGGCCGGGCTGAGACCAACGCCAACGCCTATTTCCGTGCCTTCCGGCCGAATCACGCCACGGGCCGCTGGGACGTGGATGTGCTCGTCACGAATGGCACTTCCCAGACGCTGCGCACCCCGCTGGTGCTGCGGTTCGAAACGGCGCGGGCCCTCGCGCCGGGCGTCGTGGGTGCCACGTTGGATGCCGAGGGAAAGCCTTTTCTGAACCTCACGCCGCTGGTGCCCCGCGGTGAATTTCCGCCGGGCGCCGTGCTGCGCACCTTTACCTTGTCGCTCGGCGACGCCGAAACCCGGCCAGAACTGGGGCCAGCACTTTATTCCCGGGCCGAGCCGGTGGGCTCGGCGCTGGTGGCGTTGCGCACCCTTGCGGCCGACGGCGTTCCGGTGGAAGACGTTGTGGCGGAGGAGATTGGGATTTCAAAATCCGGCCGACGAGTCACGGGCCGCGGCGGTTGGTTGACCTTGGCCCCGAGGGCTGGCGTGCGCGGCTGGCGGTTGGAACTTCCCGGGCATGAAACCGTCTTCCGGTTGGTCCCGGCGGGCTCGACCCACCGCGTTCAGGAACTGCCTTCGCCCCGGTTCGTGCCCGTAGCCACCGAGGGTGCGACCCGCTTTAACGCCAGCACCTTGCCGGCGCCGGTGCCCGCGGGCTGGAGTCCGTTGGCGGCGGCCCATTTCCCGGCTGGAACCGCCCGACTGGACCTCCCCGAACCGATCGCGGCGGGGGCACCGGCGTTGCTGGTGCGCTGGGATTCGGCCGGTTTGGTCTGGCGCCGAGTGTTGGTTTTGGAATCGGGCGCCGAGCGGACCGAAACCGGGTTAAGCGAGCCCGCGTTGCTCGCTGTCGTGCAGGCGGACGCATCCCCCTTGGTTCCGCCGGTGCCGGCCGCGGCCGGAGCGCTGGTGGGGGTGGCCTTCACTGTGGATCCGGCGGATTTGCGGGCGACCGGGGCGGTGACCCCCGCGACTCGTAGCGCCAGTCGCGACGCTGGGCGCGTGACTGCGGAGGTGCGGGTCGAACTCACCTCCACCGCCGGCCCGTTGGCCAGCGGCCAGACCGTTCCAGCCGAAATTACGGAAGAATATCGCCTCCGGAACGGCACTCGGCGCGTGTTGCCGGCCTACACCACCGTGTTGGTCGGCTATCAGCGTCCGGCGGCGATGGCTGGTGCGGTGCAAGCGCGCTTTGCCCTCCGCCCCTATCAACTGCTGCCCGGTGAGGAGCTCGTCGAAGCGGTGGTTCGCGTGCAGGTGCTGCCCCCCGCGGCCTTTGCCGGTGGGGTGTTGGCTGAGGCGGGTGGAACGCTCGGCGTGGGTAACCTGCGGTTGGTGGCGTCCGCCGGGGCTTTGACGCAGCCGGAAGCGGTGTTGCTGCGCGACACCACGCCGGCATCCGCCACGGGGATCGCGCCGCCGGGCGTGGAATTGGTTCGGGCTTTTGAACTGAGCGTGGGCGCGGTCAGCAACGCGGCGGCGTGGGCCATCGAACTCGGCCCGCAAACGCCCCAGGCCGCCTTTGTGCTCGCCCGGGCGATTTACGACGCCGGCCGGCACGGCTTCCAGCCGGTGCAACGGTTTGCCAGCGACGCGACGGGCGGGCTGCGCTCGCTGGAGTCGGCCCCCGACGCGTTGCCGGGTCTGGATGGCGGCGGGCAATATCTTCTTTTTCGGACGGCCGCTGGCGAAGCTTTGGTCCCGGGCATTGCCCGGGATGTGAATGGGCAGCCCGTGGGGGGGCTATCCGTGCGGCGTGGTCCTTGGACTGCGTTCACGGACGCCGGCGGCCGCTTCCAACTGCTCGCTCCGGCCGGCGCGACCGAGGTGAGCGTGCTGGACCCGCGCACGGGTGACACCGGCACCAGCGTGATCGAAGTGGGCCCGAGCCTGACGCCAGTGGCGACCGCACTGGACGCGGCCCCGCGTGGCCCGCGGGTCGCGAGCGTTTCGCCGGCGAATTTGGCTACCAACGTCCCGCGCGTGACCCCGGTGGTGGTGACGTTTAACCGGCCGCTGAATCCGGTTACGGTCGTGGCCGGTGGCGTGCGCCTGCTGGATGCTACAAACGGCGTCGTGCCCGCCAGTGTGAGTCTCAATCTCGTGGGCACGGTCATGACCCTCCTGCCGACGACGCCGTTGGCTCCCGGCACGGCCTTCCGCTTAGCGGTGGCGCCGACGGTGACCGATCTGACCGCCCGGCCGGTGGAAGGGGACCGGGAGTTTCGCTTTGCGACCGAGGATGATTCGCGGCTGCGGACCGAGGTGCCGTTGGTGATTCACGAACCGCTCAACGGCGAGGCGGCGTTGGTGGGCGGACCCGGGTTGGCAGAACCGGAGTCCCCCGTGATTCTGGTGAACGAAACCACCGGCTTCACGGCGACGGTGCTGTCCAAGGTGGATGGCAGCTTTTCGAACAGCCTTCCTGCCGACGTGGACGACCTGCTGGGCGCAGTGATCGTGAACCGCAACGGCACGCGCAACACGGTGCCGGCCGGCCGGCAGTTGTTCCGCGACGGTCGGGTGGGGCTCTATCAGGGCGGAGGGGTGCTCACGGCGTCGCAGGACGGAGTGAGCGTAGCGGTGACCGTTCCGCCCGGCAGCGTGCCCAACAAGACCATCTTCCGGCTGCGTCCCGTTTCCGCGGCGGATTTGGCGGCGGTGACAGCCGGCACGCCGCCGTCCGGCGCTGTTCCCCTCCGAGGTTTTCAGCTCGAAACCACCGGTGATCCGCTGCGCGAAGCCCTGCGCGTGAGCCAGCCCGTGAACTCGGCCGAAATCACCGTGCTGCCCGGGGCGACGCCGGAACAGATGGCCTTCGCACTGATTCGCGGCGTGGAGATTGACGGAACCCCTGTTTACGAGGTGGTGGATACGGCGCGGTTCGTGGACGGACGGCTGGAAACCGAGGGGGAACTCGGCGGTGTGCGGGAAGGGCTGGGTTCTGGAGAAAGCGCCTCCGCCCCGAATGCGCGCAGTGCGCAGCGGGCGGGAATCCGCCGGCACTCGTTCGCCGCGCTGCCGTTCCACTTTCTGTTCGTGGGCATGGCGAATGTGCTGAAGGCGCAGTTTTCCGTGGTCAACGGCAAGGTCCATTCCGTGGAGACCGCCAACGGAGAAACCGTGGCCGGCTCCCGTCAACCAGTGGCGGGTGCGGCGGTGCGCGTGGGCGGTGAAGTGGTCAATAGCGTGGTTAGCCCGGGCTCGCTGGTGGCGCTTTCCACGGCCAACGGGTCGTTCGCACTGCCGGGCAACGTCGGCCTGGTGGCGCAGAACATCGTGGTTGGTTCGGCGACGAGCCAGCGCTTCCCCGGCCAGATCGCCTTATCGCGCACCACCCTGCTGCAGGACGTGCAACGGCTGCCGTTGGACCTGTTTTTTCGCCGCGGGGGCGGGGCCCTGATCGCCGACGACCGGGAGCGGCCGACGATTTCCGTCAGTCATGCACCGGCGTCGCCGCCGACCAACCAGATTGCCACGCTCCGGGTGTTGGCCAACGACGACAAACAGATGGCCGGCGTCAATGTGGTCACGGTCAGCGTGACGGCCACGGATCCGGACATCGCCGTCAGTCCGGCCGATGTCACGGTCACGCCCGATCCCGGCGGCACCCAATCGCTGCAAACGATCCGGCGAACCTACGGAGTGCAATCGGCGAAGCCGCTGACCGCCAATTTGCTCATCACGGCCGAAGATGCCGCCGGGCGCACCAACGCGGTGCCTTACGCCCTGACCTTTGGCGGGCCGCCGCCGCCGCCGGTGCTGGACCCCAACGACGTGACCGGGCCGTTTGTCACTCGCTCGACACCGACCCAAGGGTCCGAGGGCGTGCTTCCGGGCCAGAGCATCCGGTTGCAATTAAGCGAGCCGCTCAAGCCGGACTTCCTGAACAATCCGGGGGCGGCGTTCCAGTTGAGCCCGAGCGCTGGCAACCCGGTGGTCGCCTTGCGGGACAATGACACGGCGGTGGAATTGACCTGGTATCGGCTCGCTCCGGGCACGGCCTATCACCTGACCGTGGTGCCGATTTTGTATGACCGGAATGGCAACCGCTTGGACCAGAATCCCTACAACAATTCCCCCAGCACCACCGGGCTGAGCGCCGATGCCTTCGGGCTGTCGTTCACCACCGCCCCGCTGACTCCGGCGACCCTGCCCGGGGTGGCCAACGGCGCGGGGGTCGCAGCTTTGGGCCGGCAGTTGCTGGTCCTGGATCGCGAAAGTGCCTCCAGTGGGGCCATCCAGATTTTTGACGCGACGGATCCGGCCCGACCGAGCTTTGTCAGCCGAATCGCGCTGCCGGCGTTTCCGCGGGCGTTCACGGTCATCCCGCAATACGCCTTCCGGAGAACCGCCTCCGGGCCCATGCAGACGAATGACTTGGTGGTGGCCGCAGGCGGCACGCTCGGGGGCGAAGGCCAATGGCTGCGGGTTTTGGCCGTGCAGCCCAACGGGACATTCCAGCGCCTAGTCACCACGACATTGTCTTCCTCCCCGGCGGCGGCGGTCGGCAAGTTTCAATGGTCTGCCCCGTTGCTGGGCTACCTAGAGAACGACGCCGACACCACGATGGTCGGCCTGGTGAACCTGCAATTGGCGATTCTGGCGGACAATCAGACCACGGCCGAACGGGCGGCCAATCCGGCGGGTGGCAAGCCCGGCAAGGATCTCAACGGAGATGGCGACTTCGTGGACGCCGGCGAGGAACTGCCGCTCCCGGATGGCACGTTGCCGCGCTTGGGAGTGATCAACGGCGGCCTCGTGGCGGCGCATGTGGCGCCTGACCCGGGGTTCCGGTTGCGTGATTTTGACCTGAAGTTCGGGGGCAACTTTCTCGGTGCGATCCTGAGCGCCCCCCCGTCGGATGGCCGGAGTCGTTACATAACGTTCGTGACGGGCGGCGTTCCGGTGACGGCGGCCGGCGCGACGCTCGAACTGACTCCCGAAGCCAAGCGGCTATTCCTCCTCTTCGGCCAGGAACTGGAAACTCTCGGCGGAATCAGCTCCGCAAACTTGGCGCTGGTGTCCCAGCACGCAGGTGGCAACACGCCGCCGCGGCTCTTGGTGCTGGATGTGACCGACCCGGCCAGCCCGCAGGTGGCGAACGAAATCCGCATCCCCGCCGCACACGGCATTCCACAGAGTATTCGCCAGCGCGAGGACGGCCTGCTGGTGCTGTCTACCACGGCCGATCAGTTGCTGTTGGATCCGCGCAAGCTGCGGTTGGTGCCATTGAGTCTTTCGGACCCGCATCCGGCGCTGGTCGGTTGGGTGCCGGGGTTTGGCGGCGGTATGATGCAGTTTGTCCACGGGGCGGATGGAGTGGTGGCTTCGGCTGTGGGCGGGGCGGCGCAGGTGACAGGGGTCCCGGCCCGGTTGAGCCTGACACTCCACCACCCGGGAACCTTTTTTGCCCCGGGACCGGCGGTGGCCGATGCGCGGAAGAATCAGCCGCAAAACACCCTCGTTTTCGTCAATGGCGACTTTGACGCGTTGCTGGTCACGACTCCCGCCGCCTCGCCGGCCCACCGGCCCGATTTTTCCCGCCAGCCGCGTTCGCCCCTCGACAACGATCTGCTCGCCTTGCGGATCAGCCGTCTGCCACAGGTGCTGGGCGGGGCTGTGCCAACTCACTTGGAACTGCGGCTTGGCGCCGCCGGAACCGCGGAACCGGTGGCGCAGGCACTGGATTTCCTGGGCGTGCCGATTCCGGCCACCGGCACCAACGGCTCGACCCTCGTTGTCCGGCACGCCTTAGATAATCCTAGCAGTCCGTTCCGCTCCCTTCGGGCCGAAGCGGTAACAGTGTTTCTGGAAGCGGTCCTGCCGGCGGCGGACGTCCAGGTAACGGTGGAGGTGTTTGATTCGTCGGGCCGGTCTTTGGGGAGCGATTCGGTGCGCTTTACTCCGTTCAAGGCCGCGATCACTTCGATTTGGTCGGAGCAGTTTGCCGGTTCCCGCTCCAACGAGTTACCCAATAACAGCGGTGAGGTCTCCGAATTCATCGCGATGGCGAATGACGCCAACGGACTGACCAAAGTAGGGGCGAGGGTGACACTGGAGCCCGACCTGCCGGCCGTGCGCGACCGGCTCCGGGGGCGTCTGTTTGTGCCCCACGAGCGCAGCCTGATCGGCGCGTCCCGCTGGACGGGAGATGAAATCCACGTTGAGGCGCAGGATGACCGGGTGTTTCCGCGGGGCTTCCCCCTGCTGCCGCTCCTGTTTTCGTCCCAACTGGACACTCCCTTGGACGTGGAGGAGATACTGCTTGTTGGCTTTGACCATGACGGGGACTCGATCCTGACCGAGGCGGAATTACCCGTCGGGTTTGGTGCGTTTGTGCAATCCGGACGGTTGGCGCTGCCGGAAGTAGACGCGCGCTTCGGGGTGTCCCCCCCCCATTTCAAGGTGTTTCCCCGTTCGCTCTACGAGCGGGAGGACCAACTGGCCTTGGTGGTCGCCGCCGAGGTGTCCGGTTACATGGGCCTAGGTGGCAGTGCCGCCAATCTGCTCTCAGAGGCGTTGGGGATTGAGTTGCCCGTGACTCTGATCGGCGGAGTGGACCCCGTTTCGGTCGTTCTGCCGATCGCCTCGGTGCGGCTGGCCAACTTCTTCTCCGGCAGCGCGGAAATCGGGAATCCGTTCATCTGGCCAGACTCGGTGGATGAGTATGACTGGCCGGACGCGCAGAGTATTCCCTATGTCGGGCATCAAACCATGGCCCACCAGACCGGCGTGTTCACCCGGGGATTTCGTCGTTTGAAACGTCTCAACCACGGGCCGGCGCACTTTATTTCTCGCACCATTGCGGAATCCCGGTCGTTCGAGAACGCAGTGGTCGGCATCGTGGCCATCCGACAGGCGGTGAAAGACGCCATTCGCCAGGAGTTGGGCGCTGAAGCTGACTTCGCAGTGTCCCTCTCGCTGAGTCGGCCAACGGCCTCGAAGGGGATCGAAAACGACATCATGAGTGTCGGGTTCAAACATCAAATCGCCCTGAAAGACATCGACCTCGAGTATGGCATTGGCAATGCGTCCATTCCCCAGCTCGACTTGGAAATCGAGGGGGAACGGAAGGTGCTCTCCGACGGCAGGGCAGGCGTGAGGGTGACACGGGTTCGGTTCCGTGCGGTGGTGGAGGACATCTATGACTGGGATTGGAATGTGAATCCCTTCGGCGTGATCCTGGAGGCCGGGCATGGAGTCTATGGAACCCGTGCGGGCGCCCCGTTCATCCACCGGTTTGAGGTTGAGGGAGAAGTGACTGGCTTAGATACAGACCCCATTGATGTCGCGCTATGATCCGGAAACCTGAACGCGAGATCACTGGCAATCCGGTGTGGGCAATGACCACTAGGACCGTCCTGCTTCTAGTCGGGCTGCTCGTCTGGTCGTGGGTGAAATTGCCCGCTGCCGAAGCTCCCCCCCTCACCACGCTCGAATTCCGGATCACCGGCCAGGAGTTGCGCGTCTCGCCGGCGGCGGTGGCGGTGCCCAAGGGCATCGCGGGTTCGGTGAACGTCGAGCTGTTCGGCGTGGAGCCGGGCGATCCGTTGCGGGCCAACACGCTCATCGAGGCGACCCTGCGCGGGCCTTCCGGACCGGCGCAGCGGGTGCTCGGAACGGTCGGCCAGTCGTTGTTGCTGCCGGCGTTATCGCTGGTTGGGGATTATCAGTTGGACGGCATTCGCCTGGCCCGCGTCGAGGGCACGAACTTGGTGACAGTGCTGGAAGGCTCCCCGGCCTCGGTGCCCGTGCGCGTGTTCGACGAGGTGTTGGTGTCGCGTGTCACGTCGCGGCCGCTCACCTCAGCGGAGATCGAGGAGAAGGGGATCTTCATCGATGAGTCGAACTTCCGCGCAGTGGAATTCGAGGTCGGTTTCGTGCTCGACGGCAAGACGGTGCCGGTCCGCTTTCCGGTGGTGACGCCGCGCTTCCGCCAGGCCACCGAAATCATTCCCGCGGCCGAGCTAGAGGAGCGCCTCGTGTTGGCGGACCTCATCAACCAAGAACTCACCTCCAAGGTCGAACTGCCCGGGGAGCTGGAGACGGCCCGCCTCAACATTCAGGTGCAGCCGGTGAACTTCCAGTTGGTGGATGGCGACGCCGGGGACATCGGGTTGCAGATCCCAGCGATCCCGGCGCTGATGGTTATCCCGGGCAACATCGGGTTCCTGAACCAGTTCTTCAGCGTCCAGCTCTTCACCGAGAACGCGGCTCCAACCGGCTCCGGCCTGAGCGTGGTCAATGTCCGGGCCGAACTCGTGTTGCCGCCCGGAGCGGACCGGGTGCCCGCGACCAGTTTTGAAACTCCGGGGGATGATCCGCTGCGGTTCGCCCGGGTCGGAGCGAATCGTGAAATCCAGAAGGTGCTGGGCGTCACGCGCGCCGGCCCCGACGGCGAATTCGGCACCGCGGACGACCTTCCGCGCCTGCAACCGGGCGAAGGCGGTCAGGCGGAGTTTCTGGTCGAAGGCTTGCAAGAAGGCCTGCACGTCATGGATGTGAAGCTCACCGCGGACCTCGAAGGGCTCGCGGCGGGCGTCGTGAAAATCACCGGCAAGGCCGCCGGCTCGGTGCTGGTGCGGAATCCGAACTTCTCCCTCGCCTTCAGCCATCCGCGCACGGTGCGGGCCGGTGAACCTTATGAGGCCAGCGCGACGATCCTGAACACCGGCCTTGTGCCGGCGAACCGCGTGCGGGTCACGTTGCCGAAATCGTCGCTCAGCGGCGCGGTGTTCGAGGGCGACCAGACGCCGACGGTGGAACTGGGCGACCTGCTGCCCGGCCAGAGTGCCACGGCGCGGTTTCGGCTCCGGGCGCAGCGCACTGGCTCGATCAAGTTCTCGAACCTGACCACGAGCGAAGATTCTACGCGCGGATCCTTTGCGCTGACGATGGGCGTGGATGAACGCGGCGTCGCGCTGTCACCGGACACGCTATTACTGCCGGATTTTGTCACCAATCTGCCCCCGGCCCTCCGCGTTGCGGCGGACCGCGTGCTGGGCCAGGCAATCAGCGTCGCCACGGCGGGCCGCGTGCCGGCCGGAGTGCAAGCCGTGCCCAAGGCGCTGGTTTCGCGGCGGGCGTTGGATCTCGCCGAAGCGGGCCAGCGGTTGCTCTACGGCGACACCTTGCGCCGCGTGCTGGCGGACCTGCTGCTCGATTGGCAGGGCGGCCGGGAATTTCAGGGCGGCTGGGACCAAATCCTGCGCGAAACCGACGCGGGCCTCGAATGGCGCGCGGCGTTGCTGGCCGAACTCGAGCAGTTGGCCCCGGGGCGCGTGGCCTCGTTGCTGGGCGAACTCGGGCCGGATCTGGCGGGGCGCGGCGAGCGCTGGCTGTTCGCCGCCTTTGAAGATGCCGCGGGCGAAGTGCGTTTCACCCAGGGCAACGCCATCGTGGACGCCGCCCGCAGCGGTCTGCCGGGCGCGCTGAGTTACGGCGGACCGCGCGGTGGCTGGTTGGTCGTGCGGGAACCCGGGGCGACTGGCCGCGTTCACTGGCGCGTGACGAATGCCGAGCCCGCTCATTTCAGCGTGCTTCAGGTCAGCACCAACGGCACCGGGCGACGTCTCGACTGGACCCTGGCTCGCGCCGACGGCTGTTACCTGTGGGAGTTGAGTCCCGGTGACGCATCCTTGCGCGAAGATCCCGCGTGCTCCGGGACTGCCGGGGCTGCCTTTGCCGGCAACACGACGCCGGTCCAGGAACTGCCGCCGTCCCTGATCTCGGTGCGCCAGGATTTGGGTGTGCTGGTCGGTCGCCCCGAAAAGCCCTGCTTCCTACCCGCCGTTCGCAACTACGCCAATATCCTGGCGGTGCTCTTCTCGAAGCCGATGGCGGCCGACGCGGTGCACGCGGCGGCCGCCTATACGCTGGAAAACGGCAATGGCGCTGCCTTTGTGCAAATCCAACCCGGCGGCCGCGTGGCGCTGCTCACGCTACGGGAGCCGCTCGGCGGACTGGTCCCGCGCACGCTTGCGGTCGCGGCGGCCGTGACCGATGCCCGGGGCGTGGAGTTGGCGGATCGGCGGCGGCCGGTGCTCGCTGATTACCGCGACGGCGTGCAGGTCCGTGGTCGCGTGGTGCGGGGCGGCGGCGGCGGCGTGGCCGGCGTCCCGGTCACCCTGACGTATCAGGACAAATATGTGGCCGTGTTCGATTGTGCCGACTGGACGCGGCGGGTGTCGCAGGTGACGACCGACGAAAACGGCGGCTTCGCGTTCGATTTCGTGCTCAGCGGCATTCCCTACGTTATCTCCACGACGGACACGAGTGGGTTGAGTGCAGATGAGGTGAAGCTGCTGTTGGAGTCCACCGTGGCGGGCGAGTTTCGCGGTGACCGGTTCGCCAGCATCCTCGCGGACGGCAGCTTCTTTGACCGGGCCTTTGACGGGGGTGGCGGAGCGGTCGCCCGGGCCGAAGGTGTGGACCGGGCCGTATTCAACGACGTCATTGATCTCGCCTCCGCGCGCACCGGCACGCAGGTCCCGGTGGTGCTCACCTTCCGCGGGCGCGCCACGGTCACCGGCCAAGTGCTGGCGGCGGATGGCGCAACGCCGGTGCCCGGGGCGGCGGTGAACCTCTTTCCCGATGCCGACTCGCGCGAACTCGGCCGCGGGGTGTTCAGTGATGCGGACGGGCGCTTCGCATTTTTCGGGGTGCCGCTGGGCGTGTTCTCGATTGATGCACAGGATAGCACCGGCCGGCGTCGCATCGTGAGTGGGGCGCTCAATGTGCCGGGCGAACTCCGCGACGTGCCGGTGGTGCTGAGCGTGGCCGTGGTGGAGCGGGGCGCGTTGCGGGGCCGCGTGCTGGAACCGGACAACCTGACGCCGCACGCCGGCGCGCGGGTGTTTGTGCGATTGGGCGAGAACGCCATCCGGGCCGTGACTTCGGCAGAAGACGGCACTTGGGAGACGGGCGATCTGCCGGTGGGCACCTATAACCTCGCGGCCATCGCCCGGGACCAGCGCCGTTCCGGCAAGCGTTCCAACCTGGCGGTCGCGGCGGGCGTGACGAACTTCGCGGACATCTCGCTCAACGGCACCGCCGTTGTGCGCGGCCGGGTCATCACGTCCGGCGGCGACCGCGGCGTGGCCAACGCGCTGGTGGCCGGTGGCGACGTGCTGGTTCGCACCGACGCGAACGGCTTCTTCACCGCGACCGGCGTGCCGGTGGGCAACCGTTCCCTGAATGCCGGCGTTGAGCGTTCGGAGGAAGGGTTCGAGCCCAAGTCCGATCCGGCCTTCGACTTTCCGCGCTTCGGCTCCGCCCAGCTCGAGGTGCTGCCGGGCGACGACAATTTCGTGGTCATCCCGCTCCAACCCGCGGCGCGCATTACCGGGCGCGTCTTCAATCCCGACGGCACGCCCAAGCCCCGCGCCATGATCTGCCAGCCGACGGACGAGGGCTTCCTGTTCATTTACGCCGACGACACGGGGCGGTTCTCGTGGGAGAACCTGCCGGTTGGAAAACGCATCCAGATTTCGGTTCCAAGTGAGGCTCCGCCGATCAATGAGCTGGACCTGCCCACGGGGGAAGACGTGCGGAATGATCCCGCTGGGGCGTTGGCCAAGGCGCTGGAGGCGTTCATGGGGATCAACGATCCGTTCCTGAACGGCCAGGGCGCGAGCTTCAGTCCGACCTCGCACGATCAGCAGGCGGTGACGCTGAACTTCGACGGCGATTTCCGAGAATTCAGCTTCCGGATCCGGCCCAAGGGCCGCGTCACCGGGCGGGTGCTCAACGGCCAGGGCGTGCCCATCGGCGCTGCGGTGCGGGTCACCGGCGAAGGGCTGTCGGCGAAGATGAACCCCACCATCGTGATTCGCGGCGACGCGAATAGCGACCCGGCGACGGGTGAATTTGCCTTCGACGGCGTGGCGGTCGGGAACATCCAGTTGCAGGCGGCGTCACCGTTCTTCCCGACGGTCATTTCGACGAGCCGCAACACGACCTCCACCGACCCCGACGCGCTCGATGTGGTCCTTCAGTTCCCGCCCGCCCGGGAGGTCAACGGCCGACTGGCCGGACGTATTTTTGAGTCCGATGGTCGCACGGCGGTGGGCGAAGGCGTGAAGGTGGCGATCAGCTTCGGCGACTTGGTGATTGAAACGGAGGCCGACGGCCGTTTTGACACGCGGTTCGGCCTGCCGGCGCCGAGGACTTATACGGTTACCGCCTCCAATCTCGTGAACGGGGCGGTGGGGCGGGCGGTGGTGGACGTGAGTCCGACCGGCACGAACGAGGTGCGCAACACGGTGGACGTCCGCTTGTTGGGCAAGGGGGTGCTGCGGGTGAACGTGGTGAATTTCGACGGCACGCCCGCACTTGGGGCCCGGGTGGACGTGCGCGGCGGGGATTTTCCCAACGACTTCGCGGAAGGTGTGACCGCGACTGACGGGGGCGTGGACTTCAGCAACGTCTTTGAAGGCCCCTACGCCGTGGCCGCCGACACCCTGAGCGGCGCGACGCGGATCTTTGGCCGGTCGGCCGCCACGATCGAGCGTGATCAAGTGAGTGCAGTCACGGTGCGCTTGCAGCCCACGGCTTCACTCAGCGGCCGGTTTGTCCGGCGCGACGGCGTGACGCCCGTTCCGTTTGCCCAGGTGGCGATTGGGGCACTGGGCTTTGTGCCGACCGATGCGGACGGCCGCTTTACCTTCGCGGGCCTGCCGCTGGGCACGCATCGCGTGACCAGCAACGACCCGGTGACCGGTCGAGCGGCGAGGCTGGAGGTGACGTTCAACGTGGCGGGTGAAACGCGGGACGTGCTGCTGGTCGAGCAGTCCCTCGGCACCCTCACCGGCGTGGTGCTCAACAGCGTCCGCAGCGGTGTCCTGACCGATGCGAAGGTCGAGTTGCACATTGCCGGCGTGGGGGCGGCGCGGACAGTCACGACTGGTCCAGACGGGCGGTTCAGCTTTGCCAACGTGCCCGCCGGCGGTTTTCGGCTGATCGCTACCGACCTAGTGCTGTCGCTCACGGGCGAGGTATCGGGCGTCCTGCCGGAAGACGTGAACCAGCTCGACGTCGAGCTGGCGGTTGAACCGCGCGCCAGCGTGGTGCTCCAGATCTGGCGCGGTTCGACCAATGTGCCCGGCACCAACGTCACTGTGGGTATCGGGCCCAACGGCGTCGCGTTCGTCGCCGACACCGACGCCCTGGGACGGGCGACGTTCCCGAATCTCAAGCTAGGAACCTACCACGTCACCGCGTTCTCCAAAGTGCCCGCGGATAACCACAACGGTGTTTCGCTGCCGCGGGCCCTGCATTTGTCGGCTCCGGGTTTGGCCCCGGACTTTGAGGTGATTCTGCCCGGCATTGGAGCCGTCACCGGCCGGGTGCTTGGGAGCGACGGCACCACGCCGGTGCCCAACGCCGTGGTCAACTTGCGGATGCTCGACCAGCCGTTCGCCAATGTAACCGAAGTGGCGCTGACCGGCGCGGACGGCCGCTTTCAGTTCGGCAACCTCGCCGTCGGCCGCTACTCCGTGCAGGCGCAGCAGGCGAGTTTGGCCGCCCAGGCCGACGGGGCCATCGGTGCCGGTGGTGAAACGGACGACCTCGAGCTGCTGCTGTTCCCGAGCGGTTCGGTCATCGGCCGGCTGTTCCGTGAAGACGGTGTGACGCCGGTGACCGAGGCCGACGTGGCCCTGAGTTTTCGCCGCGTGGGCACGTCGCAGGGCCGGGCCAGCACCGAGACGGATGAGCAGGGGCGCTTCCGGTTCGACGGCGTGCCGCTGGGTGACGTGCGTTTCACGGCGAACGTGGACCGCTTCGGCGGCGTGGTGAATGTGGCTGGCGCGCTCCCGACGGACGGCCAGTTGCTGGACCTAGGTGACCGGCGCCTTGATGAGTCGCTGCCGGAAGTGGTGTCCGTGTCGCCAGCCAGCGGCGCGGAAGCCGTGCCGATCACTACGGCCGTGACGATCCTGTTCAGCGAACCGCTCGACGCGGCGTCCATCCAGCGCGGCGGCATCTTCCTGCGAAGCGCCACGGGCCAGGCGATTCCAGCCGAACTGACCTTGGAGGAGGCCGGCGACGGCCAGCTGCGCCGCGTGCGCCTGGCACCGACCAACCGCCTGCAAAGCCTCGCCACCTATCAGCTCGTCATCATCGAGAACGATCGCCCGGCGGTGTTGGACATCCCCGACATGTCGGGACCGACCGACCGCGAAGGCCGCTTCCTCGCCGCGCCGTTCCTGTCCACGTTCACCACGGCGGACAACGATCCACCGGTGCTGCTATCGGTCTTCCCGGCCAACAACGAGGAGGAAGTGGATCCCCGCGCGGTGCCGCGGTTGTCGTTCAACGAGCCGATCCGCGCCGAAGGACTGATTTTCACGCTGACCGGCCCGGCCGGCCCCGTGGCGGGCACGGCCACCGTCGGCTTGGGCGGACTCGCCGGGTCATTCCTGCCTGCCGCCCTGCTGGAAGCCAACGCCACCTACACCTGGTCAGTGGTCGGCGTGCGGGATCTCGCGGGCAACGTGGCGGAAGGCCAGCCGATCACTGGCGGTTTCCGGACATTGGACACGCGGGGGCCGACTGTCGCGACGCTGCGGATCGCCGACGGGTTGGCGCCAGTCGCGGGCCGGGCCGTCGCGTTGGAGGCCCTGCTGGTGGTGGACGAAACGGGCGCCAGCGTCCGCTTTGAAATGGAGTCGGGTATCATTGGCGTGGCGACCGCACCGCCGTTCCGCACCGCCATCACGCTGCCGGATTCCAGCAGTCGGGTGTATCGCGCCGTGGCGCTCGACCGCTTCGGCAATGAATCCGCCGCCGTCGCCCTAGAGGTGGTAACCGTGGAGAATCAGCCACCCACGGCGACCATCACGCGGGTCGAACCGCCGACGGGCGCCGCCCCGGCGGGTTCGACGCTGCGGCTGAATGTCTCGGCCACGGACGACGTGCAGGTGACCAACCTCACCGTCGTCGCCCGCGGCTTCGCGAACTTCACCAACCGCTTTCCCAACGGGGCCCAACGGTTCGTCAGCGTGGTCATTCCGCCCGAACTCGCGGCCGCCACGAACGTCACGTTCACGGCGACGGCGCAGGATTTCCGGGGCTTGGACTCGTTGCCCGTGGTGGTTGAGGTGCCGCTGATCGTCCGGCCGTTGCCGCAACTCAGCGTCGTGACCAACGAACTCGAACTGCCGGAAACGCTGGTGACGAACCTGGTCGTGACGGCGTCGCATGGGGACAGCGGTCTGGCCCGGCTGGAATTGCTGGGCACGAATTTCACGACCCTGACCTGGACGAACAACGGCACGACCAACCTCACCTTCACCCCGGCCATTGGCGGAACGAACGCGGTGCTTCAGGTGGCTGCGGCCGCCGCCGGCACGAATGACTTCGTGATCCGCGCCACCGCGACCAACGGGCTCACCGCCACCCTGACCGTGCGCCTCATCGCCCTCGCGGATCTGGACCGGGACGGCCTGCCCGACCGTGATGATGCGGACGTGGATGGCGACGGACTCGCGAACAACGACGAGGCGGCGCGCGGCACCGATCCGCGTAAGGCCGATACCGACGGCGACACCTTGAATGACGGGGCCGAAGTCGCCGCCGGCACCAATCCGACCAAGGCCGACACCGATGGCGACGGGGTGCCGGACAACGTGGATTCCAACCCGCTGGTGCCGGCGTTCCGTCCAACGCTGGAGCTGCTGGCCGACGTGGAACTCGTCGAGCTTAAGCCGCTGGAACTCGCCGTCACCGGCCGTGATGGCGACACGAATCTGGTTGAACTGCGCGCCGTTGCCGCCGGGTTGACGGCGGTGTGGACGAACAACCTAGCTACGGTGTTGACCGTGTCTCCGACCAACGAGGTGACGGCGCGGTTGCGGTTGACGGGTGCGACGGCGGGAACCTTCCCTGTGAGCGTGATGGCGAAGGATGCCGACGGGCAGACCGTCACCAACGCGTTCGTCGCCACCGTGCTCGCCGATTTGGACCGTGATGGCGTCGCCGACCGGGATGACGCGGACGTGGACGGCGATGGCCTGTCGAACGAGGCCGAAGCCGTGGCGGGCACGGATCCCCGTAAACCCGACACGGATGGCGACGGCCTGAACGATGCGGCGGAACTCGCGCGCGGGACGAATCCGCTCAACCCCGACACCGACGGTGATGGCTTGGCGGACAGCGTGGACAGTAATCCGCTGCTGCCCGCCGTGACGCCGACCGTGGAGGTAGGCCCTGAAGTTCAGTTGCTGGAGGGCACGACGCGGCAAGTGCCGGTGACCGCCCGCGACGGCGATGCCAACCTGATCGAACTGCGCCTGAGCAGCCCGGTGCTGCCGGCGGTGTGGACGAACAATAATGCCGCCGTGTTGCCGCTGACGTTGACCAATGAGTTTGTGACCGCCGTGGCGATCACCGGTTCGGTGGCGGGGGCGGCGGAAGTTCGGTTGGTCGCGCGTGACTCCGACGGGCGCAGCGTGACCAACATGCTGGCTGTCACCGTCCTGCCCGACCTCGACCGTGATGGCGTCACCGACGCAGACGATACCGACCAAGACGGGGACAGCCTGACCAATGCCGACGAAGCGACGCGCGGCACCGACCCGCGCAAGGCCGACAGTGACGCCGATGGCTTGAACGACGGTGCAGAAGTCGCGCTGACCACGGATCCGTTGAAGCCCGACACGGACGGCGACGGCATCCGCGACGGCCTTGATCCCGATCCGCTGCGTTCGGACGCGGATCTGGACGGCGACGGCCTTGCCGACGCGGATGACACCGACATGGACAACGACGGGTTGTCGAACGAGCAGGAACTGACGCGCGGCACCGACCCGCGCCAGTTCGACACCGACGGCGACGCCTGGCCAGATGGCTTGGAAATCGAAGCGGAGACTAATCCGCTGGATCCTGTTTCGGTGCCGAAGTTGTTTCAGCTTAGCCCGCCCGCTGTGAGCTTCGTGCTGCCGGTGCCGCCGCCGATTGGCCTCGCGGTCGGGGCAATCACCGTCAGCGAACCGCCCGTGGGACTGGTGCTGCCGGTGCCGCCCGCCGACGGACTCGATAGCGCTGGCGTCGCGGTGAGCGAACCGCCGGTGGGTTTGGTTTTGCCCGTGGCTCCGGCGGACGAATTTGAGGCGGGGGGAATAACGGTCAGCGAGCCCCCCGTGGGGTTGTCGTTGCCGGTGCCGCCAGTGGCGGGATTCGGGGCGGATGGGTTGACGGTCGGCGAACCGCCGGTCGCCGTGGTATTGCCGGTCAGTCCGGCGCTTCAACCCGACTCGTTGGAATTGGTGGTGGCTGAGCCCGAAATGTTCCTGCGGCTGGATTTGACGTCGGGTGGTGCTTCGGGCGTCGGCGGTTCGCTTGGCGAAGGAGGAGGGGCGGCCGGTGTGGCTGCGTTGCAGCTTCGGGTCGTCGAGTTGACCGCTCCGCCGTCCGGGGCGCGGCCGGCCAGCCTCGAAGGAGATGCCTGGCTGATCGTGCTCGAATGGACGGGGCCGGCCGGCGGTCGTTTCGTGGTCGACTCCAGCGCCGATCTTACCCAGTGGTTTCCTGAAGAGGCTGAATTGTTATCCGCTGAGGCCGGCCAGTTCCGCGCCCGCTGCGTTGCCCCCCGGCCCGGGGCGAGATTCTACCGGGTTCGACAATTGCCATGAAGCTGAACTGCCAACGGTGCGAACGGCGCGGCTGGAGCCCAACTTCCGAACCGGCTTCGGCTAGGCACTTTCAGAAGGGCCCCAGGCATGCCTGCCCCCGGCGGAACTTCCTTGCGGCGCAAGGCCGTGACCGGCCTCTGGCTGACATCTTGGCGGCGGCGTGTTCGTGGCCGTCTCCTTCCTTTCCAACCGGGCTTTTCTTTGAATTTCTAAAACCATGAAGACTCCATTCCACCTCTGGCCGGCGCCGGCGCGACGCGGCGGTCGGTTCACCTTGCTGACGGCTGCGTTCGCCTGTGCGGCGGGACTGCTGCACGCGCAGAGCTTTAACGTCGGCAGCGACGGCACGCTGGGCGACGTGGTCATTGCGACCAACACCACCGTCGACCTGCCGGCGAACGGCCGACTTCACTACAAGAGCTTGACGGTGAATGCCGGGGTCACGCTTTCCTTCAATCGAAACCTCCGGAATACCCCCGTCTTCATTTTGTCCCAAGGCGACGTGGAGGTGAACGGCACGATTGATGTCAGCGGCGGCGGCCGCACCGCCAATTCGGGGGGGCGCGGTGGCCCCGGCGGATTTGACGGCGGCAAGCCGGGTTTCGGGGTCGAGTTGCCTCCGGGGGCGGGTTATGGGCCGGGTGGAGGGCGGCCCGGTAATAACGACTGTAGCGGCGTCATCGGGGTGGCCTCTGGTGGATCTTACGGCGAGTTAGGATTCAGTTCCACGAACGGAATTTATGGCGACAAGTTTCTCCTCACGTTGGTGGGCGGCTCCGGTGGTGGCGGTGGCGGTGGTAACTCTTTTCAAGGCGGCGGTGGTGGTGGTGGCGCCATTTTGATCGCCGCCAATACCCGGATTTCCGTCAATGGAACCATCTTGGCTCGCGGTGCGTTTGGCGGTGCCTGTAATAATGGCGGCAGTGGTGGCGCCATTCGTTTGGTCGCCTTCCGGGTGGCGGGATCTGGGACGCTCAATGCTGAAGGCGGCAATACTGCCAGTCGCGGTTTTGGGGCCGGTGGTCTCGGACGTATCCGCGTGGATACCTTGGAACGGGATAGCCTAAACTTTCGAAGCGACGGCGTGTTTTCCGCCGGCGGAAATCTGATTTCCCTGCCGCCCACGGCGCCGCGGCTCGCCACCATCGAGGCGGCCGGCAACGTCATTCCCGAGGGCAGTGCGCCGCCGACCTTCGTTTTGCCGTTCGGTTCGTCGCCGGCGCGCACGATCAAAGTTCAGGCGCGCGACTTCGGTCGTAACGTGCCGATCCGCGTGACGCTCACGCCTGACTCCGGTAACCCCGTGGTGGTCGATGCCGAAGTCGATAACACGACGACTAATCCCGCCGTGGTGGAGGTGCCGGTCACGCTGCCCGTAAATACGCTGGTGACGGTCCATGCCTGGACCCGTTGAGTCGGCTAAACCAGACCGCAGCAACGTAAGTGCGAAGGAGCACGGCCGCCGCTCCCACCCATCCGGGAGGCGCGTTCGGCTTATGTCCGGATGCCCCAGCAAAAGGGGTCACGCTCGTCGAGCAGCAGCGTGGCCTCGCTATTCACGTGGGCAGTGCCGGAAATGATCGGTGCGATCTCGCCCTTCGCGCGGTCCAGCCAGCGGAAGCGGCCCGTAAAGGTGCTGCCTAGGATGCTCTCTTGAATCCACTCCGCGCCCGCCGCCAGTTTTCCGTCGGCGGCAAGGCAGGCGAGCTTGGCGCTGGTGCCGGTGCCACACGGGGAGCGGTCGTAAGCTTTGCCGGGGCAGAGCACGAAGTTGCGCGAGTGGCCGCCGGCGCGGGGTGGGCCGAATAATTCGATGTGATCCACCTCGGGAAAGCCTTGCGAGTTCACCGCCTGCCGGATGCGCCAGGTCGCGTCGGTGAGTTGTTCGACGTGGTTTAGTTCGAGCGCCCACGGATGTTCGCCCACAAGGAAGAACCAGTTGCCGCCCCAAGCCACGTCGCCGGTGACCGGGCCGATGCCCGGGACATCCACGGTGACGGCTTTCTTCGCCCGATAACTTGGAACGTTGGTGAGCGTGACCGCGCCGTCCGCGGCGAAATGCGCGGTCACGCGGCCCACGCAGGTGTCGAGGTGGAGTTCGCCGGGACCGATTCGCCCCAGGTGAGCCAGTGTGGCGACGAGTCCGATCGTGCCGTGGCCGCACATGCCGAGGTAGCCGACATTGTTGAAGAAGATGACGCCAGTGGTGCAGGCCGGATCGGGCGAAGGCACCAAGATTGCGCCTACCAGCACATCCGAGCCGCGCGGTTCGTTCACGACCGCGGAGCGGAACCGGTCATGCAGCGTGCGAAACACGGCAAGTTGCGCCGCCACGGAGCCGCCGCCGAAATCGGGCCCGCCCGCGACGATGATGCGGGTGGGTTCCCCGCCGGTGTGGGAATCCACCACTTGGACCCGTTGAAGTTTCATGCGTATTGGTTTCTTTCAGCATTGGCTGGCGGGCGCCGTCAGTCTTGGCCGCGCCGCTGTGGGCGCGTGGCAATCCCGGCACAGGCGACCCCGCCAATTTGCCGGTTGGTGTGGCGGGCGACACCCGTTAGGCTGCACGCATGGTCCACGTTGGCATCGGTTACGATGTGCATGAATTGGTTGAAGGCCGCCGGCTCGTGCTCGGCGGGGTTGAGATTCCCCATCCGAAGGGGCTCGACGGCCATTCGGATGCCGACGCGTTGATGCACGCGATCACCGACGCTGTGCTCGGAGCCATCGGCGAGGTGGACATCGGTCATTTGTTTCCGAACACCGACCCGACTTGGAAAAATGCCCCGAGCCGAATCTTCCTCGAAGAAGCGGCCCGGCGAGTCCAAGCCCGTGGGGGGCGGATCGTGAACATCGACGCGTCCCTGATCGCGGAGCGGCCCAAGATTTTTCCGCACTTGGCCGCGATGAAAACCAACATTGCCGCCGCGCTGGGGTTGGCTGAGCGCAAGGTTGGGGTCAAGGCGACCACCAATGAGCGACTTGGCTTTGTAGGCCGGGAAGAAGGCATTGCGGCGATGGCGGTTGCGGCCGTGGAACTGCCGGAAGATTGAAGCTTCGTATTTCTTGATTTTATGGGTGTAAAAGCAGAGGTCGGTTGGACCACCGAAACCGCAGATGGCACCAAACGCCATGTTACCGCCGAGAAATTTGGCAAGGCTTGGAAGTTTTCTGAACGGCTCAAACGCCGGGGCCCCACGATCCAATGGGTGGAAATCCCCGAACCGGCGCTCACCGACTGGTTGGACCTGATTGAAGCGTTGGAGCGGCGGTATCAGCGCGATCTCACGCCCCCCGATCAACTGCAGCATGTCCGCCGGATTGTGCGCGAACGGTTCCCAGAACACCGCTTTGCGTAAGGCTGCGGGGACGGAGCTGCTGGTTTGTGGCCGGCTAAGCCGATTGCACAAACTCGTTGCCCCGCCCGCGGCTGCTCACTAGCTTTTCAAACATTCAGTGCGCGGGTAGCTCAATTGGATAGAGCGTCGGTCTCCGAAGCCGAAGGTTGTGGGTTCGACCCCCGCCCCGCGCACCACTCAAAAACCCAATTTTCCCCACTGTCTCCTCAGTTGGATGGGTTTTGAGGGCGGAATTCCACTTCCGGCGAACTCGCCGCCCCGAACGGCAGCACTCAGGCCCCGCGTGGCAGGCGTTCGGTTGTTCCCCGGCGACGCGTTTACGGCACGATCCCTAAGTTTTGGGGCGAGGCGGAGTTCAGTTTCCGCATCAGTTACGCGAGCCGACGTTGGAGAACCGGCCTAGACTGGTCCCTAATAAGGCAACGCCCTCTAGAGAGGCCGGATTCAGGTGGGGCCAGCGAAGTGTGCCGTAGGAATTGTTTCTCCGCTGGTCGATTCAACCGCTGGGGCAGCGTGCCCCCCGAACTCAACCTCAAGCAGGGCAACAAACGGCGGGTTTGAATTACGGGTTCGAGCCGGTGGGTAGCGGGAACTAACATCCGGATGTCAACCACCGCGAATTACTCGGAGAGGGCTGTTTTCGCCCGCTTTGCTGGCTGCCTTTTCGCGGTTCGGTTACCGGGTCAGGCGGTTCACCACGGCGGCAGCGGCGGCGAAACCAAAGGCACCGGTGACGTGCGTGGCGGAGCCAAAACCCCAGTCGCAGTTCAGTCGGCGTGATTCACCCGGTTCGGACTGGGCTTCGGCCGCGGGGCAGACGGAGCCGTCTGGCTGCGGGAATACGGGAATCTCGGCGGAGCAAACGCAGTCAACGGCGAACTTTTTGCCGTCGCGCGGAAAGCCATGCTCTTGGCGCAGGCGCTTGCGGACTTCACTCAACAGTCGGTCGTGGGTCGCTTGGGAAAGATCGGTGAGCCGGATCTGGGTCGGATCGCGCCGGCCGCCAGCCCCACCGCAGACGATGACGGGTAATTGTCGGGCGTGACACAGTGCGATGAGGCGGCATTTGTTGGCGACGGCGTCGATGGCATCGACCACGAAATCGAGCTTGGGTTCCGTGGCCCCCAGGAGTCGTTCCGCACTGGTTTCCGTAAAAAACTCCAGCCGGGAATGCACTTGGCATTCCGGGTTGATGGCTTGGACCCGCTCCGCCAGCACTTCGACTTTGGCCCGTCCGATGGTGCCATCGAGAGCGGGTAATTGCCGGTTTACGTTGCTCACGCAGATCTCATCCAGATCGACTAGGGTCAGGACGCCCACGCCGCTGCGGGCGAGCGACTCGACTACCCAAGAGCCGACCCCGCCCACGCCCACGATCATGACGTGGGCTGACCGCAGGCGTTGCAGGCCAGCTTGGCCATACAGCCGGGCCAAGCCGCCGAAACGAAACTCGAAATCACCGCTCATCCGGCTGCGAGGGTGACGGAAGGAGCGGGGCCGTCAAAGGGTGGTAGGGTTTGGCGTTGAGCCGAGCGCTTCGTCCAGATCCGGCCGATACACCGAAACCGCGAGCGTGGCGCCCAATTGCGCGATGCGTCCGACGGTGTCACTCCGGAGCGCGAAGCGCGTTAGCAACAGCCCGCCGTGGTTGGTGTCGTAGCCGACATCGAACTCGCGCTTCGTTGCGGAATACCAGAGCGCCCGGCCGGCCGGCGACAGGCGTTCGATGAGGTGGCAAAGCTCGTGAATCCGCTGATCGGCAGCACCGGGTTCCCAGCTTAGGCTTTCAACCGTCATGAACCAGCGCCGGTCAAACTGGTGGCAGTGTAGCACCACCGCTTTGGGGTCCAGTTCCCGCGCCAACGGCGTGAGTTCGTGTGCGGATTCAATGTCCAGATCGGCGTTCAAGAAACGGCCCGGAGACGGGTTGGATTTGGCGGCTTTCAGAAGTCGAACTGGTCGATGTTGTCCTTGGTGAACTTGAACGGCTCGCCGAGCAGGATGTTGTCACCGACCACCTTGAATTCGCCGAGGGCACCGGCTTTGAACTGGGTCGCGCCGGGCTTGAGTTCGCCCTTCGCCAGGGCCGTGGCGGCGTGCACCGTCAACGCGCCGAGGTCGAGGGTTTTCCAGAGGATCACGGTGTCGGTGGTGCCGTCCTTGACGTAACGTTTGTTCTCATTCGGCAAGCCCAGGCCGATGACCTTTACCTTGCCGGCTTTGCCGGCTTGTTTGACCGCTTCGGCGGCGCCGGGCACGGCGGGTGAGCAAATGTTCATGAGCAGCTTCAGGTTGGGATACGCGCTGAGGAGTGTAGTCGCCTCGGCTTGGGCCTTGTCCTTGAGGTCGTCGCACGGCCGGAGCGCGACCATTTTCATGGCGGGATATTTCGCGGCGCGGCGCAGTTCGATGAATTTCTGCCACTCGATCATGTTTTGCGCGGTGAGCGAGGCGGTGATGATTGCGAATTCGCCGGCGCTGCCACACAACCGGGCGGCTTCGTCCATGAGGGCGTGGCCAATGCCCTCGGGCGTGGCTTGGTTTACGAAGAAGTCCCGGGCATCCAGTTGGGCGTCGGCGTCATAAGTGACGACCTTGATCCCTTGGGCCCGAGCCTTGCGCAGGGCCGTGGAGATGCCGTCCTTGTTCTCACAAGCGGCGGCGATGACATCCACGCCCAGCGTGATCCAATTCTCCACGATCTCGTTCTGTTTGGCGGGATTGGGGTTGACGGGGCCATCGAAGATCAATTACACCCCCAGCTCGCGGGCGGCCTTTTCCGCCCCCTGTTTGCAGGAGACAAAGTAGGCATTGCCCTTGGACTTGGGCAGGAGGGCGACGGTGATTTTCTTGTCGCCGGCGGGCGCGGTGGCCGTCGGGGTGGCCGCCGGCTTGCAGCCCGTCACCGCGACGAGTCCCGTGAGCACGAGGAAGGAAAGCAGTTTACGCATACGCTGGAAGTGGGGTGATTGAACACGAACCGAAGGCCGGGGAAAGAAATCAGTCGGCGCGGGCGGAGGATTCAGGCGGGGCGAGGAGGTCGGGCTAGGCTGAATGCGGAGCGGCTGAACCCGGTTGCCGGAGTGAATCCGCGCTGGCCGGGCCCACCGCCCGCGCTAGCCTCGCGCCATGATTCCCTTCGCTCGTTGCACCGCCTTGGCTTTGGTTGGCGCGCTGGCGGCCAGTGCGTTTGCCGCCGGCCCACGCGTCCTGCCCGCCGGCCAATTGCCCCACGACATTCGCCTTCAGTCGCTGAAGGATTTGGACGGCGAATTTCCCTTCACGCCGCCGGCGTCCAAGGCGGCCTGGGACGCGCGCACGGAACGGGTTCGCCGACAAATCCTCGTCTCGCAAGGGCTCTGGCCCATGCCGACCAAGACTGACCTGAACCCCGTCCTGCACGGCCGGGTTGACCGCGGTGATTACACCGTGGAGAAGGTCTATTTTGAGAGTGCCCCCGGCTTCTACGTCACGGGTAACCTCTACCGACCGAAGAACGTCACGGGCAAGGCGCCCGGCGTCTTGTTTGCGCACGGACACTGGACCGATGCGCGGCTGTCCGAAGCGAGCGACGCGGAACTGTTTGGGGAAATCGCCTCCGGCCAAGAACGGTTTGTGGAGGGTGGCCGCAGTCGGTTCCAGTCCATGTGCGTGCAACTCGCCCGCATGGGCTGCGTCGTCTGGCAATGGGACATGCTGGGCAATGCCGATGCGCAGCAGCTTTCGCTCTCCCTCGTCCACGGTTTCGCCAAACAGCGGCCCGAGATGAACACGGTCGAAAACTGGGGCCTGTTCAGCCCGCCGGCCGAAGCGCACCTGCAAAGCGTCATGGGGTTGCAGACGTGGAACGCGGTCCGCTCCCTCGATTTTCTCCTCAGCCTGCCCGAGGTCGATGCCGAGCGCGTGGCGATGACCGGGGCCAGCGGAGGCGGCACGCAGACGATGCTGCTCGCGGCGATTGATCCGCGGGTGAAGCTGTCCTTTCCTGCCGTGATGGTGAGCACCGCGATGCAGGGGGGATGCACTTGCGAAAACGCCAGCCTACTCCGGGTGGGCACCGGCAACGTGGAGTTCGCCGGCCTGTTCGCGCCGAAGCCCCAGGGCATGACCACGGCCAACGATTGGACCCGCGAGTTGGCGACGAAGGGCTTTCCGGACCTCAAGCGCCTCTACACCCTCCTCGGGGCGCCGGAGAACGTGCTGCTCCACCGGGGCGAACACTTCCCGCACAACTACAACTCGGTCTCGCGCACCGCCTTCTACAACTGGCTCAACCGCCACTTCAAACTGGGCTTCCCCGAGCCCGTGCTCGAACGCGATTACCAGCGGCTCACGAAAGCCGAGTTGAGCGTGTGGGACGCGCAACATCCGGCGCCCCCGGCCGCCGATCCTGACTTCGAGCGCGGGTTGCTGAAGCTCTGGCACGAAGACACGGAACGGCAGTTGGCCGAACTCGCGGCCGACGCGCCGGAAAAACAGCGCGCCGTGCTCCGCGGTGGCTGGGACATCGTGCTCGCCGGCGGCCTGACGGAGGCCGGCAGCGCCACTTGGGAAATGCAGGCCAAGCAGGATCAAGGTGACTGGATTCAGATGGGGGGCTGGTTGCGGAAGCCGGGCCAGCAGCAGGAACTTCCCGCGGTGTTCTGCCATCCCAAGCAGTGGAATGGCGACACCGTCATCTGGCTCAGCGCCGAGGGCAAAGCCGGGCTCTACACCGCCGCGGGGCAATTGAAACCCGAAGTGCAAAAACTCGTGGCGGGCGGCGCGACCGTCTTGGGTTTGGACCTGCTGTTTCAGGGCGAATTCCTCGCCGACGGCCAACCGCTGACCCAGACCCCGAAGGTGAAAAATCCGCGCGCGGCGGCGGCCTATACCTTTGGCTACAACCCGGCCGTGTTCGTGCACCGCGTCCACGACGTGCTGTCGGCAGTGAACTACATCCGCGGCCACGAACGCCCCAGCGAGCGCCTCAGCTTGGTGGCGTTGGACAGCACGGCACCGATCGCCTTGGCAGTCCGGGCGCAGGCGGGCAATGCGCTGGCCCGGGTGGCGGTGCGGCGGAGTGATTTTCGCTTTGGCACGGTGCTGGATTTGCAAGCGCCTGACTTCCTGCCGGGCGGCGCCAAGTATGGCGATGTGGACGGCTTGATCGCGCTGGGGACGGCCGAACTGAAGGCGGCGGGTAAAACGGACTCGGCGGACTTGGTGGCCGACTGGTTGCGCCGATAAACCGCGGTCGCGCCGCGGGGGCTGTGCGCCCGTTGGCGGTGCGCCCCGCCTTTCCACACAAGACTACGCCGTCCTACGCCGACAAGGTTGCTGGCGAAGCGACATGAACGACGCAAAGCACATTCTCATCCTCGGCGGCGGCGTCATCGGCTTGAGCACGGCGTATTACTGCGCGCGGCGCGGGTTGCGCGTGACCGTGCTCGACCGCAATCCGGAGCAGCGAGACGGCTGCTCCTTCGGCAACGCTGGCATGATCGTGCCGAGTCACTTCGTTCCGCTGGCGGCTCCGGGCATGGTGGCCTTGGGCTTGAAATGGATGTGGAACCCGGAGTCACCGCTGTGGATCAAACCGCGGCTTGATCTGGATTTGCTGAACTGGGGTTACCTGTTTTGGCGGGCCTGTTCACCGGAACACGTTGCCCGCTCTGCGCCCTTGTTGCGCGACCTCAGCCTGGCCAGTCGCACGGAGTTCGAGGAACTGGCCGCTTTGCCGGACAACGACTTTGGCCTCGTAAAAAAGGGGTTGCTCATGCTGTGCCAAACCCAGCACGCGCTGGAGGAGGAAGCCAAGGGGGCGCAGCGCGCCCGCGAATTGGGGTTGCCCGCCGACGTATTGGATGCGCGCGGGACGGCGGCGTTGGATCCGGGGGTGACCTTGGACATTGCCGGATCGGTGTATTATCCGCGGGATTGCCACCTGACGCCGGGGCGTTTTATGGCTCGTTTGAAACAGCGTGCGGAGGCTTTGGGCGTGCGGTTTGTCTGGCAGAGTCCGGTGACCGGAGTGCGCCGCGAAGGGGCACGCCTTGCGGGTTTGCTGACCCCGGGCGGCGAATACTGCGGCGATGAAGTGGTGCTAGCCGGCGGTTCCTGGTCGCCGCTGGTGGCGCGTGAGTTGGCGCTCGAATTGCCGATGCAGGCTGGAAAGGGTTATAGCCTCACGCTGCCGAATCCGCGCCAACTGCCGCAAATCTGCTCGATCCTGACCGAGGCGCGGGTTGCCGTGACACCCATGGGCAATTCACTTCGGGTGGGTGGCACCATGGAAATTGCCGGGCTGAACGAAGACCTGAACCCGGCGCGTGTGCGCGGAATTGTGAAGGCTCTAACGAAGTATTATCCAGCGTTCCGGCTCGCTGATTTTGACGGGATTCAGCCTTGGCATGGGTTGCGGCCGTGTTCGCCAGATGGGCTGCCTTACCTAGGGCGCACCGCCAAGTATTCCAATCTCACGGTGGCCACCGGGCACGCGATGATGGGGCTCAGTCTCGCGCCTATCACCGGCCGGTTGGTGTCTGAACTCCTGCTTAACGAGCCGACGGCCATCGACTTAAGGCAGCTGAGCCCGGATCGCTACGCGTGAGCCCATTGCGAACCCGCTGACCCGCGGTAAATTGTCCCGAGAGACAACTCCCCGGAGTCACGATGACCGGTAAGCGAACAAAAATCATTTTGGGACTGGCGCTGGTCGCTAGCGTGGCTGTCTGGCTTTGGCGGCTGCAAATTCCACTGCGACCTACGCCCCCGCCGGGACCGGCACTGGAGGTGACAAACCGGGTGGCCGTCCGGCCGGAGCGGGAGTTAAACGTGCCCCCGCCGCCGTTCAATGCGACCGCCCAATTTATGCGCTACGAGCTGCTGTCTGAGCAGCAGATCTGGGGCAGTCTGAGTCTCTTGCCGGGTTTCTGGGGGTATGCGACCCGGGTTGAACTGCCGGACGTGTCGCCGCGGGATTTCCTGGGGCAGCGCTTGGGGGAGGAGGTCGAAGGCCTGTTTCCCCCGCTGGCGGTGGTTCGCTGGACCAGTGACTGGAGTGAGTTCCTGAATCGCTGGTTGGACCCGCGACTGACCCAGACGCGCGGGGTCGGGTTTTTCAATCCGAACACCACCTACGAAGGGCTCAAATTGTTGCCGGCACCCCGGGATTCGGGCTTTGGTTTGGGTCTGAAATACCGGTGGGCGTTTTGAGCACCCACCGGGGCGAAGCGGCAGGCAAACTTACTCCAGAACGAACCAGTTGAATCCCTGCGCCAGAACCTGCACCGGCAAGTCGAGGGAACGGTCTCGGTCGAGTTTCATACGTTTGGCGGCGCCGCCCTTTTCCCGGATGCGCACGGTTTCGGTGAGACCGGTATAGTAAAGATTTACCCGCAGCGTTTTCGTCACGGGCGTGTTCAGGGGATTAAACACCGCGAGCAGGCCTTTCTCCTTCAGCTCTGGATTCACATGCAGCATCCAGTCGAGGTCGCGGGCATCGGCTCGCCGTCCGTGGATGAGGTCGCTCTCCAAGATGTCGCGGTGGGCTTTGAACCAATCCACTTTCGATTTTACCATCGCTTGGGTGCGGTCGGTGTCGAAGAGGCGCGGGCCGCGGTAACACGCCTGCACGCCGAGGGCGAGGTTGCTCTCGATCATCCGTTCGTAGTGGTCGAGGTGCTGGTCGAGCGGCTCAATCGTCGCCGCTGCGCCGCCGCCTTGGTATTCGGTGAGCGGGACGAACATCCAGCCCATGCTCGGCCGCTTCTGCCAGGTGCCGTCGTAGATATTTTGGCGGGTGTGGATGACCTGCTGTTCCCGGGGCAAGGACCAGTTCACTTCGCGGTAGCCCATACCCGTCTTCGTGGAGCCGGAGAGAAAATAATGGTCCGGCACGTTGAGGTAGAATCCCTGCGCCCGGCACCATTTGTAGAAGTCGGAAATCTCGCGCCACTGGTTCCAGCGCGAATCGGCCAACCCCTGATGCCCCGGATGATTCGTGCTGGCGCAAACGTCGCCGGGATAGGAGCCGTCGTGTTCTAGGAGGGTAAAGCCGCTGGTGCGATGGAACTCGTAAAGGCGACGGAAGTAGTTTGTTCCCCAGCGGCTTTCGAGGCAGGGGGAATGGCCGAAGGCCGGCTTTTCCCCAGGCGGCATCACGACATCGTTGCCGCCACCCACACTGCGGGACGCCAGCAGCGAATAGCTCCCGAGCTCGATCCCTTGACTGCGGGCATAGTCCGCCCAACTGCGCGCCCGCTCCACTGTGGCCGGGTTTTCGTTCTCCATGTCGAAGCCGCTGCCGAAGCTCAGGATCAACAACTCGAAGCCCACCGCCGCGCATTGGTTGATCGCGTTGGTGACCGTCTGTCCGTTCGACGACACGACGTGCATCATCAAGGGGTTTTCGGTCGCCCACGGGGCGATCACTCGATACAGGCGGCGCAGCGCCAGACCGCTTCGTTCGCGGTCGGTGTTGTCGAAGGGCAGCACCCAGGCCCGGAACGATTCAAACGTGCCGCCGGGAGCAATCGCCTGGGCGGGGCCGAGGTCCGGGCCGACCTCCAGCAGGCAGGGCGTCTTCTTTTCGTAGTTCACCTGAGTGTGGAAATCTGGATCGGCCAGCCAGCGATACGAGCGCCGGTTGGCCCCGGACGCCATCATGCCGCCGAACGCCATGTCGGTCTCGACGTGGAGATTAGGCGGCGTCCGGCCGTCGCTCAGTTCGTCCACCTCGGCGGTGCGTTCGACCACGGCGAGCACTTCACTGGCGAATCGGTCCACGCGCACCGTTTGGGGCGTGCCGTTGGAGACGGTGATCCATTTGCTGTAACTGGGGATTCCGTCATAAAGCTCGTAGTGCACCGAGACGCGAATGTCCTTGGGACGGAGGCCCAGTTCCGCCTTGGCTTGGGCGACATCGAAGGGGCCGAACGCACGCACTTGGGTGATTCGGCTGCGGCCCCACGCCGCGTCGGGTGACGCGCCGTCCGTCGCGCCGCCTGTGCGGTCGGTCTTGCCGACCCGCACCGCCTTGGGGTGGGTGCCGTTGTGGGCGACTTCGAACAGGCGTTGAAACGTGGGGTTCGCTGGGGCGGCATCCGCGACCTCCCAGACCAGCGCCACCGCTTCGAGTCGCACGCGGAGTCGGTATGACCGCGCCGGGTCCAAGCCGCCATCGGCAGCCGTGAACTCCTTGACCTTGGCGAGGCGCTCGCCGCCGTTGTCGCGCAGTTCGAATTGTCCATGCACGCCGCGGTCGCCGGGCCGGAGATTGACTTCAACCACCCGCCCGTCGAACACCAACCCGAGGCCCGGGCCCCAACTCGTGTCCAGATCCGTGCCGGGTTGAATGACCGCTTCCACGAGCGCGATGGGTGACGCCAGTTGCCGTTCGGCAAAACAGTGCGTTCCCGCCAGCGCGTAGATTTCCCCGGCTTTGCCCTCGTTCTGGAAACTGATGCGCTCCGCGTGCTTTGACGCGACCACCTTCCACGCCGGGTCCAACCGAACAAAGTTGTCCTCCCAAGCCAGCGTGCGGCCGGCGGCGGAGGGCAGTTCGTCCGTGGCGGTGCTTTCCGGCCAGGCGAAATCGAGGCGCAACGTGGCCCCTTCGGGCGGCCACTTCACGCCGGGCGCATGGTGGCGGGTGCGCTTCCAGGTCAGGCGTTCCTTGGGTTTGCCGATCTCGTAACCCACGAAGCGAAAGGCGTTCGGGTCCGCCCGCAGTTGCGCCACCCACTCGGGCCGGAGGAACGCGTAGTTCGGTTGGCCTTTGAGTCCGCCGATGTCGAAGCGGCGGCCGTCAATTTCGACGACGGCCTCCGGTTTGACGCCGCGGAGGAGCGACTCCCCGGTGCTCAGGTTGTCGAGGGTGATCGTGGCGGCGTTGGGTTGGAGGCGGATGACGCGTCGCAGAAGTCCGTTTTGCAGCGTCAGTTCGTGCCCGTCTGGGCTGACGTTGACCTGCGCTTTGAAGGGACTGGGATCAAGTAACCAGTCTGTCGGCGGGGCGGCGGTGAGCCGGCCCAAGGACACGAGCAGGCCCGCCGCAGCGGTAAGAAGGAGCGAGGATTTCATCGAACGAGGGCAGGTAGGACCATGGGGACAGGCGGCCCATTCATTTGGGTTTACGCGGCGAGCAGAAGCAGTCTTAGGCGAGGATTTGGCGGATCAATTCCCCCTCCACATTCGTCAACCGCCGCTGCACCCCGTTGTGCTCGAAGGTGAGTCGTTCGTGGTCGAGCCCGAGCAGGTGCAGGATCGTTGCGTTGAGGTCGTAGAGCGGATGGAGGTCATGAATCGCCTTCTGCCCGAGTTCATCAGTGAGGCCATGGCTCACACCGCGCTTCACGCCCGCCCCCGTCAGCCAGCAGGTGAAGCCATCGGGATTGTGGTCGCGGCCCTGCGCCCCCTTTTGGAAGAACGGCATGCGGCCGAATTCCGTGCACCAGACGACTAGCGTCTCTTCCAGCAGGCCGCGCTGTCGCAGATCACGGATGAGCGCGGCGGCGGGTTGGTCGAGGATAGCGGCGTGTTTGTCGTATTGCTCCTTGAGCTTGCTGTGGCCGTCCCAGTTTAGCTCGCCGCCGCTGGCGTAGGCCCCGTTGAAGAGTTGCACGAAGCGCACGCCGCGTTCGACCAAGCGTCGGGCGAGGATGCAGTTCTTGGCGAAGCCCGCCTTGATGGGATTCGAGGTGTCGTCGGCGCCGTAGCTTTTCAGAATGTGCGCGGGCTCGGTGGATAGGTCGCTGATTGCCGGCACGCTGAGTTGCATGCGCGCGGCGAGTTCATAGCTGGCGATGCGGGCCGCCAGCTTGCTGTCGCTGGGATTTTGTTCCAGATGGCGCGAGTTCATGCGCTGCAGGAGTGAGCGAGCGGCGCGATCAGCCTCCGCGGAAACGCCGGGCGCGGCGAGATGCCGCACGGGATCCTTTGCGCTGAAGGTCGTGCCTTGGAACGCCGCGGGCAGGAAGCCGGGCCCCCAATTGTTCGAGCCGTTCTGCGGCACGCCGCGCGGATCAAGGATGGAAACAAAGGCCGGCAGATCCTGACTCTCGCTCCCGAGCGCGTAGCTGATCCAAGAGCCGAGGCTGGGAAACCCATCGAGCACAAAACCGGTGGAGAGAAAATTCTCAGCCGGTCCATGCGTGTTGCTCTTGCTCGTGAGCGAGTGGATGAACGCGAGGTCGTCGGTCAACTCGGCGAGATGCGGGATGAGGTCGGACACCATCTTGCCCGTCTGTCCACGCGGACGGAACGCATACTGCGGTCGCGCGAGATTGCCGGCGGGTCCCTGAAAGGTCACTGACGGCCCACCGGGCAACGGCTGGTTGTCCCATTTGATCAGCTCCGGCTTGTAGTCCCACGTCTCCAATTGGCTCACCGCCCCGGCGCAAAAAATGACGATGACATTCTTGGCTTGGGCCCGGAAGTGGGGCGGCCGCGGCGCATACGGCCGCGCCGGATCGATGAGTGACCCCGGCGCCGCGAGCAGACCGTCGCCGCCCAGCAGGTTGGTCAAGGCGATGGAACCGAGCGCGGTGGCGGTGCCGTTTAGGAAGCCGCGCCGATTCAGTAGGTGGCGTCCGTGCGGGGTCAGGTGCTCGGCAGAATGGTTCATGGCACGAACAGGAATTCATTGCTGTTAAACAGGGCGCGGCCGAGCACGGGTAAACCATGTGTGGCCACGATCGGCGTGGCTTCTGCCAATTCGGCAGCGCTGGGATTACGGCTGAGCGCGAGTTGGTAGGCGCGCCGGATTTGCGGCGCAACTTCGGCGCCGACCTCGGCCTGCACACGGGCGGCCAAGGCCTCCGCTTGTTCCAGCGTGAAGCGGCTGTTGAAGAGGTTGAGCGCCTGGATCGGCGTGGTGCTCTCGCGACGGCGGGCGGTGCTCTGGCCGGCATCCGGACAATCGAAGGCGCCAAAGACCGCCTCGCGTTCGCGCCGAACCTTGTGCGCGTAAATCATCCGCCGCAGGCCCTCGCCACGGAAGGACTCGACCGGTTGGAAGCCGCTTAAGCCGCCGCGCTGGTTGAACAGGTCGAAGCCACGGCCATACATCTTTAAATCCAGCTTCCCGCTGACGGCGAGCAGCGCGTCGCGAATCGGCTCGGAATCCAGCCGGCGCGGGGGGAAGCGCCAGAGCAGTCGGACCTCTGAATCCTGCGCGGTCGCGGTCGCCTGCGCACCCGGCTTCGAGCTCTGCCGATACGTGGCCGAAAGCACCAACAGCCGGTGCAACTGTTTTACCGACCAGTTGGAGCGGACGAACTCCGAGGCCAACCAGTCGAGCAACTCGGGATGCGAAGGCTTCGTGCCATTGCGACCGAAGTCGCTGGGCGTGTCGACCAAACCGGAACCGAAGTGCCCCTGCCAGAGGCGATTCACCATCACGCGCGCCGTGAGCGGGTTCTCCGGACTTGCAAGCCAGTCCGCCAAGACGCGCCGACGCTCCTGCTCCGCGGTGTCCCGCGCGAGTTTCGTCGAGCCGAGCACACTCAGGACGGCGGGAACAACTTCGTCCCTAGGCTGCTCCGGATCGCCCCGGTTGAGCAGGTGAATCGTGTCGGGTGCGCGAAACTTTCCGGCGAACGCCAGCCGACCTTCTGCTCCGGCCCGAAGCTCTGATTCCAGCGTCTTCTTCTCGTCCAGTAGTCGCGTGGCCGGCTTCGTTTCGTCCGCGTCCAAGCCGGCGAGGGGGTTCGCCGGCGCCTTGTCGCCCAGTAGTTGGGTTGCTCGGTCGGAGGCATCGGCCACGACGCGCCATTCCCCGGAGCTGGCGGCCACTTCGATGACGTAATTGGTCACCAACCGGTCGGAGAACTCGGCCTTGCGGTCGCGCCCCCAAATCACGCGGTCGATTAGGCGCTCCTGCGCAAACTCCAAGACCACCCAGCCTCGTCCGCGCTCGGCAGACATCCAGCTTCGCGAATTACCGTATTCACCGTCGTTGAGGAAGCGCAGTTCATGGCGTTCGGCGACGACGGTGTCGCCCGAGGACGTGACCGTGGTGCCCGTGCTGGCGAGGGCTACATTGGTTCCCGCCGGGTCAAAAACCTCCAACTCATCTACGCACGGTTCGAGATTGTTGGTCTCGCGGATGGTGAACCGCACGCGCTTTGCCTTCACCGGGGCGAAGCGATCCGTGTTCACCCGTGCGTTCACGGCGGGACGCGGCGGCGGCACGGCGACCAGCGTTTGCAACGTGTCGGGCGACGCGCCTGCCGCCAGCGTGTAGGCGGTGGCGAGGCGGTCGTTAAAGCCGCCTTCACGGTCGCGACTCCAAATGACTTTCGCGAGGCGCGTGGGTTCCGGTAGCTCAAATTGCACCCAACCGCGGCCCGCGGAATTGGCCATCCAGCTCCAACCGTTGCCATACTTGCCGTCGTGAAGGTGTTCCAGCTTGTGGCGGTCGGAAGTGCGGCTGCCCGACGCGGTGACCTTTGTGCCATGAGTTGCGAGCGCGACGTTTCGAGGTTGGGGTTCGTCGGTGAAGATCTCGAACTCATCCACACACGGCTCGATGAGCCCGAGCGTCGGATGGAGGCTCGTCTCGTGGATAGTGAAGCGGACGAACTTCGCCGTGACTGCCGGAAAGTGTTCGACGTTTTCCTGCGCCCGGCTGGCCCGCGCATTTCCCGTCTTCGGGCGGGCGACCGGCACGAATTGCGCGAGCTGCCGGTCGAGCTCCGCGACCCGCGCCTCCAGTGCTTTTTCGTCGCGGCGCTTCACCTCGGTTTCCGGAGTGCGCACGTCACGGTCCTCGTATTCCACGCCCGCCACGAACGCCTGCAGTGCGTAGTAATCGCGCGCGCTGATCGGATCGAACTTGTGGTCATGACACCGCGCGCAGCCGACGCTCAGGCCGAGGAAAGTCTGCCCGAGATTCACCACGATCTCGTCGAGCGCATCCTGCCGGGCGAGCCGCTTGGAAACCTCGTCTGCGCCGATCTGTCCCGGCAGCAGCACGGAGGCCGTGATAAGAAATCCCGTTGCCGCATCCTCACCCAACGCATCGCCGACGATCTGTTCCCGGATGAAGCGGTCATACGGTGTGTCCCGGTTGAAGGCGCGGATGACGTAGTCGCGATATGGCCAGGCGTGCGGTCGTTCCGTGTTCACCTCGAAGCCGTGCGTGTCGGCGTAGCGCACAACATCCAGCCAGTGCTGCGCCCAGCGTTCGCCGTAACGCGGTGAGTTCAACAGTTCGTCCACGACGCGCTCGTAAGCATCCGGTCGACGCTCCTGCACAAAGGACTCCACCTGTTCCGGCGTCGGCGGCAACCCGACCAAGTCGAAGCTCACGCGCCGCAACCAGCGAACGCGATCCGTTTCCGGAGAGGGCTTCAGTCCTTCCTTTTCCAAGCGGGCGAGGATGAAGCGGTCTACCTCGTTGCGCGGCCACTCCCGGTCCGACGCTGTCGGCGGAATCGGCCGCGTCACCGGCTGGAACGACCAGTGCTCCGTCGGCGCGGGCCGCATTTCCCCGTCAGCGGTCCAAACCAGTAGCAGACCCAGCAGGACTAGGGGCATGTGCCGGCGCTGGCGGGTGAACAGTTTCATGGAAGGACGCTGCGGATAGAACGCACCAACCACCCCGGCAACACAAGGCCGCACACCCGCTGCTTCAGCGCTGGGCGCCTTCCCGGGCCCGGGCGAGGGCGAAGTCCACCAGTTCCTGCGATCGGAAAAAACCTTCAAACATGTTGTGTCCTTGCCCCGGGAGGACGACGAGCTTCAGCACGCCCGCAGCGCCGGCCTCGTAATACTTGGCGGCGAAAGCGCCTGAGTTCGCCGGGAGCGGCACCACGGTGTCCACGTCGCCGTGCAGCAGGAACCCGGGCACGCGGGCGCCGGCCAGGGCCCTGGCCCGCTCCGCGGGATTGAACTCCGCCGAACGCGCGCTGAGTTCGGCAGGCTTTAGCCCATAAGCCGGGGCCGCGCGGTCGAGGCCGGGATAGGAGCGGAAGTCGAACACCGGATAGATGCCCGCGATCCCGGCCACACGGTCCGGATGGGCGGCGGCCCAACTGCCCAGCATCAGGCCACCGCGGCTCCGGGCGAGCACGCACGGCTTGGTGGCGAAACCGTGGCGTGCGGCCAGTTCCCGATACAGCGCGGCAATGGCCACGTGACTGCCAGGACTCCCGTAGGCTTCCCCTAGGTCCACACCGGCCACCGCCACGCCAGCGGCGAGGAAACGCTCGTGCAGCCAGCGTTCGGCTTCGTCCGGATACGGCGGCAACGTGGGCGCATAGAGCACCCACGGTTGGGGATGGGTGCGCAGCGCGGCCGGCGGCAGGAACACAAACGCCGGCCGGCCCGCGACGGTGAAGTTTTCCGTGCCGGGCAGGTTGAGCCGCGTGGCCGGACTGACCCGACCGGCGGCGGCCAGTTGCCAGCCCAACCACGGTGTCACCTTCTCCGTCCATTTCGCGCCGTGAACCCGCTGACCTTGGCCGCTGAAGTGGACTCCTTTTCCCCCGCCGTCGCGCAGGGCGCCGGCGAGTGCGTCGGTGTCGGGGCCTTCGAGGGCGAATCCGTCGTGCCAGAGTGCGGCCTGGGCGGCGCGCAAGTCGGGCGAACCCGGATCGTCGGGCGTGTGATAGCTGACCTGGGCGACGAACCACGGAATCTCCCAGCCGGCGTAACGGCTCGACTCGGCAATGAGTTGGGCGAGGAACTTCCGGTAAAGCTCGCCCGGCAGCGTGCGCGCCGGGTCCGGCTGGTTGGCGTCCGATTCGCCCTGATGCCAGAGCACGGCCCGAAAGCCATTCGTCCCGAGCTGTTGGAGCCGGGCGGTCAGGTTGGCGAAGAGCGCGCCGGTGCTTTCCCACTCACCGGACGGAAGCTGCGTGACGTTGCCCGTGAGCGTGGGCGGTTGGCGGAATCGCGTCCCGCGTGGCAGCCATTCCCGCACGCTGGTCGCACCCACGCCGACCGAAACTAGACCGACCGGGACCTGGAAGCGCGTCGCCAGCGCGTCGCCGAACGGCGGCAGGAAACTCCCTCCGCCGCCCGAGGCGCCTGGCTGCGGATCGCGGGCCGGCTGCCAGTGCGTTCCGGAAAACGCGACAACCAAATCGCTGGCGGGCGACAGCTTCTCCTCGCCGTGGTTCGCCGAGTTCGACTGGCCGGCGACCACGAAGATCTCGCCCACGCCGACGTGGGCGACGTTCGTTTCCGCCAACGCCACGCCGTCCCGCACGGCCCGCAGGTTGAGCTGATACCAACCGCCGGACGGCGCCGTGAACTCGCCGGCGAAGTTCTTCCCGTCGGCGCCCAGATCCGCGACCCAACGCCAGGCGCGGTCGGCACCCGCACCGGTCAACTGGACCTCTACGGACACCTTTCCCGTTGGCGCATCACTGAGTTGCCCCGCGACACGAACCGGGCCGCGCGCGGTCGAAGTGCGCTGGAACACCTGAAAGTTCGCAGGGCAGTCCAGACGGATGGGAGGGGCGGTCCATCCGCTGGATGACAGGCCAAGAGCGAGTATTAAGGTGAACGGTGCGAATCGGGCCGACAGCATTCCCAACGCTGAACGGCAACCCGGGACCACGGCAAGCGCCCGTGTCCGGAACGGCGGCTTTCCAGCCTCCCGGTTTCACGCGGTCGGCGCTGCCGCCGCGACTGCCCGTAGCCGGAACGAGGGAATTGATCGAAGCGCGGACGCCCTCGTCCGCCCGTCCTCCGCGCTGGCGGCGGAAGGTTCGCCAGACTTCACCGAGGCACCGAACCGTGAGCCCACCGTCAGCGAAGCCAGGACGCGACTGGCGGCACCGGCAGCGCTCGCGGAAGAGGGCGTCCGCGCTCCGTCTGCATCGTTCCAGCTTAGCCGACGAGGCCCCAAACCCGGTCTCAGGGCTGGCGGGGCTGCTGCTGGCGCACCATTTCCGCGACGATGGCGCGGCCCTTTTCCCCGACCGTCGCGACCGCCACACGTTCCAGTTCGACGCGCAGCTTTTCCATGAGGGCTGCGGTCTCCGTGGCGGTGGGATTGGTTGGAACCGCGCCCCACTCGCGTTCCAGTTCGGCGCCGCGCGCCTGGATGGCCGCGGCCAGGTCACGGACCTCGGCCGGGGTCAGCTCGACACCGCCTGCGCGGGCCACCGATTCGAGGTGATTCAGCGAACCGGCGGCGAGTTGGGCGGCTTTCTCCTCTTCGGCGCGGCGTTGCTCCTCGGCCAATTCCCGTTCCAGTTCGACCATGCGTTGCGGATCACTCAGCTCCCGGAATCGCTTTAGGACGGCCTCACGGATCGTGGGAAACTCCTCCTGGAACTGGGCCGGGTGATGTTCCGTCATCACCTGGGCCATAACGTCGGGTTCCTCCACGCCGACGTCACGCGCCGCCCGCACCATCCGGCGAAACTCCGCCTCATCCTTGGCCGCCGGCATGGCCCCGCGCACGTAGTTGGCCTCGGGCGACGAACGCAGTTCCCGGAGTTCCGCCGCTTCGGCACCGAGCAGTTCGGCCCATTCGCTTCGCTGGCGCTCCCGCAGCGCCCGGAGTTGGGTGCGCGACTCGGTATCCACCAGGTTGCCGAAAGCATCCCGGGCGAAGCCGGCGGCCTGCTCTCGCGATTCGGCCTCGTGGAGCTGCGCCTGCGCCAGCACCTGGGCTTCGAGTTCCGGAGACACTCCGGTCTCCGTTGGCGCAACGAGCTCGAAATCCTGCCGGATCAACGGCGCGGGCGTTTGCAACAGGCGGGCCAGCTCCGCATTGAGTGCCGACTTGGCCCGTTGCATTCGCTGACCCCAGTTTTCGCCGCCGATTTTCGACGGCATCAATTGCCAGAATTTGGCCGCCCGCGTTTCCGCCCGCAGCGGCGCTTCCACGCTTTGCTGGTGAATGCGACCCAACGCAGCGAGGGCGAAGGCCCGCACCGTTTCCTCAGGACAGCCGGCCTCGCGCAGCAGCGCGATGAACCCCGCGTGGTCGCCCGCCGCGAGCGCGGCCCACGGACTCGCAAACTTTTCCCGGGACGGCAGTTCCTGGAACCACGCCGGACGGATTGCATTCGTCGTGCGGGCGGCCGGGCGTCTGAGCACCGCCACCCGGGCCGCCGGGGCAGGGGAACTCCGGCGCAGAAGCAGCACGCCGGCGGCAGCGGAAAAGAACAGGACAAGGAAAAGGGTTTTCATGGGGTTCCCGGCTCCGGGTTTTCGAGCGCCCGCCACCAAGGCCAATCCTGCCGCAGGCTACGGAGGCCTCCCGCGCCGACGAGGGCGGTTACCTCGGCCTTGGCCCGGGCGGCCAGGGCATTGCGTTCGAGTTGGCGTTGCGCGGGCGAGAGCTGCGGGTTCTGTCGGAGCCGTTCGTCCGCGACGAGCGTGGCCCGTTTTACTTCCCAAAACTGGTCCGCGGTGTCCGGTGGCAAGCCGGCTTGTTGGGCAAACTTCTGCGCATAGCCGTAGCCCAAGTCCGTGGCCCGGACGAAACTCGCGGCCCGCTCGGCCCCGAACAACTTGGTGGCGGCGGTTTCCCGGGCCCGGAGGTCCTCCATCCGGGTCGTCGGATTGAAGAGGGAATTGTCGTTGTGCCGGACCAATTGCCGGAACTCCGCCTCGGAGGCGTCCCAATGGCGAATCAACGACTTGATGTGCCGGGTTCCGGGCGAATTCCGCTGGCGATACTCCTCCAACTGCCCGGCCGTCAGGATGGGTCTGAGCGCCTCGATCTGTTGCTGGAGGCGGCGTTCTTCGTCCAAGCCTGTCTCCTGGGGTTTCTGTTCTGCTCGTTGCCGGGCCAGGATCGGCTCCAGGGTGGCTTGAACCCGTGGCACCAATTCGTCCGGCAGCCACGCCAGTGCCACCAAGCCGAGGTCCGGTTGGCAGTGCAGGACGTTGATCGCGTCGTTCACGTCAATGTCCGGGCCGAAGAGTCCGCGCAGGATGGCCCTGACCTCGGCGTCCAATTCCGCGTAACGCCGCTGCTGTTCAATGGTGACAAGGCGTTGCTTGGTCTTCTGCCAGTAGGCCGTTTCCGGTTGCGTGCCCATCACCTCCCGGTAGCGCGGCACGTAGGTGCGGCACAGCTCCAGGGCCACCACGTCGCGCACCAACCGCTCCGGCGCCCCGCTCGCGCGCAGGTTGGCGATGAACTGCCGGTAGTCAGCCGCCTCGATTGCCGCCCACTTGAACCCGGCCGCCAAGTTGACGTTCGTGGAAATGATTACCGGCGCCGACGGGGTGAACTCCACTTCCGGCTCCGGCACCGCGGCGGGCCGGGGCAGACGCGGTGTCACCACCGCCACGCCCGCCAGCACCACGGCGCCCACCGCGAGCCACTTCTTGGTCGTCATAAAGAGCAGCACCGCTTCACTGAGGTTGCCGAGCACGAGCCCGGTCGCCGCCAGTGGAACCCCTTTCGCGGCCGCGGCGACGGCGAGCGCCAACCCGGCGGGCGCCGGCGTCACCGCGTGGGCGCCCAGCACCGACGCCAACGCCGCGGCGGTGGAAACCACCCCACGGCGGGCCAGTTCGTGCCGCAGCCGTTCGAGGGCGCGGTCCACGCGCATCCGGGCGGCATTTTCGCTGACACCCAAGGCGCCGCCCACGACGGCCAGCGGCTGGTTCTGGAACACGCGCAGCACCACCGCCTCGCGGTCCGGTGCGGACAGTCGGTGCATGGCTTCATCCAGCAGCGGACGAAGCTCCGCCCAATCCGGCGGCGAGGATCCCGGGAAATCATTCATCGCGTGGGCGGTTTGTTCCCGGGCAACCCGGCGTTGTTCGGTGCGCTGGTTGCGGGCGGCAACGTGCCGTGCCGTCGTGTAAAGCCAGCCGGCAAGGGACCGGTGTTCCGCGAGCCGTCGGGCTTGCCGGGCCAACTCAACGAACACCGCCTGCGTCACGTCCTCGGCCCGGTGCGCGTCGCCGGCGACCTGCCGGAGGGCGGCGGAGTGAACCAAGTCGAGGTGCCGGCGCACGAGTTCGGCGAAGGCGGACTCCGCGCCCGTCTGGGCAAACTCGCGGAGCAGGCTGGCGTCGTCGTTCATCGGCGTTTCACGGGATAATCCCCGCCGGTTGGACCGACCGCACAGAAAATCGGTTCAAGGTGGGTGCTTCTTGAGGGCTGCGAGCGGGTTGCCCGGCCCATGCCGGGAGGCGCGACGCCGGTTTCCGCCAGAGCCGCACCGGTTAGCACGGCCGGCAGACTTAGCAGATACCAGGCGCCAGCCGGAGCCGGTCAACTCGACCTCCGTGGACACCGTTCCCTACGACCCCTCGGCCGTGGCGCGGGGGAACCGTCGAAATGTTCCGGGAGCGGCCAGCCCGAGTGAACGGGCTGGCCGTCCCCGGATTGTCAGGCCTGCGCCGACTGACAGCACACGTCCCGTGTAGGGCCACATCATTCGACCACCACCACCCGCGGGCCAAGCACGTTGAGTCTCGGGCGAATGCCCAGACCCGGCGCTTTCGAGGCGGCCATGCGGCCGTTCACGCGCTGCGGGGCACCGTCGGCCGTGCTCACGCTCACGTAGCTGTTGAAGTCGGTGGTGCTGAACAGAAACTCGGGCGGTGTGCTGTGCGCGAGATGCGCGATGGCTGCGGTCGCGATGTCGCCACCCCAGGAATCTTCCAACGTCATGCCGATGCCCATGCTTACGCAGAGGTCGCGGGCCTGTTTGATCTTCGTGAGTCCGCCGAGCTTGCTGATCTTCAGATTCACCACGTCCATCGCGAGATCCGACTTCGCGCGGAGCAGGATGCCGAGGTCGTCGATATTCTCATCGAGCACGAACGGATGCGGAATCTGGCGGCGCACGGCGAGGCACTCCTCGTAGGTGAGGCACGGTTGCTCGATGTAAACGTCCACGTCGCGCACCGCCTTCGCGATGCGCACGGCTTCGTGCTGCACCCAGCCGGTGTTCGCGTCCGCCACGAGGCGATCTCCGGGCTGGAGTTTCGCGGCGACGGCGAAGATGCGCGCGATGTCCACATCCGGATCGCCCCCGACCTTGAGTTGAAACCGGCGATAGCCTTCCGCGCGATAGCCCGCAACTTTCGCCGCCATCTGCTCCGGCGACTCCTGCGAGATGGCGCGGTAGAGATGCACGTCTTCGCCGTAACGGCCGCCGAGCAATTCGCAGACCGGCAGACCCGTCGCTTGGCCGAGAATGTCCCAGCAGGCGATATCGAGGCCGCTCTTCACGTAGGGATGGCCCTTGAGCGCGGCGTCCATCGTGCGATTGAGCTTCACGAGCTGGCGGGGATCTTCGCCGAGCAAGTGCGGTCCGAGCTCGCGCAGACCAGCGCGCACGCCTTCGGCATACGCCGGCAAGTAAAACGGCCCGAGCGGACAAACCTCGCCGTAGCCGATGAGGCCGGTATCGGTTTCAACGCCGACGATGGTGCTGTCGAAGACGGTCACCGATTTGCCGCCGGACCATTTGTAGGTGGTCTCGTGCAGCGGGAGTTCAACGCGATGGGCAAAGATGCGGGTGATTTTCATGGGTGAAGTTGGGGCGACATCAACGGGCTGTTTCCGGTCATCGGTAGGCCGCGACCGGTTTCGGGACGACGCCCAGTCCCTGGTAATTGAAACCACTGCCGAGCGGCCGGTAGTCGCCGACGATCTCAACGCTGCGTGTGGCGCTGATGGCGGACTCCATGCCCATGCCCCAGTAGGCGGCGTTGATGATCAGGCGACGCAGGCCGGCGCTCTTCAAATCGGAGGCGCTGCCCATCGTGGAGTGGAAGACGCGGGCGGTTTTGCCGACGCTGGTCTGCCAGTGTTTCACCAACGCCACCGGCAGCGGTTCGAGCTCCTCATTTGGCGGGTCATCGGGCTGGCGGCCCAGGAGCGGCTGCCCCCAGACGAGCGCAGTGCAACCCGCCGGCAGGCTAGCGCCTTCCTGGTAGGTTCGATAGACGTCAGAGTTGCCCCAGACATCGGTGACGCCGGTGAGCACGGGATGGCCTTTCTGTGCTTCGACGAGTTTGCCGCGGGTAGAGTCTGCCATCCATCGTCCGTGGTGGTTCAGAAACGTGCCGCCAAGCACGTCCTCACCCCAGCGCACCTGCTTGCCGTTGATCTTGTAGGGCAGCGGGACGTTGAAGCCGTGATTCGCCGTGCGCAGCGCAATGATGGGTTTGCCGGAGTCCACATACTTCACGATGTGCTCCATCTCGGGCTTCGGCAGGGTGAGCAGTCGGGTGAAGAAGACGACGAGCTCGGCGGAGGCGAGGTGTTCGAGGCCGGGAATGTGGTGTGGTCGGAACTCGGCCTCTTTTCCCCTTTCGGGATACACCGGCATGGTGGGGTCCACCTCACCGCGTTCGTTCACGCCGAAGAGCACGGTGCAGTCGAACCCGTGACGCACGCTGAGAATCTTCGCCATCATGGGCAGCGCCTGCTCGCTGCGATACTCTTGGTCGGCCGCAATCAGGACGATGTGTTTGCCTTTTCCAGGGCCGTCACCGCCGGGATAGGTCAGCCACTGCGGATTCTCCGGCACGGGATGCGCGAGGGCGCGTCCGCCGAACACGAGGAGGGCGCTGAGGAGAATCGCCTTCATTTCGTGGCCGGCACGCCCCAGAGGGTTTCCAGCAGCGTAAACAGTTCGGGATCGTGCTGCTTCAGTTCGGCGCGGGAGAAGGGGAAGAAGTCGTTGCGCGTGAAATAGGCTTCGGTGGTCTCGGCGAAATACTCCATCGGGCTGGTCAGGGCGTAGGCCCGCTCGAAGGTATTGGCCCGGCCGTTGCCTTCCCCAAAGGAGCGTTCGACGCGCTCGTAGCTGCCGACCTCCTTGGCGCGGTCGTAGGCGGCCTTGACCTCTGCGTTGTCGAAGCCGTCCGCGAGCACGCGGTGGTGGTAGGCGTGGGTTAATTCGTGCAGGGCGAAGTTCGGCATCCGCCGCATCTCCGACTCAAAGTCATGCACCCCAGAAAACTCCACCCCGCGCGCCATTGCCGGGTCCCGTCCGTTGACGACCAGCCAGCCCGCGTCGGGATGAAACTCCGCGCCGCTGCGGCCTAGCTGGTAGGCGGTGGAAAAATAGAGCGGCACCTTCCTCAGCTCGGCCACCGCGGGCGGAGGCAGATCGCGCACAATCTCATCGAGCATCTTCCTCAACCCGGCGAGGGCGCGCGCGGTGTCCTCCGCCTCGTTCTCAAGCAGCTTCCTGTGGATGTGAACCCGCCAGCCGGAGATGTCGCGCGTCGCGCGCGGAACCACAGTGCGCTCGGGAGACTTTGGTTCGGCGGCGCGGACCGCGGTGAGGTTCGTCAGCACCGCGAGCAGGCAGCCGAGGGCGAGGCGGAGAAGTGGAAGTGCGAGTGGGTTCACGGCTCGGACAGCTCGCGTAGGCGAAATGCGTGACCCGGGCCACGCAGGCGGAGCAGGCGGCGTGTGCCTGCCCAAGGAATTCCGGTTCCTTCCTGCCCCGTGCATTCCGTCCGATGGCCGCTGAGCCGCTGTGCTTCCTGCCGTCATTTCGGGATTTCGTTCAGCGTGTAGTAGGCACGGTCATGAAGCAGCGGCTCGTCGTTCCGGGATTTGAACGCCCGCAGATGGAAGTCGTGAACGTGTCCCTGCACGAGGCCCTTCACCCGCAGGCGGACGCTGCTTCCGTCCGCTGCGACCTCAGCAGCGGCGACTGTGGGGCGAGTGTGGTCCACCTCGGGGCTGCCGTAGCCTTGCTGGTAAATGTGCGTGTAGGTCTGGAGCTCGTAGCTCTCCGGGCGCGCGGCGAGCGCGGCATCCACGGGGCGGGTGAAGCGCACCACGAAGCCGTCCGGCTGCGCCCGGATGTCGAGGATCTCAAACGGCGTCTTGCCCGTCCATTCGAGGCGCTGGAGCAGGTTGTCCTTCATCCCGCGCACGGGCCAACCGCGGTTCGTGCCGCCGGCAATCAGCTTTCCGTCCGGCGTAAAATGCACTGCAAGAATCCCGGTGCCCAACCCTTCGCGGAAGGGATAACACGCGCCCTGCCACACGCCGTTGACCAGCTCCGTCGTCACGCGCATCACCACGCTCAACGAGTAGTCGCCAACGAAGATCTGGTTTTCGAATGGACCGAACTTCCCGCCCGCGCGGCAGACCTCAAACGCGGAAATTGAGCGCCCCATCTTCTTGTAGGGAAACACCACGGCGTAGGGCACGAGTTCCTTCACGCGTTTCCGCTCCACTTCCATGCGCGACGGTGAATCCGGCATGACCGGAGCCGGCCCCATGTTCGTTGCAAACGGATACCAGTTGAAGCTGATGGGATGGCCCATGAACCCGCCGGGTTTGAGATGCTTGAGCGAACACGAGCCGTTCCACGGCCCCTGGCTCTCCACATAGAACATCTCGCCGTGCTCGTTGGGCCCCACGCCGAGCGGACTGCGGAGGCCGCTGCACAGCGGGATGGTCCTTCCTTCCGGCGTGATTTTCAGCGCCCAGCCGCGGAAGAGTTCCTTCGAGTGGTAGGATTCGGACAGCCCAAGCGCGACGTAGAGGTTCCCCGCCGTATCAAACTTCGAGCCGAGCGCGAACTCGTGATAGTGCCCGAAGCCCCAGGCATCGCTGACCGTGTCGTAACGATCCGCGCGACCGTCGCCGTTCGTGTCGGCGATGCGCGTCACCTCGGTCGCGTGCGTGGCGTAGAACGCGCCGTCGTGCCAGGCCAGCCCCAGCACTTCATCCAACCCGCTGGCGAACGTGCTCGCCTTCGGACTCGGGTTTTCATCGCCGACGCCGCAGAACAGCAGGATTTCCCCGCGCCGCGTCCCCACGGCGAGCCGTCCATCCGGCAGCGAAACGAAACTGCCGGCTTCCAAATACACGCCCTCCGGCATCGGCACATTGACCAGCCGATAGTATGCTGCCTCTCGTTCCGCCGTGCCCCACGAGTCACCAAACTCCCCGGCGGCGATGACGACGAGCGGGAGCAGGTAAAGTGATTTGAGAAAACGAAGGCTCATGGCTTGGCGTTGAGCTGGTATTCCAGTTTCAACTCGCCGCCCGTCACAGGCAGCAGAAGTTCTTTTGTGTCGCCTGTGTCCCGCATCGTGCCGGGCGCGGAAAGACGCACGACCAGACTCCTGCCAACGGCGAACTCGTTTGCTCCCCGTGATTCGATGGATTTGTCGGCGGCAACGCGGAAGTGCAGCCCGGCGGGCGGGGCACCAGGGAATCTCAGCGTGCGTTCGAGCTGGATGTGTCCGGCGGCGGCGGGGCGTTCGCGGAAGAAGTCCTCCACCGCAAGACCATCCACGACATAGCGGAACGTGGGACGTTGCCGGTCGTCGAGCGTGTAGCCCTTGAACGAGGACGATCGGGGGCGCGGCGTGGGATCGAAAGCCGGCCAGGGCGTGGCCGGTGTAGCGAGGACGGCGAAGGCAGGTCCGGGCGGGAACGTGACAGTGTCTTTGCCAAGGATGCGCGCCTGCCCGGCGCCCTGGCCGAGCCAGAGTCCGGACGCTTCGATGAACCCGCCGCTCCACACGGACGCGAGCCGCATCTGCTCCGCGTCGAAGGAGAGGTTGATGCCGCCGGGATAGCCGACGCCGATGCCGCGTTTGCCGATGCTAGGGAAGGCGCGGCGAATGATGACGGCTTCGTCCTTCACCGTGACGATGAGCGGCTCCAGCACGAAGCCGGCAGGTTCAGTCGCGTCCGGCCCCTGCTCCAGATATTGCCAGAGGGCGTCGCGCTGCCGGCCCGGATCGCCGCCGAGCAGGTTGGGCAGCGGCGATTTTCCGTCCGGCCAGAACGCCGGCATGATGGTAAGCGGCGAGAATTGTTGGGGCTGGGCCAGGTAGTGGTGGAACCAGTTTTCCTCCAACCGCTCCGCCATGGTCATCAGGTCCAGTGCGCGGATGGTCCCGGCGGCCTTCTCGCGGAAGGTGTGGCAGGCAACGCAGTTCAGTCCCTTGCTGCCCGCGAGTTCACGGCCGACCTGGTGCGGTTTCTCGCCCGGCGCAACGCGGGTGAACCTGGCCGGCGATAGCGTGTCGAGCGCCTTGAAGCCGTCCGTGAGCGACCCGGCGTTCACCACTCCGAACTTCGGCATCCGCGTCCGCAGATACGGACGCACGGAAGCGCCGTTCGCGATCACTTCGCGCAACCAGGCGGCTTTCAGCTTGGCGCCCACGCCGGTGAGTGGTGGCGGTAGGCGGCCTTGGTCGCCGAGGTTCTCGTCCTCGCCGGTGAAATACTCGCCGCGATTCGCTGCGACGCCGCCCAGTCCGTCACGCTGATGGCAGGCAAGGCAATTCAGCCGCGTGAGAGCGAGTGACACCTGCTCGGCCGGCGTCCAGATTTTCGCTTCCTCGGATAACACCGCCCGCAGCGAGGCCCGTTGATTCTCCGCGAGCGGATACCGGGGCCACCCACCGGGCTTGTCCGCGAGACAGCCCTCGGCCGGCCGCAACTGGCCAAACGCGGTGAGCATCGGGGTCGCGAGGGGCTCGCCCGTGCGGTGGCAGGCGTGGCAACGGAGCTCGGTGAACAGCCGTTTCCCGCGCGCGGCCAGTGCCGGTTCCGGGAGAAACGGGGTCAGTGGCGCCAATTGGTCGCGCAGCAGGTAGCTCGCAAGGTCCGCCGCCTCCGCGCGCCCGAGGTGACTGTCCGGCATCCGACCGCCCGGGCGCACTTCCAGCGGGCGTTCGAGGAATGCCGCGAGACTCGCGACGGAATACTTCTCCGCCAATGGACCGGGCGGCACCGATCCGGCAACTGACTTCTCCGGCGAATGGCAGGCCACGCAGCCAACCGAGTGATACAGCGTTGCGCCCCGCTCCGCCGCGTCCGGGGTTGGCAGCCCTGAAGCCATCGGCCGACCCAGCGACGCGAGGTAATGCGCCAGCGCGTTCGCCGCGTCTTCGCGCTCGGCGTCCGGAAGATGCGCGAGCATGTCGGGCATCGTCGTTCCCGGCTTCACGGCCGAGGGCGCCGCGAGGAACCGCCGCAGATGCGCGCCGTTGGCCCGCGTCCCGATGGCCGACAGGTCCGGTCCCGGTTTCGCGGCGAACGCCGGCTGTCCGCTCGGATGACACGCGGTGCAGCCGAGTTCGCCTGCCAGCACCGCCCCCGCGAGCGGCTCCGTGCCCTCGCGCTCCAGCCCGGCGATGAACGGCGGTTGGGCGTGAAGAATTCCGATCAGCGCCGCCGCGCAAAGCGCCTGTAGAAAAACCTTCACCGTTCATCCTTTCCCTGTTCGGAGTTCTTCCGATTCGCGCCGGCGGGCAAATGCTCCTGCAGGTAGCGGGTGAGCGTGCCGTAGAAGTGCCGGACGGTGTTGGTCCCTTCGGAGATGCCGTGCGAGCGGTTGGGATACGGCATCACGGTGAACGGCCTGTTCCGGGCGATGAGCTCGTTCATCAGCATTTCCGTGCCCTGATAGTGGCCGTTGTCGTCGCCGGTGCCATGGACGAGGAGCAGGTTCCCCCGCAGGTGCCGTGCATGCGTCAGCGGCGAACCGTCGCGGTAGCCCTCGGCGTTGTCGCCCGGCAAGCCCATGTAGCGCTCCTGGTAAATCGTGTCGTAGAGCAACTGGTTCGCGTTCGGGGCGACGGCGATCGCCGTGGAATACAAGTCGGGATGACGAAAAATGGCGTTTAGGCTCATGCTGCCGCCGCCGCTCCAGCCCCAGACGCCCACGCGCCCGGCATCGGCCTCTGGCCAGCGTCGGAGCATCGTGCGCACGGCGGCGGCCTGGTCCTGCGTTGCGAGGATGCCAATCTGGCGGTGGATACTCCGCCGCCAAGCGCGGCCGCGCGGTGCGGCGGTGCCGCGATTGTCCACGCTCGCCACTAGGTAGCCCTGCTGGGCGAGCATCCAGTGCCACAAGCCGCGCGACCCGCCCCACGAGTCCTTCACCGTCTGCCCGGCCGGTTCACCATAGACATGGATCAACAGCGGATGTTTGCCCCCCGGATCGGGCGCCGGCGGCCGGATGCACCAGGCGTCGAGGGAAACTCCCTCGCCGAGGTCGAGCTTCAGGAACTCGGTCGCAGGCTGCTTCAGCGCGGACAACTTCTCGCGCAGCCTCCGGTTGTCGGCCAGCACCCGCACTGGCCTGTGATCGGGCAGGCTGACCAGTTCCACTATCGGCGGCGTGGTGAACGTGGACCAAGTATGCACCGCCCAACGGCAGTCCGGCGAAATGTCATAGGTGTGCCAACCGGGCTGCCTCTCGGGCGAGAGGCGCTCGGCCGGGCCGCCGGTCAGGCGGGTCCGGTAAAGGTGGCGCTGGGTGGGGGCGTCCGGCGAGGCGGCATAATAAAGCCAGCCGGCGGCGTTGTCCTGAGCCTCAATCGCGATCACGTCGAAGTCGCCGTCCGTGATCCGGGTGAATGACTTGCCGTCCATGTCCGAGCGGTAGGCTTGCCGCCAGCCGTCGCGTTCGCTCAGCCAGACAAATCCCTCCCCCGGATTCAGCAGGCGGAACGGATTCAGGTTGTCCACCCACGCGGGGTCCGTCTCGCGCAGCACCATGCGCGTCGCGCCGGTCCTGCGGTCGGCGACCATCACGAGATTCGTGTTTTGGAGACGATTGAACTGCTGGAGGAGGAGGGCGCCGTCAGGCGTCCACTCCAAGTGGGGCAGATAATGTGCCCGTGGGTCGCCGGGAATCCGGAGCCAGCGCACCCGGCCTCCGGTGGCGGCCACCACGCCTAGGCGCGTGGCCGAGTTGGTCTCGCCCACCTTGGGATAGGGAAAGGAAGTGATCTTCGGATAATTGCCCGCGGTGTTGTCGAGGAGCTGGAACTGGCGGACGCCGCTGAGGTCGAACTGCCAGAAGGCGATTGAGCGTCCGTCCGGGCTCCAGCGGAAGCCGTCGCGGATGTCCAATTCTTCCTCGTTCACCCAGTCCGCCGTGCCGTTGATGCGCGTGGCCGAGCCGTCGGTGGTCAGGGCCGTGACGCGCAGCCGGCGCAGTTCCTGCACATATAAGTTGTTTTCGCGGACGTAGGCGACCCGCGAGCCGTCTGGCGAGAACTTGGCGAACATGAGCGTCGCCGGCGCCGCGTCGCCACCGAGTTGGCGCAGTGAGTGCGTCGCCACGTCCAGCACCCAGTAATCGCCGCGGGTGTTGCGTCGCCAGACGCGCCGGCTGCCGGTGTAGAGCAGCAGCTTCGATTCATCAGCCGAGAACTCGAACGCCTCGACGTTCAGCGGCGCGGCCTTGCCCTCCGGGATGAAGGCGCTGGCCGGAACGACAATTTCCCGCCGACCGCTGGCTGGGTCGTGGCGCACCAGATCACGGCCCGCGCCGCCCGCGGCTGGAGTCTCCAGCGTGAAGTAGTCCGACATGCGCCGACTCCAACGCAAGCGAGCGGGCCTTTCCTCGCCGAACTCCTCGGACGCAAAAATGCGGTCTAGGGTCAGCAGGGAGGGATCTGTGGTGTCCGGTTGAGGACGAGGGGTCGCCGCCTCGCCCGTTCGTGAACGTTCTTCGGCCTGGCGACGGATGGCGGCCTTCGCGAGTTGCAGCCGCTCCGGCCATTCGAACTTCGGCGCCCTTGCCGGATCGTAGCCCGCGAGATGGCCCGTGAAGCGGGTCGCCGGCTTGGTGTATTTCAGAACGGTGTCACCAAAGACCTCGCGACATAGCGCGGCCAGTCCGGGGTCGTATTCGAGCAACTCAGCGCGCGTGTTGACGTGGTTGTGGTCGTGGTCGTTCTCGCGGTTGTCGTCGAACCAACTCTGCACGCCCTCGGCGAAATACTCGTGGTGATTCACCGACGCGTATTTTCCCCGCCACAACCCCGCTGTCTTCGCCGCGTCGTAAGCCGCCTTCACGCGGGCGTCGAAGCCGGGATCCACGTTCGCCATGCCGCGTAGGTGGATGTTGTGGGCCAGTTCATGGATGAGGATGTTCTCGGTCGAATACGGGTCGCCGGGGTGGCCCAGCAGATTCTCCTCGCCGCAGGAACAGAACGGGTCGGTGGCGCTGCCGCCCATCCCGCGCGCGCGGGCATCGTAGTAGGCGCGGGGGGAGACGCCTGGAAATCCGGGCACCGGATCCTTGGCAAGCCACCGCCATTCGGGCTGGTCGGTGGTGAATTCGTTCCACGCCAGAATACAGAGCCGGGCGCCGCTCCGGACCATCGCCGCGCGCACATCCGGCCGCTGTGCTAGCATCAGGTCCACGAGATAGGCCGCTTCCCTGAGCGCGTAGGGATTCACCTGCGCCGAGGCGACAATCGGAAACCCGCCCACCTTCATTCGCTGTGGGTAAAACGCCGGGATGCCGTCCGCGTCCGGCGGGTCGAACCGCATCGCCTGCACCGGCACTTCGCTCGTCACGATGAGCTCGGATTGGTCGTCCCGACCCACGACCGCGAAGCGATGACCGAGCGTGGTCGTGATGACGGTGTTCTCGCCCGACGCGAGGGAGCCATTCGGCACGCGTTCCGTGGCGGATTTGAGCCGGAAGATGTCCACGGTCTGCGCGCTGCCGTTGATGAATTGCAGCTTCGGAAGCGGTGCCTCCGCGGCGGCTAGGACCCAGCCCAGCAGCACGATCCCGATGAGCAGCGGGAAGGGTCTCTTCATCACGGTGTGCTTGGGACGCGCAGCATCCGCAGGTTCGTTTCGGCAAAGGCCTGGCCCATGAGTGCGAAGGTCTTCGCGCAGCCGAGGTAGTGGTAGCCGGCGTTGGAGGCGCCGCGTTTCCAGAGCGCCTCCTCGGCGGGGCTGATGAGTTCGGCCTCATACTTCTTCAGGAACGCCCGCTTCATTTCGTCGGTCATCTTGCCGTCGGCGTTCGCGTGCCCCTTGTGCTTCGAGTCGAGGAACCAGCCCATCTGGCCCACTTGCTCGCGCTTCCGGTCGATGGCCCCAAGTTCCTCGGACCAGAACGGCGCGGTCTCCACGGCGAGGACGTTGCCCGCAAATTCCGCCATCGCCGCCGGGGCCGCCATCGCCTTGCGAAACTCGACGGTGTCCTTGTCGGCGTTCAGTCCGCCGACGCCCAGCACGCCAATGACGAACGGCAGCTTCGGCGCGCCCACCTCCCGCCGCACGTCGCGGATGAAATGTGCGAGCCACTCACCGTAGCGGTCGAACCGGCCCGGCTGGCCATGCGCCGGATACACGTGGCCGTCCACCATGTCGTTGAACCCTTGCAACCAGACGAAGCCCGCCAACTCGTAGCCTTGCGCCTTGTCGTAGCCGGGGACGATCCGGGCCGGGTCGGCGAGGACTGTTTTCACATGTTCAATCATCAGCCGGTAGAAGCGCCCGGTGTCCTGCTTCTTCTCCGCGAACCATTGGTCCATGTTCTTGGGCACACCGTGTCCGGGTGGACCGTAGTAGAGCTTCCGTTGGTAGTCGTTCAGCTCATACGGGCCCGCGCTCGGCGGCCGGAAATCCGTGTGCAGGCTTTTCCCGCCCCACGCGATCTTGATGAGCAGCACCGGTTCCGCAAACGCGGCGTCCATCGTGAGGCCAAACGTGAACTCCGGCCCGATCTTCCCGCCGTCCTCCGTCGGCTTGTCCCCTCTCGCACCAAACCCAGCGGTGAGCTTGCCCAGTCCCTCGCCGTTGGCGCTCCCGTCGTAGTGGCCGGTGAAATACGAAATCCACGCACCGTCGCACACCGCCGGCCTGCCATCCGGGCCGCGCATCATTTTCAACAGCGGCGCCGTCGCCGGGTCATCACCGAGGTAGTCAAAGGTCTCGACCCGCGCGTGTCCTTCCATGTTCGACTGGCCGGCTAGGATGAAGACCTTGAGCGGTCGCGGTGCCGCGGTGGCAACCCATCCCACCCCGAGGCACACCCCGACGATCAGGCACCGCGCGAGGGCCCCAACGGCCGGGGAACGCCCCCGGGCGTGGGCGCGGGAAGGGAGTGCTGTCATGGGATAGGTTTTACGTTTGGCCTCGTCCGCCGTCTTGGAGTTGAATGACACCCAGCCGTGAAAACTTGCCCAGTGAAGCAGCTCGCCGCCGCCGTTCCCGGCGTTCCGGCGCCGGTGGACGTCGCGCTGTTGGAAAGCCTCTTTGACCAGGCGCCGGACGTGGCGTTCTTCATCAAGGATGCGGCGGGGCGGTATCGGGTGGTCAACACCTCGCTGGTCGAACGGCATGGGCTGCGCCACAAGTCCCAGGTGCTCGGCAAGCGGCCCAGCGAGATCTGTCCCGGCGAGTTTGGCCGCATCCCCGCCGCGCAGGACGCGGCCGTGCTGCGGACCGGCCGCCCGCTCCTAGACCACCTCGAACTGCACTGGTCTACCCCGCACAAGCCCGGCTGGTGCCTCACCACCAAGCTGCCGATGCGTGACGCCGACGGAAAGATCATCGGCCTGATCGGCATCTCGCGCGACGTGCGGGCGCCCATCGGGACCCGCGAGATCCCCGTCGAGTTCGCCGCCGCCCTCGAACATTTCGAGAACCACCTCGCCGAACCCGTCACGCCCTCGGCCCTGGCCCGGCGCGCGCAACTGGCCCCGCCCCGGTTTGCGCGCCTGATGAAACGGTTCTTCGGGCTCACCCCCAGCCAGTTCATCGCGAAGACCCGCGTCGCCGCCGCGTCGCGCCTGCTGCGCGAGACGGAACAGACCGTGGCCGCCATCGCGCTGGCCTGCGGCTTCTACGACCACAGCGCCTTCACCCGGACCTTCCGCGCCCTGACCGGGGTGACCCCGACGCAGTTTCGTGCGGGTGGAAGTGCCAGGCTGTGACTGTTCGCCTTTGCCGGATTGATTCCACTATCATAGCGCAACCAAGGTTCCCCAATGCGCACCGACAACTGGGCTTCAATCGAGGAGGCGGTTAAAGACCTTCGCAGATTCAATCAGCCGACCACCCAGTAATGGGGCCGGGCGGAAGCGGAGCTAAACACTTCACTGCCGGCTGACTTCAAAGTGTTGGTGACCGCCAGTGGGAGCGGCTACTTTGGTGAGGCATTTCTCCTTAACCCGCTTTCGCCGCACCCGGCTTTTAGTCTGTCGGCAAGCCAGATGGTGCAATTCAGGTCCAACTTGGGTTGGCGTATTCCTCCGGGCAAACTTGTGCTTTATCCGGACACCGGCGGTTGCGTGGAACTAGGGCACCTGTGCACCGACGTCGTTATCCTGTTCAATCCAGTGGGTGAGCAGAATGAATCCGTTGTGCTCTGGGACATCGAAGCCAATGAGCTCTGCTGCATCGGGCTGCCATTCGCCGAATGGTTCCTTCGGCTGTATCGGCGCGATTTTTTAGTGAAAAGGGCCGAGTTGCGGGACTTGATCTGGGAGCCCGACGAGCCCTTCTTTACGCCGTATGACTACGGCACGACTTAGGATATGCGGCTGGGGCGAAGCAGCTCGGCGACTGGAAAGCCACCGTTTCGGGCTTGGCGACTCCGCGCTGGCTGCCGTCACTTCAGCGACTGCACGTAACGAACAAGGTCCACAATCTGGTCGTCATTCAACGCGTCGAGCAGGCCTTCGGGCATGACGGACTGGCCGTCCACGTAGCCCGCGTCCTTGATGTTTTTCACGGGGATGACCTGCTGGGTGCCGCCGGCGAAGCGCACGGTGAGGGCGTCGGCGGTTTCGTCGCCGAAGAAGCCTTCGTAAGTTTCGCCGTCGGTGGTCTCGACGTGGTAGGTGCGGAAGACGCCTTCGACGGCTTGGCTGGGATCGAGCACAGAGGTCAGAATGGCTTCGGTCGTGCGGTTCTTCGAACCCGCCAAGGGTGGGCCAAAACCGGAACCGTCATTGCGGGTCGAATGGCACGCGGCACAGGAGCTTTGGAACAATGCCTGGCCGCGCACGAAGTCGGCGGCGGGCGCGGTGTCCACGCGCTGAACTAGGCGCGCGATTCGTTCCCCGACTAGACGTTTTTCGGCTGGAGTCTTGCCGGGGTCACGACCGACGACTCGCGTCCACCGACTGGAGGCGGGGCTGGTGATTTTGCCGTGGCTCTTCTCCTCGACCATTTGCAGGAGGAGATTCTGGAAGGCGCTTTCATACACGCCGCCGGGGGCGAGGTAGCTGCGGTCCCAGCCCTTGACCGTTGGGGTCAAATCGGGAGTCGTGCGCCAACGGCCCAGCCAGGCGAGGTGCTCGGCCGTCAAGGGTTCGGGGCAGTCGCGGAAGAAGCGGAGCACTTCGTAACGCACCCGAAAGGTCGGCTCCTCGGCCAGTGGGGCGAGCAAGGCAAAGGCGTCGGTCAGCTTGGGCCGGACGGTGGACAAAGCCCGCACCGCCTCGTGCCGAACCTCTGAATTTCGGCTGGCGAGCAGGTCGCGAAACAAGGCGCCGTTAAAATATCCGAGACCCTCAAGCGACCAGAGCGCGTGGATGCGCAGGTCGTCCGCCGTTCGGGGCTGCCGAGCGAGCGTGACGAGTTGGGGAATGAGTTCGCGGGCATTGCGCTGAACAATTTGGTGCCAAGCGGCGCGCATCTCCCAGGTGGAGGGCGATTGCAGGTGCTTCAGCAGGGCGCGGTTCGAGGCGGCGGCGACGTTGGGCGCGGTGCGGCGGGTCTGGCTTTCGTGGCGCACGCGCCAGATTCGACCGCGGGTTTTGTCGCGGGCGGGATGGTTTCGGTCGATCTCGTTGTGGGAGATGATGCGGTTATACCAATCCACGATGTAGAGGCAGCCGTCGGGGCCGAAGCGGATTGCCACGGGCCGGAAGAATTCGTCGTCGCTGGAAACGAAATCCGGCAGTTGCTCGAAGCGATACACGCCATTATCGCCTAGGGTGGCGGCGACGGTGTTGATCTTCCGGGTGATGGGGTTCGCGACGAACAGGACGTCGTGCCAAGGGTTGGGGAAGGAACCGGCGCGGTCGTCGGAAAGCGCCAGTCCGGAAAAACCGGTGCCGCCCAAGCTCAGGTTGGGCGCGGTGGGCGGATGGTAGGGCGAAGCGGGATGGATCAGTCGCTTGATGAAGCTCGGGTAGGTGGTGTCGGGTTCGAAGGGGACGAGGCTGTAGCCAAAGTCGTTGGCCTCGTGGATGAATACGCGCCCGACGCGGTCTTGCACCCAGCACCAGATGTTATTGAGGCCGGCGCCGATGACTTCGAGGTCGGAGCCGTCGGGCCGGAAGCGGGCGATGACCGTCTTGTCAAAATTCACCTGCTTGCCGGTGGTGGTGACCGCCGTGCCGTTGTTGAGCACGCCTTGGGAAAAGACGATCCAGTTGCCCGGCAGAAATTCCAGTTGGTGCGGTAGCGTGTGGGTATCCTGCACGCCGAAGCCGCGCAAAAGCACCTTTCGGCGGTTGGCGCGACCATCGCCATCGGTGTCTTCCAGAAAAAGAATCTCCGGCCCTTGGGCAACGATGGCCCCGTTGCGGTAGGGGAGCACGCTCATGGGCAGCACCATGCCGTCGGCAAAGGTGCGAGCTGGGTGGGGGCCGGGAGCGAGCGGTTGGTCAAACACGACGACGCGGTCATGGCCGGCGGTTTGCCAAATGCCGGGGTCCTGATCCCGGGGATACTCGGTGGCGGTCATGGACCACATCCGGCCGGCGTCGTCGAAGCTGACGTTCACCGGCTTGGGCAAGCCGGTGTCCTCGCTGGCGACGAGTTCGACGGAAAACCCGGCGGGCACGGTAAAGGATCGAAGTTGCTCGACCGGTGAGCGCGGTTGAGCCTCGGCGTTGTTGC
>CAIJLV010000074.1 GCA_903821635.1 uncultured Verrucomicrobiota bacterium | reverse complement strand
GACCAAAATACCTTCTTCCTTCGCCAACCGACGAGCCATCGCGAAGGCGTCGTCATTGGCCACCTGCACCGCTTCCACGATCTGCGGTTCACCGTTAGGCCCCTGCAAATGCAGATTTTTCGGCACGAACCCGGCCCCGGTGCCCTGAATCTTATGGGGCCCTGGCTTCACCGCTTCGCCTTTCAGCGTTTGCGTGATGACGGGGGAATCTTTGGGCTCGACGGCGATGGCGGAGAAGCTGGCCTTGAGCGGTTTGATATAGTCGTAAGTGCCGGTGATTGTGCCGCCGGTGCCGACGGCCGAGACGAAGATGTCCACCTTACCCTCGGTATCCTGCCAGATTTCAGGTCCCGTCGTCGCCGTGTGGATGGCTGGGTTGGCCGGGTTTTCAAACTGCTGGGGAATCCAAGAATTGGGCGTGTCCTTGGCCAGCAATTCGGCCCGGGCGATCGCGCCGCGCATGCCTTCCGCGCCGGGCGTGAGGACCAGTTTGGCTCCTAGCAGAGCCAACAGTGTGCGCCGTTCGAGCGACATCGTTTCGGGCATGGTCAGGATGAGTTTATAGCCCTTGGCCGCGGCGACGAACGCCAAGGCGATGCCCGTATTACCCGAGGTCGGCTCGATGATAACCGTATCCGGATTCAGCAGGCCGCGCTTTTCGGCGTCCTCGATCATCGCCATGCCGATCCGGTCCTTGACCGAACCCAAGGGGTTGAAGAACTCGCACTTCAGCAAGATCTGCGTCGAAGGATCAATGCCGGCGGAAGCGGGAATGCGGTTAAGGCGCACAAGCGGTGTGCGGCCGACGGTTTCGACGATGTTGGAATAGATGCAGCCCATGGTCTGAGAGCGGTGGTTTGTGTGAATAGCGAAGTGATCTTAGCTTGGCCGAAGGGGTGAATCGGGCAAGCTGGTTTTGCTTGAACTGTTGCTCTGGGGCGCCTCTGAACCGAGTCCTAAAAGGGGCGATTTACTGCGGGTCGGGCAGCCCCAAGGGGCTTGGTTTCGTGTTTGCCGCTTGGTCTCGCCGGAGGGGTGGCGTCCAATCACCGCCGGATGACTGCCGCCGAACGCGCCCGCAAAACTTTCCGTCGCGATTGCTGGCGGATGCTGGCGGTCGGCGTCTTGGAGTCCGCCGGCCACACGTTTTTGCTGCTCATCGCAGTGCTGCATTTCCGCGCCGGCGCCATTCCCAAAGCTCTGATCGCGGCGGGCGGCAGCGCGGGGCTTTTGCTGTCGCCGTTGGCGGTGAATCTCGTGGCTCGCTGGCGTTGGCCGGTCACGCTGGGCGCCTCCCGCTTGCTGTGGGTCGGCGCCGGGGCGTGCGGGCTCGCCGCCGCGGTCAATCGGCTCGAAGTATTTGTGCCGGCCTGCATGCTCGCGATGACGGTCGGCTCGGCCATCGTCCCGTTGATGACGCAGGTCTATCAGGACAATTATCCGCCCGAGCAGCGGGGCAAACTCTACTCGCGGACCTTTTTGTTGCGGATCGTTGGCGCGATGACGTTTTCGTGGGGCGGGGGCCAATTTCTCGATTGGCGGCCAGCTTGGTTTCCCGTGTTGTTGTTGATTTTCGCCGCCGCTTTTGTCGTTGCGGCCATCGCGATCGGGGGCATTCCCTCCCGGCCACTGCCGGATTCCGGCAGCGCGCATCCGTTGCACGTACTCCGCTACGTGCGTTCCGATCGGGTCTTCCGGCAGACTCTGATCGTGTGGATGTTCATGGGCTTCGCTAACCTAATGATGCTGCCGATGCGGGTGGAATACCTCGGTAATCCCCAGCACCGGCTGGGCCTGACCGCCGCCAGTATCGGCTTGTTAACTGGGGTCATTCCCAATCTGGCCCGTCTCATCATGAATCCCGTTTGGGGGTGGCTGTTCGACCGGATGAATTTCTTCGGCTTGCGGTTCACGCTGAATCTTGGGTTCGCCCTCGGGATTGCCGCGTTTTTCACCAGCGACTCATGGACGGGGCTGATCGTGGGCGCGGTCATCTACGGTATTTCCAACGCGGGTGGTGACGTGGCGTGGGGGCTTTGGGTCACCAAGATCGCGCCGCCGGAACGGGTGGCCGATTACATGAGTGTGCACACGTTTTTCACCGGCATTCGGGGCGTGCTGGCGCCCTTGGTCGGCTTTCAACTGCTGCAACACTTCGCGCCGCCAGCCTTGGGTTGGTTCAGCGCTGGGCTGATTGTAGCAGCGACGCTGTGGCTGCTCCCGGAGATGCGGCGCACTGCGGGTTTGCGGCGAGGGCAATTGCTCACCGAAGAGGTGAGCGACTGACGGGGTAGGCGGATCAACCCTTTGCGGTAAGCGGTAGGATTTCGACGATCTCGGCCAAGACTTCACCACCCTCGCCGCGCAGGGTGTTTTGGCGACCGTAGAGTTCGCCGACCGTGGTAACTCCAAAGCATTGGGCGATGAAGTCGTCGCCGACGAAGCGAAGGTAGGCGGAAGGCCGGCTGGTGTAGCGGAGGCCGCTCGCGTTCAAGATGCCGCCAAATGGCCGGCGGGCGGCGACGATTTGGGCGCGCCATGGCTCCGGGATCGCGGTGAGCTGGATCTTGATCGCGCCGAACTCGATGGGTTGATCGGAACCGTCCAATTCGAGCACGGATTCGCGCCAATAGGCATCGCCTTCGCGGTAGCTCGAAAGCACGCGGAGATGAATCTGGCCGCCGTGGAACTGCTCCAGCGTGCGCGTCATGTCGCGCTCATGCACGAGCAGTGAGCGGTAAGGTTCGGGAATCTGATCCGGCTCGATGACAGTAAAGGCAGGCAAAGTGCGGCGTTGCCGGAGGTAGAATTCATCCAGCGGCTGCACCGCCGCCCGCGAGTTGGCGTTGGTGGTCATGCGAAGAGCCGGGGGCGAATCGTTAAGGTGGCGAGTCGGTTGGCAACGAGCAATTGCGGGCGGGCGGGGTTGCCTAAACGGTTTAGCCGCCGGTTCAGCAGCCTCTTCGCCAAGGCGGCCTCGGGCGCCGGAGGGAGGGAGTCGCGGCGGTTCATTGGAGGTTTACGAGCCGTTTTCGATACGCATCTGGGCGCAAGCCGATCTGCTTAAACGGAATGGCTTGGAAACCGGTTTTGAAGGCTGGGGATTCCGGCTTCAGGCGGAAGTCCTGCGTCGCGAGATTCACGAGCAGCGGATCGCCGGACGTGAAGTTGTCCTGAAGTTTGAAGCCGTCCGGTTGCGCATGCCAGCCGAGTTCGAGCCATTGGCCGACGCACACGTTGCGGACGACGACGTTGCCGTCGGCGGGAATCCCAGTGAAGCCGTCGGGCGCAGCGTAGTAGGCGTCGAGAGAGTTGATCGCCGGATACCGCTCGCGGTAGAGCGCGGTGGGCACGGCGGCGAGCTGCTGGCGCATGAATTCGGCCACCATGCTGCGCCAGACCGGCGATTTGTCGAGGCCGCGGGCGTCGGCGCGGACGGCGGGATCACAGTCCACGAAGAGGTTGTTTTCCACGCGGTGATCGCGGCCACCGCCGATGAACATGGCCCAGTGAACTTTGTAGAAGACGTTGCCGAAAACCTCGGTGCCGCTCACGCAGTCGTCCATGTAAACGCCCATCGAACCCATGCCCACGCCGCCGGTTTCGTGGATGTAGTTGTGGCGAATCCGGTTGCCGCGAAACGAGTAGTCGCGGCCGGTGTAGATGGCGCCGACGTCGCCGGTCTCAAGGGCGATGTGGTGGATGTCGTTGAACTCCATCAGGTGATCGTTGCCCCAGAAGAGGATCGCGCAGTGGGGCAGATCGTGAATCAGGTTGTGCGAGGCGCGCAGGCCGACGCCGGTCATGGCAATGGCCGGCACGTAGCACTTGGACCAGCGGCCTTGGCGCTGGAAGTGGCTGTTTTCTACGAAGTGACCACCCGGCTGCAGCGTTTGCCGGTCGCCGCCGGTGAGTGACACGCCGCCGTCGCCGGTGTCGAGCAGGTCGCAACTGACCACGCCGTGGCCGAAGCCGCCCGTGATTACCACGCCGCTGTTGCCGATGTTGCGGATCAGGCAGCCGGTGAGGCGGTTGTTGGTGCCGCCCCGGATTTCGACGGCGTTGGCGCGGGTTGCTTCGAGCACGAGTCCGCGAAAGGCGACGTGGGAAACGTCAGCGAGGTTGAGGAGCGGCTGATCGAGGAGCGAGAGCGTGACTTCGCCGGAGTGGCTGCCTTCTGGTGGCCAGAAGTAGAGTTGTCCGCCAGCGCGATCAAGGAACCATTCGCCGGGCTGGTCTAGTTCCTCCAGCACGTTGAGAAAGTAGAAGCGCTGGCCTTTGCGAAAGCCGTAGAGCCCGTGCGGTGGCGCGGTCTTGATGAAGTGGCGTGCGCGGTCGAGTTCGGCGACGCGTTCGTAGGAGTTGGCCCAATCCCACGCCCAGTAGCCGTGCACCCACAGGTCCGATACGTCCCGCCAGCGGTTGGGCCGGTCGCCGGCGTAGAGGAAGCCGCCGGGCAGGTCGCCCACGTTGCCGCCGTGATCATCGTTCTTGCCGGAAGTTTCAGGAAAGCCGGCGAGGTGGTCGAATTTACCCTCGTTGGGCCACCGGGCGAGCGTCATGGGTCGGCCGGCGAAGAAGAGTTCGCAATGCGCGGTGGCGGTGCCGCGACTGAAGCCACGGGACTTCATCTCGCCGAAGTCGGTGAGCCCGAGGGCGCGAAGGTCAAGCTGCCGGATGTGCGGCCGGGCGGCTTCGTCGAAGCGCTGGCGCACGGCTTGGTCGGTGACGGCGGACCACGCTGAGGGAACCAAGCCGAGGCGGGGCAGGGGGACGCCGCCGAGCAGGCGGACGCGTTCATTCTTCGCCGCGCGCCAGACGATCGGCGAATCCGCGGTGCCGGAGTCAGCCGCGGTCAGTTCGAGGGCTTGGGTGCGGCGATAGTCACCGCCGTGCAGCCAGACCGAGAATTCTCCCTTGGGCAGCTTTTCGGCAGCCTTCAGGTCGCGCACGGCGTCGCGCGCCCGTTCCAAGGTGGCAAAGGGTTTTGTTCGGCTGCCCCGATTGGCGTCGGAGCCGCCCGGAGCGACGTGAACGTCCGCCCGAGTCAGGGTGGTGCCCACCAGCAAGGTGAGGAGCAGGGGGGGGAAGCGCATGGGATTCGCGACGGGGTTCAGGGGGCTAGGTATTCGGAGAATCGGCGGCGGGCCGAGGTAGGGGTCGGTCCATTCAGTTGCTCATTCGCGTCCGCGCCACAGGGCGATCGTGGTGAACATCGCCACGGCCACGGCGTAACCGGCGATGCCTAGGCCGACGGCAAAGGGCACGAGTTGCCACTGGGCAAAGATCATGAGGTTGGCACCGACGAGGGCGAAGAGGAGAGCTTCGCCCAGAAAACAAGTCCACGGCAGGCCTCGGGGGCTGGTGGCGATGCGTTCGGCCATCCAGCAGCGGTAGTCTAGTTCCCCCATGGAGCGCATGATCCACGCCGATTGCAGATTCCGGGCGGCGACTAGAAGGCTGGTGGTCGTGAGGGAAATGGCGAGCAGCGGCCAGACGCCAAATACCAGCGCGAGGGCGGCGTTGAGCGGCAGGCCGAACTTCCAGCCCAGCTTGCGCGCGACCGGATTGCCTTCGAGCACGAGATTGGGCGTCGCCACCCAAGTGGACAGCAGGTCGCAACTGCGCGCAAACAGGGCCAGACCGGAGAGCAGCCACCAAGCGCGCGAGGCGAACGGGACAAATTCATCCACAGCGATCACGGGCCGGAGCGTTTCACAGGCGCCGCGGCAGCCCAAGCTTGGGATTTTCTCTCGGGAGAGAATACCGGGTTTCCCGTCCGCAGCCTTGACGCCCCGGCGGCGACTCCTTAACTCCCGGCACGTTCAACTATGCCGACCTACGAATACAGCTGTGAGAAATGCGGACATGAGTTCGAGTGCGTCCAGTCCATGAAGGACGCCGCGCTGACGACTTGTCCGAAGGATGTGTGCCCGAAGAAAACTTGGGGCAAGGGCAAGGTGAAGCGCGGCATTGGTTCGGGCGCCGGGTTGATCTTCAAGGGCAGCGGCTTCTACATCACCGACTATCGCAGCGAAGGTTATAAGTCCGCTGCCAAGAGCGAGGCCGAGGCCGCTAAGCCGAAGACCGAGACGAAGACGGAAACCAAGACCGAAGCAAAACCAGCCACTCCCGCGCCCGCCCCGCCGGCGAAAAGTCCCGGTAAGAAAAAAGCCTGAACGCGGCGTGCTTGGCCGTTCCCACCCCCCGAGTGAATTTCCACGGAAACATCCCTGGCCGCGTTCTTGAAGTCGTCTGCGGCGCCCTGCTGCTGGTCGGGATGGCGGGGCGCGCCCAGAGTTTCACGCTCTCCGAGGCCCCGATTTCGGCCACGAGCATCAGTGGTCAGTTCATTGTTCACGGGCGTGACGCAACGCGGCTGGTTCCCAAGCGGGAGCTCCGTCCCGTCGGCAATGACCCCGTCATCCAGTTGCGGCCGGATCTCCTGACCGTCACCTGCGAGCGGGTGAAACGCGCGGTGCAGCAGCGGCTGGGTTTGCGCGACGACTGGCGCGGCAAGGTGCATCTGCACTTGCACCGGCAGCCGACGATCGAACGGTCCATCGCGATCCACCCTCAAGTGTATCGGGATGGCTGGCAGTTCCATGTCGCCCTGCCGGACCAGATCGAGTGGACCCGCTTGGTGCGCGCCATTTCCGAAGTCGTTTTGCTGGAAATGGCCAATCGGGAAAACAATTCCACCGCCTGCGCCCAGCCGCCACTCTGGCTGGCGGAGGGCATGAATCAGTTGGTGCTGGGTGACTATGGCCGAGATCTCGTCATCGAATCCCAGACCACGCTCAACCGATCGAACCGCAAGCCAGACCCGCTCGTGGAAAGCCGGGCAGCGCTTCGGGGGCGTGATCCGTGGGGTTTCTCCGCTTTAACGTTGGCGACCGTGGAGCAATTGACGCGGCCGGAGGATTTTACCCACTTCCAAGCCAGCGCCACCCTGTTGGTGCATCTGCTGACCGGGGAATCGCGCCGGGCTAAAACCGTCGATTTTATCCGGACTCTGCCGGAAAACTTGAACTGGCAAACGGCGTTTCTCGCGTTGAACCGAGCCGAGTTCAGCACGTTGCTGGAGGCGGAGAAGTGGTGGGCCGTCAACGCCACGCACGAATTGTCGGTGGACCCGGAGCTGTTTTGGAACCGCGGTGAAGTGCTTCGCCGGTTGGCCGATATTCTGAGCGAAACCGCCGCAGTGCGGACTCCCTCCGGACCGTCGTCCGCGGCCGAGGTCATCCCGTTGAGTCGGGTGGTTTCAGAGTGGGACTTTGCGACCCAGCACTCCGTTCTCCAACGCAAGGTCGCCCAGTTGCAAATCTTGCTCATGCGCACGCCGAAGGAACCGGCTGAACTACGGCAGCTCGTGACGGAGAGCTTCCGCACCTTGGATCGCTACTTGACCGAACGCGGCGGCAGTCTTGGTCCGGAAAACGCCGGCCGGGGCGAGGTCGGCAATCGGATCAAGGTGTTGGCCAAGACGGCGGCGCGACGCCTCGATGCGGTCGAGCAACGCGTCGCGGCGGCTCAACGGTAGGTGGGAAATCGGCCGCTCAAGTCAACGGGTGGCCACCAGGGTGACCCAGCGGCCAAGGCGGATTCTGGTTCGCCGTGAACCCGTTATTCGAGTTCAAACCTGACCGCCAGATTGCCCACGAAGCGTTGCCTGACAAAGCCCGGGCGTTGGCGCTCGATTCTCTTCGGTGAACGTGGGGAGGCGAACCGCCCCCATTTCAAAAGACTTCCCGGTGACGCCGCGAGGTTACGCCGCGTCCACATTGCCTCAGGCAAACTCCAGCACTGCGGCGCCAAACGTGAAGCCGCCGCCGAACGCGCACAGGCCAGCTTTGCCCTTGGGTTGCTCAGTCAGGAGTGCCGCGAGGACGAGGGGGATGGTGCTGCTGCTGGTGTTGCCGGCGTGTTTCACGCGGTTCACGAGGCGGCCAGGCGGTTGCTTGAGGCGTGTGGCCACGGCTTCGAGAATGCGGCCGTTGGCCTGGTGCGGGATGATGTGTTCGAGGTCGCCGACCTGAAGTTCGCTTTCCGCGCAGGCCCGTTCGAGCAGCGACATCATTTGGCGCACGGCCATGGGGAACACCTTCAGTCCGTCCATGTTCACATTCGGATTTTCGCGCCGGCCGTGATGCAGGATCGTGCCGTCTTCGCCACGGGCACTGAGCACGGGGCGGTGCAACAGTGCGCGGGCACTCCCGAATTTTGCGGAGTCGGGTCCATGCACCAGCGTCGCGGTGGCGGCGTCGGCAAAGACAATCGCCGTGTCGAAATCGTTCGGGTCGGTGAACGTGCTCATCGCCTCGGCCGTGACGACGAGAATGTTCGCGTCGGGCTTGGCTTGGCAGAAGTCGAAGGCGGCTTGGAGCGCGTAAAGGTAGCCGCTGCAAGCCGCCAAAATATCGCTCGCGGGCAAATCTTTGGTCGGTCCGTCGAGGCTGAGTTGGTGATGCAACAAGCAGGCCATGCTCGGACTGAGCGAGAGCGGCGAACTGGTGCTGACGTAAATCGCATCGAGCTCTGCCAGCGAGACGCCGGCGTCTCGCAGTGCAGTCCGGGCCGCACTGGTCGCGAGCGTGAGCACGGTTTCACCTTCAGCCAGCAGCGGTCGCGATTCGATGCCGGTGCGCTGCACGATGTCGGCGGCGGTGCGACCCGGGAAGCGGCGCACCAATTCTTCGTTGGCGACCACGCGACTGGCGGGCGCCGCGGCGATCGCGGAGACGCCGACGGCGCGACGCAGGAGGGCCTTCTGGCCGGTTGCGAGAGGGGCTGTTTCGGTCGTCACCGCCGTCGCCCCGGGCACTCGGGCGGATGGCCGCCCAGCCCTACGTTGAACGGTGGGTTTTAGTTCGGGTGGAACTCGCTTGGGCAGCGTGGGGGCCGATTTAACCGTGGCAATTTTGGCGAGGGCGCTGCCGACCGGGACTTTTTCATCCACGGCGAGTAATTCACAAATCACCCCACCGACGGGGGCGCGCAGCTCGAAGGTGGCTTTGTCGGCTTCGCAATCGGCAATCAGGTCACCCGCTTGGATGGTGTCGCCGGCGCGGACCTTCCATTCGATGACGGAGACACTCTGGTCGGCGGGACTGGAGCCGACCGCTTCCAAGACCGTGAGGCCGTCGGTGCTGGGGGCATCGCCCGACCAAGTGACGTCGGCGTCGCACAGGGTGGCGCAGGTTTCGAGGATCCGTTTCAGGCTCGGCAGGACTTCCAACTGGTTGACGTAATTGCACGGCACGTAGGTGTCGGGCCGGGTGACGCGGCGGGCCTTTACGGGTGTCTCCACGCGCTCCGCGACGACAGCGAGCACCTCGGCCCCGAAACCACAGGAGAGGTTGTCTTCATGCACGACCACGAGCCGGCCGGTGCGGGCGGCGCTGGCGCAAACTGCGTCCTGATCCCAAGGGCTGAGCGAACGGAGGTCGATGAGGTCCACGCCAAGACCGGCGGCTTCCAACGCGCGGACGGCTTTGAGGCAGAGTGGCGTAGTGCCTCCCCAAGTGACGAGGGTAAGCTCGTCACCGCGGGTGACGAACCGGGCCTGACCGGGCTGGAGCACCCCGGCAAGGTTGGCGGCGGGCATGGCCACGGCCGGGTCGTTGAGGCAGACCTTGGGGTAAAGAAAAACAGTCGGTCGGCCGGCAGCTTGGTTGGCGAAGGCGGCGTTAAGCAGGCCCGCGGCATCGGCGGCGGAACTGGGCATCACGACGTCAATGCCGGGCACATGGGCGAGCACGCTCTCGAACGTCTGCGCGTGAAACGGCCCGAGTCCGGGCCGATAACCGCCACAAGGGGCGATTACGATCACGGGACAGCGCCAAGCCCCCTCGGTGCGCCAGAACATAGATCCAAGTTCGGCGGCGATCTGATTAAAGGCGAGCGGCACGAAGTCAGCGAACTGGATGAAGGCGACCGGGCGACCGCCGGCAAGCGCCCGGCCGATGCTGACCCCTATGATCGTGGACTCGGTGAGGGCGGAATTTTTTACCTGGGTGGGAAAGGCTCGCGTCAGGCTGCGGGTTAGGCCGAAGACGTCGCCCTTGGGGTCTTCGATGTCTTCGCCGAAGAGCGTGACTCGTGGATCGGCCCCCAGTTGTGCCCGGAGCACTTCGCGCATGGCTTCAAGCATCGACAAGGGTTTGTCGGTGATACTAGACGGACGGAGAGCCTTTAAGGTGGGGCTGGGAACGGTGAGCGGCGCACGGGCGTCCAGATTGGCGACCGGATTCGGCGTGGCGAGGGCGCGGTCGGCGGCGGTCCGGAGCTCGGCTTCGAGTTCCGTGGCGAGGGTGTCGAGCTGGGTCTCCGTCACCCCGGCAGCCACCAGGCGCTCGCGGAGCAGGCTGATCGGATCGGCTTGGGAGCGGACCTGTTTGAGTTCCCCCTCTTCGCGGTAGATCTTCTCGTCGTCTGCGTTGGTGTGGTGCGTGAGGCGCTCGACTTGAAAAACGACCACCGTGGGGCGGCCTGCCCGGACAGTGGCGATGATCGGGCCCAAGGCGGCCTCGCAGGCCAAGGCATCCCGGCCGTTGAGCCGGTGAATGGTCAGTCCGTAAAATTCGGCGGCCTCGCCGTCGGGGCGGTGGTAAAACGTGTTGCCGCCAGTGCGGGTGGAAATGCCGTAACCGTTGTCCTCGATCCAGAAAAGCACGGGCAGTTGTGCGCGGACGGCTTCGGCGACGGCTTCAAGAAATTCACCCTGCTGGCTAGTGCTGTCACCGACGGCGCAGACGACGAGGGGCGGGGCGCCGTTGCGTGCAGTGCGTTGGCGCTCGGCGATGATTTCGTGGGCGACGCCAACGGCCTGAAGGGCGTTGTTGCCGACCGGGCCGACCAGGCTGAGGACCTTGAGCTCGGGCGCGCTCAGATGGGCGCTCATTTGGCGACCGGCGGAGTGAGACGCCGCGGTGCAGATCGAACTGTGGAAGAACTGTTCCGCCGAAATGCCGCGGGCGAGCAGTAACGCCTTGTCACGGTAGTGCAGGTGTAGCCAGTCGTCGGGAGTGAGGTGCGCGTTCAGCGCTGCACAGGCCTCGTGGCCAGCACCGCCGACGTGGAAGAAGGCTTCTCCCCGGTTCACCAGCTCCATCTCAACTTTGTCCACCAGCCGAGAAGTCAGCATCACCCGGTAAAGAGTGAGTGCTTTCGGGAGGTCGATGCGGGGCACGGTCGGCGAAGCGTCTGAGGGGACGCGGGCAAGGCCGTGGCCAGTCACTGCGGCGGAATCCACGGGTGTCAGCGTGGCGGAAAGGGCCGGCCGGCGAAAGCCAAACCTTGGCGTCAGTTTTCGGGTTTAGGATGTCTCCGGGATCGTTCAGGCCGGCCCAGTGGTAGCCTTAGCAGAGGCCCAAATATGAATTGCGCTAAACCCGCTTCAGGCTGGTGAGTTGCGCCGTGGCCCTAAAGACGGCCCAAGTGATACTTTGGGCGTTGAGCGGTTTCCGCCGGGGTGCTTGGGGGGCGACGGGATTGCGTTCGGTTAAATCGGTCGCTCCTAGCAGAATTAGCCCTGCTTTCAGTCTGCTTCAGTCAAACCGCTTAACCCCAACAAGTGGCTTGCACCGCCAACGTTCACCCCTAACGTCGCTCCTCTGTTTCGCGCCTTGGCGCCTCCACCTGATGAGCAATTCCGTCGCTGTTCCGTTTACCGATTCCTTTGCCCGCCGCCACATTGGTCCCCGTCCGGCTGAGATTGCCGAACTGGCCAAGACTTGCGGTTACAAATCCCTAGAAGCGTTGATTGCCGCGGCGGTGCCGCCGGTGATCCGCGCCAGTCGGCCGATGGATTTGCCGCCCGCGCTTAGTGAGCTGGAGGCGCTCGCGCGATTAAAGTCCATCGCCGCCAAAAACCAGGTGTTCCGGTCGTTTTTGGGCATGGGATATTACGACACGATCACGCCGCCGGTGATCCAACGGAACATACTTGAAAACCCGGGCTGGTATACGCAATACACGCCCTATCAGGCCGAAATTGCCCAAGGCCGACTCGAAGGTTTGCTGAATTTTCAGACGATGGTCTGCGACCTCACGAAGCTGGACATCGCCAATGCGTCCATGCTCGACGAGGCGACTGCGTGCGCCGAGGCCATGATGATGTGTCACCGGGTGAAGGAGGGCGAAGCCGGCGGGGGGCAGCGGGATGTGTTTTTCGTCGCGAATACCTGCCATCCCCAGAACATTGACTTGGTCCAAACCCGGGCGAAGGCACTGGGCCTCGACGTCATTGTGGGCGATTGGAAGACGTTCAAGTTCTCCGACGATTTTTGCGGTGCCTTGGTCCAGTATCCGGCCACCGATGGCTCGCTGCATGATTACACGGAATTTGTGCAAGCCGCCCACGCGGCTGGCGCGCTGGTGGTCGTCGCCAGCGATTTGCTCGCGCTCACTCTCCTGAAAGCGCCTGGCGAATTGGGCGCGGATGTGGCAGTGGGCAGCGCCCAGCGTTTTGGCGTGCCGCTGGGTTATGGCGGACCGCACGCGGCGTTCTTCGCCACGCGCGACGCGTTTAAGCGTCAGATGCCGGGCCGCCTCGTGGGGGTGTCCAAGGATTCCCGCGGCCAGCCGGCGCTGCGCTTATCGCTCGGCACCCGCGAGCAACACATCCGGCGCGACAAGGCCACTTCGAACATCTGCACCGCGCAGGCGCTGCTGGCCAACATGGCGATGGCCTACGCCTGCTACCACGGGCCGGCCGGCTTGAAGGCGATTGCGGGTCGCGTGGCTAGTTTGACCGCCCTTTTGGCCGACCGGTTGAAGGAAATCGGCATGCCGGTAGAAAATGGAACCTCGTTCGACACGCTGACCGTTCACGTCGGCAAAGAAGACGTCGCGGACATCGCTAAACTGGCCGGGCATCACCGCGTCAATCTGCGGCTAGATCCCACCGGTCACATCGGCATCTCGCTGGACGAATTGACCACAGTCGAAGAGGTCGAACTGCTGGTCCGCATCTTCAACAACGACCGCACTTCGGTCGCGAAATCGAGCAAGCTTCCCGGTCCGCTGACCCGGATTCCCGTGCCGCTCCAGCGCTCCAGCGCGTATCTCACCCACCCAGTCTTCAACCGGCACCACAGCGAAACCGAGTTGCTGCGCTACCTGCGCCGGCTCGAGGCGAAGGATCTGTCTCTGTGCCACAGCATGATCCCGCTTGGCTCTTGCACGATGAAGCTCAACTCGACGGCGGAAATGTTCCCGGTGAGTTGGCCTGAATTCTCGAAGATTCATCCGTTTGCCCCGCTCGGTCAGACCCGGGGTTACCAGCAGATGTTTGAGGAGCTCGAACAATGGTTGTGCGAATGCACCGGGTTCGCCGGCGTTTCGCTCCAGCCGAATGCGGGTTCTCAAGGTGAATACGCCGGCTTGCTTGTCATCCGCGCTTGGCACGACTCCCGCAACGAAGGGCACCGCAACATTTGCCTCATCCCGACGTCGGCTCACGGGACGAATCCGGCCTCCGCCGTCATGGCTGGGCTCACGGTGGTGCCGGTTGCGTGCGACGGCGACGGCAACATCGACGTCGCCGATCTGCACGCGAAGATCACGGCGCACCGCGACCAACTGGCGTGCTTGATGATTACCTATCCGAGCACACACGGTGTGTTTGAAACCTCGATCCGCGACCTCTGTGAGGCCATTCACGAAGCCGGTGGGCAGGTTTACATGGACGGCGCGAACATGAATGCCCAAGTCGGGCTCACGTCGCCCGGCGAGATCGGGGCGGACGTGTGCCACCTGAACTTGCACAAAACCTTCTGCATTCCGCACGGCGGTGGTGGTCCCGGCGTGGGCCCCGTTTGCGTCGCGGAACACTTGGTTGATTTCCTCCCCGGCCACGCAGTCGTCAACCTCGGCGGCGAGGATCCCATCGGCGCGGTCAGCGCGGCGCCGTGGGGAAGCGCGAGCATCTGCACCATTTCTTGGATGTATATCCAGATGATGGGCACCGCCGGCCTGACTGAGGCGACCAAGGTGGCGATCCTCAGTGCCAATTACATTTCCAAGCGGCTGGAGAACTATTTTCCGACGCTCTACCGCGCCAACGGTTTGGTGGCGCACGAATGCATTCTCGACCTGCGGCCGTTCAAAACCGTGACCGCCGAGGACGTGGCGAAGCGGTTGATGGATTACGGCTTCCACGCCCCGACGCTCAGTTGGCCCGTGGCGGGCACGCTGATGGTTGAACCGACCGAGTCGGAGCCGAAACATGAGTTGGACCGCTTCTGCGACGCCATGATCTCCATTCACGGTGAAATCATGGCCCTTGAGACCGGCAAGGCCGACCTCAAGAACAACGTGCTGAAGCACGCCCCGCACCCTGCCGACGTGGTCACGGCCGACACGTGGGACCGCCCCTACAGTCGCGAACAGGCGGCGTATCCAGTGGCGAGCCTGCGAGACTTCAAATTTTGGCCGGCGGTGGGCCGCGTGGACAACGTCTACGGCGACCGCAATCTCGTGTGTTCCTGCGTGGGCATGGAGGCCTATTCGGCGTAATCAGGCCACGGTGGCTGCGGGGTGTCTCAGTCAGGTCGGCTTCCGGCGTTAGACCGGATCCACCTGCACCCCGTGGCGTCGGAGCCAGAGGATGGCCGAGTCAATCACCTTAGGGGTGCCCGTAAACTCGATGGCCATCAGCCCCAATTCGGGCGTGACGCTGGCACTGCGAATGTCGAACACGACGGAATGCTTCTGGCTGAGTTCCCAGATGAGTGGCCGTTTGACATGAGCTGATAAAAACGTGAGCCAGCAGCGGCGGGATACTTTGGTGGGGCGGGGCATGGGGGAGTGGGTTTTTCGTAGTGGGCGAATGAGTGGGGTGCGGGCGGTCATTATTTCGGCAACACGCGCGTAATACTTACCGCGACTGACCGCCAGTCGGGACCCAATCGGCGAAGAGCTTCATTTCGCGATCCGGGCGGCCGTCGCTGTGGGGATAGCGGATCCGTTTCCCCGCGTCCGTGCGGCTACCGCCGACATTGGGCGGGTAGAGGAACTGGGGTTCGAAATTGTATTCGTCGAGGAACGCCGCGCGCTTATTCACGCGCCGGCCTTCGAGCAGCGGCTTCCACAAGGTTCCAGCCCCGTTGCGGAACGGTTGGGCCCCTAACCACTCGCCCAGTCCGGCTTGGAGCCAGAACCCAACGCGCGCCCCAATCAGCGCATACGCTCTCCAAGCCGGCGCGAAGGCGCCATAGAAGTGCTGAATCCGGCGACTGCCCCGCCCCAGCGGAGGGAGCCGCAAACCGGTCAGCCGGATAAACACCGCGGCGATGGCGGCATACAAAGCGACCTCCCCGCCCCAGCCGTGAAACCAGGGTCTACCGAAGGCCCACAAGGAAAAGGCTCCGCTACCGACGGCGGTGAAGCCCAGCGTGCCACGCAGCGCTGAGGCGATCATCCCACGGATCAGGGCGGGGGCGGCGGACACGTCCGGTCGGGCTTGGGGCAGGCTCATTTTGCTTCAACGGTTCGATCGACTTGGGACTCCCTCGGGGGGCGGGCAAAGTGGGGGCAGTTCCCTTGGCGGTTCAAATAAAGTAATCCGCCGCAGAGGCTGGCTCGGACTGTAATTGGGTGGCGCGTTGCACCAAGTCAGCCAGCGTCAGTTTTTCCATCAATCCTGCCACCGCATCGCGCACCTGTTTCATCACCGACCGCAACGCGCAGCGAGCCTCGTCGGGGCAGTTACATTTTTCGTAGTAGTTCTCGCTCACGCAGCCGATCGGGGCGAGCGCGCCTTCGATATGCCGGACTACGGCGGCCAGCGGGATTCGTTCCGGCGACTTGGCGAGGCGGTAACCTCCGGCCACTCCCCGCCGGCTTTCCACGAACCCCCCGGTGCGCAAGTCGTTGAGGATTTGCTCCAAGAATCGCTTCGGAATGCTCTCTTCGTCGGAGATCTCTTGAATGCGAATTACGTGCGGGCCAAACCGTCGCCCCAAGTAGGTAAGTGCCCGCAACGCGTATTCCCCGCGAACCGTTAATTTCACGCCGGCAACAGTTCGATACCCTATAAAAAACATCAAGTTTAAAACCCAAATTCAGGGGCGTTTTTGATCATTTTAATTAAACAACACCAACTCACTTGACTTTATTGGGTTTTGGGGGATTCTCACTCCCGTTATGGCAACGGAGTCGTCCTTAGAGCAGGTGGTGCGCCCTGCCGCGTTGAAACCAGCGCCGCACGGTGAATGGCTTGAATCCATTCGGCAGCAGGTGGCTTCGCTGCGGTTTGGCGTCATTCAGATCGTAGTTCACGAAGGCCGCGTCGTGCAGATCGACCGCACTGAGAAGATTCGAGTTGAACCCAAAAATTGACCCCAGCCTGAAAATTCACATGCGCCTGAAACAACCAGTCACCCGTGCGCTTCTGGCGTTGCTGCTGGTCGCCTCGGTGTTTAGCGCCTCCGCGAAGGAGCTGACACTGCTCAACGTCTCCTACGATCCGACTCGGGAGTTTTTTGCGGATTTCAACGCCGCCTTCGCCCAGCACTGGCGGGAAAAGACCGGCGACACCGTGACGATTAAGCAATCGCATGGCGGCTCGGGAAAACAGGCCCGCAGTGTCATCGACGGTTTGCAGGGCGATGTAGTGACGCTCGCGCTGGCTTATGACTTGGATGCCATCGCGGAGAAGGGGCGGTTGCTACCGCGAGACTGGCAGCAGCGGCTGCCGCACAATGCCTCGCCCTACACCTCAACCATTGTGTTCCTTGTGCGTAAGGGTAATCCCAAGGCCATTAAGGACTGGGCTGATCTCATCAAGCCCGGGGTTGCTGTCATCACTCCGAACCCCAAGACCTCCGGCGGTGCCCGTTGGAATTACCTCGCTGCCTGGGGCTACGCGCTGACGCAGCCCGGTGGGGACGAGGCGAAAGCGAAGGCCTTTGTGAAGGCGCTCTTCAAGAATGTGCCGCTGCTGGACACCGGGGCGCGCGGAGCCACGACCACCTTTGTGCAGCGCGGCCTTGGTGACGTCCTGATTGCGTGGGAAAACGAGGCACTCCTCGCGCTTAAGGAAATCGGCAAAGGAGAATTCGAGCTCGTCGCCCCTTCGGTTAGCATCCTCGCCGAACCGCCGGTCGCCGTGGTAGATCGCGTAGCCAAGCGCAAAGGCACGGAAGCGGTTTCCCGAGCGTATCTGGAATACCTTTACACCGAAGTCGGCCAGGAAATCGCCGCCAAGAACTACTACCGACCGCGGCTTGAGGTGGTCGCCCAGCGTCATGCGGCCACGTTTCCCAAGATTCACCTATTTACGATCGGGGACGTGTTCGGTGGCTGGCAGAAGGCTCAAGCCGCCCACTTCGCTGAAGGCGGCACCTTCGATCAAATTTACAACCCATCGCGCTAAGCCATGACTGCAACGCTGCTCCCTGACACGACCGTTTCCACCCGCGGGCCCGGGCTTCCTGCCGCTGAAAAGCGTTCCGTCGCCCGGCTGCTGGAACCGCTCAATCGCCTCGCCGAGTCCTCGCGGCACCTCCTCAGCAATTCGCTGGGCCAGTTTGAAAGCGCCGGCGCCAACTACCGTCTGCCACGGTATCTGTATGTCGGGCCGAAGGGGGGCGGTGACACCATTCGAATCGGTGTTTTTGCCACCATTCACGGCGACGAACCCGAAGGCGCGCTGGCGCTCGGACGGTTCCTCGCTGCCTTGGAAGCGAAGCCGGAACTGGCCCAAGGCTACGCACTGTTCATCTATCCCGTCTGCAATCCCACCGGCTTCGAGGACAACACCCGCCACGCCCGCAGCGGACGAGATTTAAATCGGGAATTTTGGCGGCAATCCGATCAACCCGAAGTCCGTTTTCTGGAATCGGAAATCTGGATGCAGGCCTTCCACGGCATCATCACGCTGCATAGTGACGACACCAGTGACGGGCTCTACGGCTTTGTGAAGGGGGCCGT
>CAIJLV010000073.1 GCA_903821635.1 uncultured Verrucomicrobiota bacterium | reverse complement strand
CAGCTCGCCGCCAGACAGGTAGAGTTCGCCCACCCCCCCCGGTGCGGCCCGCCGCCCCCCGGCTTTAAAATCCGGGGAGGTCACGGAGCCAAAGTGACCGGAGTTGCACCGGTTTGAGGTTCGCCTCGGGCCCTGAAATTACGCAAGTTTCCGCGCATGTCCGCCTACGATTCCTATGTCCGCGTGATCGAAGCACAGACGCGCCAAATCGCCACCACCCAGCGGGCGGCCATCGAATTAGCCGGCCAATGGGTGGCCGAAGCACTGGCCCGGCAGCGCTTCCTCTTTGCCTTCGGCACCGGGCATTCCCACATGATTGCCGAAGAAATCTTCTACCGCGCCGGCGGCTTGGTCCGCGCAATCCCGATGCTGGAAGAACCCCTGATGCTCCATGAGCACGCCGTGGACAGCACCTGGAAGGAACGGGAGGCTGGCTACGCGGAACGAATCCTCGCCCGCTACCCCGTGGACGCGGGCGACGTCGTGGTGATCGCCTCCAACGGCGGCCGCAATGCCGTGCCCATCGAATTGGCACTGGGGGCGCGAGCGCGGGGCGCCAAGACCGTGGCCCTCACCAACCGCGCCCAGAGCTTTGCCTGGCCGTCGCGGCATCCGAGCGGACTCCGCCTAGCCGAAGTCACCGACGTCGTCATCGACAACTGCGGGGTCAATGGCGACGCCACCCTCCAAGTGGCCGGCATCCCCACGCCGGTTGGCCCCACATCTTCCATCACCGGCTTTTATGCCATCAACCTGATCATCCTGTCGGCCATGGAAATCGCCGCTCGCCAAGGAACACCACCGGACGTCTACGTGAGCAGCAACACCTCGGGCGATGAACACAACGCACAGTTGATTGCCGGGCTACGTTCCTCAAATCCACACCTGTGATCGGGCAGCCTCAAATACTGGGAAACGGCCCCGGAATGGCGTTGTTTTGGCGTCTCCCGAAGCGCACCTGTGGCCAGTATTTGAAATAAGGGCTTGCACCATCTTGCGAACACCGTTAATCACGCCGCTTCTTTAAGACAAAGTCAGCCTATGTCCCGCATTTGCCCGATTTCAGGTAAGCGCCCCGTGCGCGGTCGTCACATTTGGCGTTCTGGTAAAGCCAAGAAAAAAGGTGGTATCGGCACGCACGTGACCGCCAAAACCAAACGTTGGTTCTACCCGAACCTTCAGCGCGTCAAAGTGCTGCTACCGAGCGGTCAGGTGAAGTTCATCCGCGTCGCGGCGAGCGTCATCAAAAAGGGTCTCATCACCAAGGCCCCGGTCCGCACTTGGAAGAAGCCTGTGCTCGCGAAAGCGGCCTAAGGATTTCCTCCGCCCCATCACGATTCGGCGTCCCCATTGACGGGACGCCGTTTTGCTTTTTTCTCCTAGTGAGTTGCCCTCTGCCGGTCGTCGGTCGATAACCCGACGGGGCCGTCCAGCCTCCACTTTGCTCATGTCTGACTCGCCATTTTCCGCCCGCGGCCACTTCCTTATTTGTCGGCCTGCCGTCGTGCTGGCGGCCCTCTCCGCCACCCGTCTGCTGGCCCAACACGCCACCACCACAGCGGATCAGCCGTATCGGCTCGAAACTATGGTGGTGACCGCCGAAAACGGACTGGCGCAGCCGCGGGACGGCGCAGCGACCGTGCTGGTGGGGCAGGAACTGCGGGACCGCGGGATATTTTCCCTGCGGGAACTGTCGGGGCTGCTCCCCAACTTGGCGACGTTCGACGCCAACGGCGATCGCAACCCCCGCTTCAGTATTCGCGGCCTGCGTGAAAACAATTTCAGCTACGGCGAAGCCGCCACGGTGGTTTACGTAGATGATGTCCCCTTCTTCGACCTCTACACCCGCGGCCTGCCGCTGTTCGGGGTCGATACCGTCGAAGTCTTCCGCGGCCCCCAGCCGACCGTTTTTGGGGCCAACCGCCCCGGCGGCGTCATCAATGTGCTGACCCGCCTGCCGGCCAACCAACTGCGCGGCTACGGCACAGTTCGCTACGGTAATTATGACGCGGTCACCGCGGAAGGCGGCGTGAGTGGCCCGCTCATCCCAGACACTCTCTTCGCCGGCTTCACCGGGCTTTTCCAGCAGCGCGAGGGTTACTTTCACAACTTGGTGACGGGCAACGCTCCCGACCACCGCGAGACCTTGGCGGGGCGCGGACAACTCCGCTGGACGCCGACTGAGGCAGTGGACCTCGCTTTCACGATGGTGGCCGACCAATTCGACGACGGCGGCGTCATCACCCGCCCGTTGACCGCCCCGGGCGATCTTTACGACCTGAAAGCGGATCAGGACGGCTCCAACGAAATCAATTCCCAGCAGTATTCGTTGCGGGCGGCTTGGACCGGTGAATGGGTCAGGGCGGTTTCCATCACCACTCGCCGCGACTGGAGTCAGGCGGTGCAAGGGGATTTTGACTACGCCGAGTATCAGCCCAATCCGTTGCTGCCTCCCGGCTTTTATGTGCCGATCCGGGTCCTCGAAGGCTATTCCCGACCCGAGGTGAGTCAGTGGGCACAAGAGTTTCGCTTTGAATCCCCGGACCGAACCGAGGCTCTCAAGTGGAACGTCGGCGCCTTCTGGAGCGAACACGTCTTGGAATCCGACCTCGGCTACGTTTACGGCCCTGACGCCCAAGCGGCGTTTGGTTCCCCTTTCCCGCTCACGGGTCTCCGCGACCAAACGTTGGGTGACGCCAAAGATCAAAATTTCGCCGGCTTTGGGCAGGCGACCTACACGCTCTGGGACAATCTGGATGTCACCGCCGGCCTCCGCTGGGAATACGAAGACCGCCAACTCAACCGGGCGCATCAAAACCCACTCGCCCCGCCGCCGTTCAATACCCTCGCCTTCAACTTGCGCGATCACTGGGATTCCCTACAAGCCCACGCCGCGCTCGCGTATCACTTCAATCCGGACTGCACGGTCTGGTTTCGGGCCACGGAAGGTTTTCAACCCGGCGGCTTCGCGCTTTCGCAGGATGACCCGGCCCAAAGCGCTTACAACGAAGCGAGTTCGCAGCATTTCGAACTCGGCGGCACGACCCAACTATTCGACTCGAAGCTCGTGCTCAGCGCCAACGGCTTTTACACCCGCACCGACGATTACCAAGT
>CAIJLV010000072.1 GCA_903821635.1 uncultured Verrucomicrobiota bacterium | reverse complement strand
TGTCCCCACCATTTCACGCTCACCGATGCGGCCATCGCCGGCAGTGACGAGTTTTGGAAGACCGACGGGGTAGAACTGGCGCAGCGTTTCCTCGCCGGCCAAGCGTTGCCGACGTGGCCGAGTTACCACACGCATTTCAAGATGAACCCACCGTTGCGATCCGCGGCGGATCGGGAGGCGATTTTGGCCGGGTTGGTGGATGGCACGCTGGAAATCATTTCCAGCGACCATGCCCCGCACACGGAGTCGGAAAAGGAGGTGGAGTTCGACTACGCGCCGTTCGGCATTCTGGGGTTGGAAGTGGAATTGGCGCTGTCGCTAATGGCGCTACACCACCCGGGCCGCCTGCCGTTACCGACGTTGCTGGCCAAGCTGACCTGCAATCCGGCCAAGCTGCTGCGCTTCACGGACGGTCGGGGTGAGCTCCAAGTCGGTGGGGTAGGCGACGTGACAGTCATCGATCCGGACCGCGAATGGATCAGCGACCGCGGGGAAACGGCCAGCAAATCGAAGAACAACCCCTTCCACGGCTGGCAAATGAAGGGGAAGGCGGTGTTGACCGTAGTTGGGGGCAAGGTGGTCTTCCGCGACTTGTGACCCCCATCGGTGGGATCGGTGGGGCGGCCCGTCAACTGGCGGCGGCCGAGCTTGCGCGGTGCCCCCAAGGTGTAGGCTACGTGGCCTCGGGTGCCGAGTGTGGCCGGTTCCAAAGAAACGCCGCCCATCTTGCGACAAGCGGCGTTTCAACCCAAACGACCCTAACCTATTCCCGACCACACGATCGGGTAAATCTTCCTAAGCCAGCACAGTGCCAACTTGCAGCAGGGTAGGTAAAAACCTGAGACAAATTGCGGCAAATTCCTGAACGCATTTGCGCTGACTGGAACAAGTTTGACCACCGCGGGCGAACCCGCGGCCGCCTGCTGGCTTCAGTCCGGCCGGGGAACGCCGAAATGGTGCAGCACATTACGGAAGAGCGTTTGGAATTTGGGGTCCGCGTGCAGCGCCCAACCGCTGCCGATACTGCCGGCATTAAAAACTCGGCCGCCGGCGGGGCGTTCCCACCAGATCATTTCGCCACCTTGATTGGTCTTCGGTTTGATCGGGCGAAAGAAGTAATCGAAGGCGGAACCGCCGTGTTGCCAAGGCACCACGCCATTGGCGAGTTGGGTGATGCCGGCGGGATCAGCCGGGACTGAGCCGCCGGCGGGATTGGGCAATTCCTGGAGCGCAGCCAAGGTCGAAAGCCGGAGGTCGAATTCATGGCCGTTGGCGAGCGTGGTGCCGTCGGCCGCAACCCCGAGTGCGTCGCCGGCTTGGAGGCCGGTAGCTTCCGGTTGGTGAAACAGGAAGTGGTCGGCGTGGGTGATGCGGTAGGGACCGAAGTTCTTCGCGTTGCTTTGATTGTTCCAGCCAAGGGTTTCCAGACCGGTCCAGCGCCAGCCGGGATGCCCGCAGTCACGGAGCAGGCCGCCGCGTTCGCCGTCGTCACTGTGCCACGCTTCCCCGCGTTCGTGGGGCTGCATCTGGTCTCCCGGGGCGTCCACCTTGCGGCATTCCATGACGCTGGTTTCCCGGTCAAAGCTCACGCGCCAGAACAGCGAATTTCCGGAGAAAATTGCCACGTTGCCCCCGCGGCGGAGGAAGCTGTCGAGCCCGCTGAGCATGGGGAGGGACCAGTATTCGCTGTGGCCATTCAGAATGACGACCTGATGACGGCGGAGCAGGCCGGGATCGCGATGGAGATCGTCGTCGGTCGCGAGGTCGAAGCGGTAGCCGGCGCATTCCAGCCAAGTATGCAGGAACCGTTCGGCGCGCAGCAGGTGACTGTAGCGGGTCGGGCCGCCGTAAAGCACGTAGGGCGAGGCAATGGGCCAGGGCATCCGCAGGCCGACCTGATAGGTGCCTTGGCCGGCGGCGTGCCGGCGGTAGAAATTAAAGGCGGGTGGATTGCCGGGCGAATTGGGCAGGCCCTCAGTGCCAATGACGGCGTGCCGGGTCTGGGGCCAGACGCCGAAGGGGGCGCCGTTGTAAGCGCGCCACGTATTGGTGGCGCAGAGCACGAGGATCGGCGCGGGCTTGGCGCGCCGTGCCCGCCGCACGAGGAACGTGATCTCATAGGGCGGGGGCAGGGGACCGCTTGAGACTTTGCCTTGCAGGCGCAGGACGTAAACGCCGGGTTGGGCATCGGCGGGAACCCGCCAACTCAAGGTGGGCTGCCAGCGGCAATCGTAGAGATCGTCGGCGGCGAGGCGGAGTCCGTGTCCGCGCTGCGGATCCTTGGCGGGGTCGTAAGCACCGAAACGAGGGACATCTGCGGGGAATGACGGGCCGCCAATCATCCAGGTGCCGCGATTGACGATTCGACCATGGCGCCGGTGGCGGGAAGAATCCGCGACGATGGCGCCTCGTTCTTCAGAAAAACTCCAACTGGCCAGCACCCCGCGGCCCTTTGCCAGCACCAAACCTTGTTCGCGAAAACGCCGTTGGAGGATCGCGTCATCCACGGCGTGGTCGTAGATCGCCGCGCTGGCGAGGTCGCCATCTAGGAACCGCAAGGCGGCGCCATTTTCGCCCATCGCCCCGAGTCGGAGCGGGTGGAGGCCGAGCCTGAAGGGGCCGGTGAAGGGCCAAGAGCCTACCCGGTGCCCGTCTACCCAAAGGTCCTTGGTCTCGCCATCCCACCGGGCAACCAAATGGTGCCACTGCCCTTTTTTGAGCGCCCCGGGCGCGGAGCGGTGAATTTCGGCTGTGTCCGGCCCGACCCCGTTGCCGAGGAAAAAGCCGACGTAACCGCCTGGGCCAAGGCCGAGGGCAAAACCGTCGTCGCTTTGTTTGTCTTCTTGCGAAATCAGGCCGACCACTTGGTTGAAGGACCAAGACCGAACCCAGCATTCCAGCGAGATGGCCCGAAGTGGCTGGCTGAGGCGCCGCTCGACGTGCACGTAACTGCCCGGGTGGATGGGCTGTGGAGTCGGGCTAACCTCGCCGACGTCATGCACGATGGAGTCGCCCGCGGGGTCATCAATGGCCAACCCCAGCCGACAAATGCGGGCGTGAACCGGTTGGTCGGTCGAAAGGTGAAACTCGATGCGCTG
>CAIJLV010000071.1 GCA_903821635.1 uncultured Verrucomicrobiota bacterium | reverse complement strand
TGTTGACCAACCAATCGGGTGCCCAACGAACCATCAAGTTGGTGACTGGTTCCCAACCAGCGAGGATCAGGAAGAAGCAAATCACCACCGAAAGGATGAAGCTGATAACTTGGTTTCGGGTAAGGGCCGACGTCATCACCGTCACCGCCAAGTAAGCCCCGGCCAACAAGAAGCTGCCGACGTAACCGGCCACGATTGCGCCCAAATCAGGGTCCCCCAAATAACTGACAGTCACGGCCACCGGAAAGGTCAGCATCAGAGAAAGCGCCAAGAACGACCAGCAGGCGAGGAATTTGCCAACGATGGCTTCCCAAGCGGCAATGGGCATCGTCAGCAGCAATTCCAGAGTGCCCACCCGGCGTTCCTCGGCCCAAAGACGCATGCCGGCCGCCGGGACAAGGAACAAATAAAGCCAAGGATGCCAAGTGAAGAACGCGTTGAGGTTGGCTTCGCCACGCTCAAAGAAACCGCCCAGCATGAAGGTGAAAAAACCATTCAGTAGCAGGAAGATCACGATGAACACGTAAGCCACCGGGGAGTTGAAATAACCCACCAGCTCGCGCTTAGCGATCGTCCAAATGTTGCGCAGAGAGTCGGAAGACATGGGAAAAATTAGCAAAGTTCAGGGTTCAGACGGCGGATCTCGTTACGCCGCAGGTTTGATGGTGTCGGGCAGGGTGATGCTCCGGAAAACTTCGTCGAGGCGCCCCTCTTCTGTGCGCAGTTCGTCGAACCGCCAGCCCTCCTTGGCCGTGAGCTCCGCCACCGCCTTGGACAGCTCTCCGTTGCCTCCCTTTTCACGGGGGAAAACTCGCACTAGCACCGAGCCGTCCTGATTTTCCGTCCGGACCTTGTCAGCCAAGGCGAGTGCGGCCAACCGGTTTCGGACCGTCTCGCCGGCGACTCCATAAACCCGGAGCGAGACCGAGCCGGCCAGTTCGTGTCGACCGCGAAGTTCGCCGGGGGTGCCGGCGGCGACCACCTGTCCACGGTCGATGATGATCGCGCGATCACAGACGGCATCCACTTCCTCGAGGATGTGGGTGGAAAAAATAATGGCCTTGTTCTGCCCAAACCGCTTGAGGAGCTGCCGAATCTCATGCTTCTGGTTCGGGTCCAACCCGTCGGTCGGCTCATCTAGCACCAAAACCGCCGGGTCATGGATCAACGCCTGAGCCAAACAGGTGCGGTGTCGGTAACCCTTGGAGAGCGTATCCACCGACTGATGCAGCACGCTTTCTAGGAAACATTGGCCGACGACTCGCTGAATGGCTTGGGTTCTAGCCGAGCCATGCAATCCCCGGATTTCGGCCGCAAAACTCAGGAACCCATGCACAGTCATGTCGCTGTAGCACGGCGCGCTTTCCGGCAAATAACCGATCAGCTTCTTGGCCGGAATCGGGTCGTCCGCAATATCATACCCGCCCACAGTCACCCGCCCTGAGGTCGGCGGGATAAAACCGGTGAGCATCCGCATGGTGGTGGATTTGCCCGCACCATTCGGCCCGAGGAAGCCGAGTATCTCGCCGCGCTGGACGGTGAACGAGACTTCATTCACAGCCCGCTTGGGGCCGAACTCTTTGACCAGTTTCTCGACGGTTATCATGCGTAGAAATTCGCTTTTGCTCAGCGTTTTGCTTAACGGGGTGAAAGAAATAATCGGGCCACCAAATCCGTCAAGAGCCTCATTGGCTGGTGAAATCGCCGGGCAGAGCGACGGCAGACTGCCGGGATTCCCATACTGTTCAATCATTCCCTCAAGTCTTGTCGGCCAACCCGCCGAGCAAGTATCTCGACAGGAAAACTGGCGCCTCCGGGGCCAAGCTGTTGGTAGCAAACGCTCCGCCCCCAGCCCTCAATGGGATTTTAATTAGCGAATACAGGCACTGATGTCCGCGTTGCGACCACGAACTGCACCATGAAAAATGCCAATCCGCTACCTTCGCTGTCACCACTTCATGCGTTGCTCAGATTTCGATCGAACAGCCCTAAGCCTGAACCGCAACCGAGGTTTGGATTGAAAATAGGGCGCCCGCCCGAGACAGGGGACCCCTGTTTTCAAGTTATTAGTGCTTCCGCTTGATTACTGAGGTGCGACTCCCCACCTTGTGCGGCGTGCTCATGGAGCACGTTTAATGTTCGCGCAACTGAAGAGTCTCTTCTCGAATGACATCGGGATAGATCTGGGCACTGCCAATTCACTGGTTTACGTCCGTGACCAAGGCATTGTCCTACGTGAGCCTTCCGTCGTCGCCATCCAAGCCGGGACCACCAATGTGTTGGCCGTTGGTGATGAAGCGAAGCGCATGCTAGGCCGGACGCCCGGCAACATTGTTGCCATCCGGCCGATGAAAGACGGCGTCATCGCCGATTTCGAAATCACGGAGGCGATGCTGCGTCACTTCATTCAGAAAGTGCATCATCGCAAGCTGATTGCTCCCCGCGTAGTGGTCGCCGTTCCCAGCGGCATCACCGAAGTGGAAAAACGCGCCGTCAAAGATTCAGCAACCCACGCCGGCGCCCGCGAAGTTTACCTCATCGAACAACCCATGGCGTCGGCCATCGGCGTCGGCCTGCCGGTCCATGAACCGGCCGGCAACATGATCGTGGATATTGGTGGTGGCACCTGCGAAATCGCGATCATCTCCTTGGCGGGTATCGTGTTCAGCCGGAGCGTTCGCGTGGGTGGGGACGAATTCGACGAAACCATCGTCGCGCACCTAAAACGTGCTTACAATTTAATGATCGGCGAACGCACCGCCGAGGAAATCAAGATTCGCATCGGCTCCGCTTTTCCCCTTGATCAGGAACTGACGATGGAAGTCAAAGGCCGCGACCTTGCGGCCGGGTTACCCAAGACGGTCGTCGTCCGATCGGAAGAAATTCGAGCCGCCCTTCAGGAACCGCTTTCCAGCATCCTTGAGTCTGTCCGCATCACGCTTGAACGCTGCCCGCCAGAACTCTCGGCCGACTTGGTCGATCGCGGCATCATGATGGCGGGTGGTGGAGCCCTGCTTCGCAACATTGATCGGTTGCTCGCGCAGGAGACCGGACTACCCGTCCATATCGCAGACGACCCGTTGACGGCCGTCGCGACCGGGACCGGGCGTGTGCTGCAGGAACTCAGTTTCCTGAAGCGGGTGGCCTCGAGTTCGACGACCTGATTTCCCCGGAAGTGCGTTCGCCCCAAGTCGGGTCGAACGAAGTGTTTAAACGCGCGCATTACTGGACGCTCGGCACCGTAACGGTGCTGACGCTGCTGCTGCTCAACCTGCCGCCCTCCGCGGCCGGCAGGTTGAAGCTGGGTGTTTCCAGTCTCTTCCTCCCGTTGTTTGGCCTTGCCAGCACCGGTCAAAGCTTCGTGGACCGAGCCAGCTACGCCTTGCTCACGCGTGGAACCCTGATTTCCGAACTGGAACGGTTGCAGCAGGAAAACGAGCAACTGCGGTTAGCAGCCACGCAAGCTCGGGATTCCCTAGCCGAAAACCTCCGCCTGCGGGCGATGCTGGGCTGGCAACCCAAACTCCAGTGGAAACGCCGCCCGGCCCACGTCGTTGCTCGCGAGCCCACCACCTGGTGGCGTTCAGTCACGATTGATTTCGGGACCCGCGACGGGGCGTTGATCAACCAGCCGATCATTACCAATGAAGGCTTGGTGGGACGCATCCGAGCGGTCGGACCGACTCACTCCGAGGTTGCCCTGATTGGCGACCCCGAATGTGGAGTCGCGGCGATCGTGGCGGAAACGCGCGATACCGGCATCATTCTGGAGGCGCGTTCCTCAGCCGTCGGCGACGGTTACGTAACCTTTCGCACGCTCCAGAACAGTCCGTCCGTGATGGCAGGCCAGCAGGTGCTCACCAGCGGCCTAGGCGGAGTTTTTCCCAAGGGAATTCCCGTCGGGGAAATCGCCGACTCCCGCTCGATGGAAGGCGGACTTTATACCGAAGCCCGACTCCGACTCGCCGCCAACCTCAACCGTTTGGAAGAAGTCTGGGTCATCGTCCCATGAACTGGCTCACTCCCCTGCTCCTCTTCGTGGTGACGTGGTTGGCCGTTTTCGCCTCCACCCAATTTGCTCCCGTAACCGGCGTCCTCGGCGTTCCGCTCACGTTTGTGCCGGCCATGATTGTCTATGCGGCGCTCACCAGTCACCTCTGGCTGACCACGGCCCTGACAATTTTTGCGGCATTGGCGCTGGATTCCCTTTCTGCGAACCGCCTAGGCGTATCGGTCTTGCCGCTGTTTGCAGCCGGTTTCCTCATCCACACCCGCCGTCAGGTCATCCTGAGAGACCAAGCGTATGCCCAGTTTTGGCTTGGTTTCGGCACTGCCGTGCTCGTTCCCCTGGCGACCTTGATCGTCCTGTCCTTGGGCCAGCGGGATCCTCTCCATGGCTGGAGCACTGTCTGGCAACTGGCCCTGAACGGCGTCTTCAACGGAGTGCTCTGCCCAGCATGTTTCGCCCTGTTTGACGCCCTGCGGCGCACGTTCGACTACCAACCGGTCGCGGAATCCAGCTTCCGCCCCGACCGGCAAATCAAGAGGGGACGGCTTTGAAACCGCCCCTTGTCGCCACTAGGGAAGCCAACGTATCGGCCGTGACCAACCGCTCTACGGCTAGCGATCATCCTAGGCGCCAACCGCTTCACCGCCCCAACCGCCCCGCCTGACGTGCTTCTTTTCGACCAGCTCAACAAAGGTGACCGACCGCTCCGCGTAGTGGCTTGGGGCATTGCGGCTGGACTCCTCATCCTGCTCGGCGGGCTGTGGCGGGTGCAGGTCATGTCCGCGGCCAAGTATCGCGAGAAGCAAGAAATGCAGAGCTTCCGCACCGTCCGAGTGCCCGCGATGCGCGGCAAGATTCTCGACCGCCAAGGCCACGAGCTGGCCGGCAACTATCCCCGTTACCGGCTCGCCCTCTACCTCGATGAACTCCGGCCGCAGTTCCAAGACGAATACCGCCGGCAACGCACCAACTATCTGATTTCCAAGCGGCTTGACCCAACCCCGGCCCACGAAGGCTTTGGCGCGTGGGTGGCGGCAAAATTTCGCCGCGAAAAACGCGGCTCCGGGCTGGTCGTCGCCGAGATCGACCACCTGAACCGCTCCGCCCGCTATTCGATCGTCAGTAACGCCATCATCGCGATTTACAAGCGAATGAACGGCTCAACCAACGTGCGCTTCTACGCCGAAGACCAATTTCACAATTACTGGCTGACCAAACGGGCTTTACCGATGCCGATCATCGAGGAATGCACCCCCGAGCAGATCGCCTCCATCACCGAACAAGGCTGGAGCGTTCCCGGAGCCCGACTCGAATTAGTGCCCATCCGCAGCTATCCCAACGGCAAACTCGCCGTCCACCTCATCGGTCACCTCAAGCGCAACGACAACTTCGACGAGGACGAAGGCCGCTTTGACTACCGCCAGCGCGACTATGTCGGCGGTATTGGGCTGGAAAGGGCCTACGACGCAGAACTCCGCGGCAACGCCGGGGCGAAGAGCATCCTCGTCAACAGCTTGGGCTATCGGCACCAGCACGGCGAACAGGAACTCGCCGAACCGCAAGCGGGATTGAACCTAGTCACCACGCTGGACCTCGACTTGCAGAAGCAGGTGGAAGCCGCCCTCGGCAGTGTCACGGGTGACGAACGCGGAGCCGTAGTCGTCATGGATGTCACCAACGGCGACGTGCTGGCCATGGCCTCCGCCCCGGCCTTCGATCCGGCTGAGTTCATCGACGGCGTGACTTGGCAGCGCTGGACCAACGTGCTCATGGCCGAACCAGCCCGCCCCATGTTCAACCGGGCGACCTACGGCGAATACGCGCCGGGTTCGACGTTCAAGATCATCAATGCTTTGGCTCTGCTGGAGGATGGGCTCGACGTAAACGAGATTTATCACGTCAAACCCGACCCGCGACGCCCGGGAAGGGGCGTGTATAACCTCGGCCGACGCCCAATTGAAGATACGGCCCCCCCCGGCCCTTACGATTTCCGACGTGCCTTCATCCGATCAAGCAACAGCTACTTCATAGAATACGGCCTCCAACTCGGCTGGGACCAACTGCTCGAAATGGGCCACCAGTTTGGACTCGGGGAAGACACTGGTATCCGAATTGAAGAGGCCAAAGACGGCCATTTTCCAACCAAGGAAGAGGTCATTAAAAAAGGTTGGACCTCTGGAGATCTGGCCAACATCTGCATTGGCCAAGGTCAGATGACCCTCACCCCGTTGCAGCTCGCCGTGGCCGTTAGCGCCGTGGCCAACGGCGGCAAGGTCTTCTGGCCCCGGGTCGTGGACCGGATCGAGCCGGGCGACGTGTTTGCCGAAGGCGAGACCACGAAGGTCCGGCCCGGGCAGTTGCGTTCGGAGATCAAGGTCGCCAAACGCCACTTCGACACCCTCCGGGCCGCCATGCGCGACGATGTCAGTGACGCCGAAGGCACGGGCAAAGCGGCCCGCCTCGAAGGCTTCGCTGTCTGCGGCAAGACGGGCACCGCCGAAATCAAGGGCAACGGCCGCAAAGACAAG
>CAIJLV010000070.1 GCA_903821635.1 uncultured Verrucomicrobiota bacterium | reverse complement strand
GGGCCTCGCCGATGGGCTGGAAGGCAAGCCGGCTCTGTCCGAAGCCGAATTGCAGGACGCAATCAGCAGCCTGCAAAAGCAGGTCGCCGATAAGATGCAGGCCGAGCAGAAACTGGCGGGCGGCAAGAACGTCAAGGCGGGTGAGGAATTCCTCGCAGCCAACGGCAAAAAAGAGGGCGTCAAAACGACGAAATCCGGCCTGCAATACCAGGTGCTAAAGTCCGGCACCGGTAAGAGTCCCAAGGCCACCGACACCGTAAAGGTTCATTACCACGGCACGCTTATCGACGGCACGGTGTTTGACAGCTCGGTCGACCGCGGTGAACCCATCTCCTTCCCCCTGAACGGCGTGATTCCCGGCTGGACCGAGGGCCTTCAGCTCATGAAGGAAGGCGACAAGTTCAAACTCTTCCTGCCGGCCAACTTGGCGTATGGCGACCGGGGCGCCGGCCCCAAGATCGGACCAGGCAGTGCGCTGGTGTTCGAAGTCGAATTGCTCGCGATCGAAGCGGGCAACTAAGCTTTTGGGACCGTCTGTCGGACCTGATTTTTCCCAACCTAGCCGGGGACATTTGTCCCCGGCTATTTTGTTGGGCGCCCCCTTCCCCGGACGCGAAACCGGCCGATTCCCCCGCCGGGAACTGTTCGCCACGGCCGCTCCCCCTCTGGAATACTGAGCGCATGACGCCAACGCTCACGCTCCATCCGATCGGGTTCATCCGCTCGCCGAAGCAGGTGAAATTTCAAGCGCGGCATCAACCCGCGGAACTCGAAGCTGAGCGCAGCGTGCTCGAACTCGTCCCGGACTGTAACTACGAGCTGGCCCTTCGCGACGTGGCCGGCTTTGCGCGGATCTGGCTCGTGTGGTGGTTCCACCGCAACACCACGTGGCGACCACTGGTGCTGCCCCCGCGCGGCCCGGCCCAGCGCCGAGGGGTGTTTGCCACCCGATCCCCGCATCGTCCGAATCCGGTCGGCCTGACCCCAGTCCAATTGCTCGGCGTCCAGGGTCGACGGCTGATTTTGGGCCCGTGTGATTTGGTGGATAGCACCCCCGTCTTTGACATCAAACCTTACATTCCGGCCTACGACGCCTTTCCCGAAGCGGCCGCCGGCTGGCATGACGAGGTGGACTCCGCCCTGAGTGCGCCGCCCCAATTCACGGTGCGTTTGAGTCCCTTAGCCGAAGCCCAAGCCGAGTGGCTGCGCACGACGTGGGAAATTGATTTCTGTCCGCGGATGGTCGAGTTGCTCGCCCAAGACCCCTCGCCCCATCGCTCGCGCCGGATCCGGCGCCGCGGCGGCGTGCGGTGGGAAATCGGCTGCGGAGCGTGGCGGGCCTTTTTTACGGTCGCCGGTCAGACGGTGAACGTGGTCACGCTGGATGCGGCGTATCCCCCGCGTTTTTTGAACGACCTTGCCCTAGAAGGCATTCCCGACCGGGCGGCGCAACTGGCCTTTCTCGCCCGCTGGCCCGAGCCTGAAACTCAGAGCTGAAGCCCGCCCGACGCCGTCCACGAGGGCGACTCGGGCGGCCCCTCGGGGGCATAAAAAAGCCCGGTAGATCCAAGGGAGCTACCAGGCATTGAAGGGGTCCAGATCGCCGTTACTGGATCAGCTTCAGCACCGATGAAGGCGTCTGATTAGCCTGGGCCAGCATCGCCGTGCCGGCTTGAACCAGGATGTTGTATTTGGCGAAGGTGGAACTTTCCTCGGCGACGTTGACGTCTTTGATCCGGCTGTTGGCCGTCAGCAAGTTGTCACTTAACACTCCGAGCTGGTCCGAATAGGAATTCATGACGGAGATGTTGGCGCCGATGTTGGCGCGGTCCGTGGTGAGCTGCACGATGGCAGCTTGCACGTCCGCGAGGGCGAGCGCGGCGTTAGCCGCGGTGTCCACGGTGGCACTGGTGGCATCGGTGTAGGCTGCGCCGGTCATATCCACTCCGGTGGTTGCCAGCATACTGCCTTCACCGTCCGTGGTGACACTCAGGGCTGTCCCATCGAAGAGTCCGATCCCATTGAAGTCTTTGGTCGCGATATCATCGATGTAGCCTCCGAGTTGGGTAAATTCGGCGTTATACAGAGCCCGATCAGCGTCAGATTTGGTAATATCCTGCGCCAAGATGGTGAGTTCACCCATTCGGTCGAACGCTTTTCCGACCTTCTGAAGGAACCCGTCCTGGGTCTGGTTGAATGAGGTAGCATTCCCCAGGTTGGACTTTGCCGCCCTGATCCGATTCACCTGCGCATCGAGACGCATCGAGACAGCTAGGCCCGCAGCGTCATCCTCCGGCGAAATAATTTTCGAACCGGACGACAGACGGGATAGGGATTTGCTGAGCATGTTGCTAGCCTCCGAGAGCAAGCGTGAACCTGTTAAAGCCGCGACGTTAGTATTGATGACCATAACTCCATCCATGGGGTAGCCCCTTACGGGGCGGTTATTTCTCGCGGCGTCCTTGCCGCGGATGAACTGGTGCAGGGGACGTTCATCACACTCCCCGTCGGCTTTTAGGGCAACCGACGGCCAAATTACACAGTCACTCATCGGCGGTCGGCCGCGGGACTTAAGCCCAAGTCAGGATAAACGGTTGCGCAGGTCCTTGGTCCGTTGGCGGTGCCGGCGGTGCGGCCGATCTGTCGCGGCGGCGGCCGAACCGCAGCGCGTGCCGTTGGCACCCGGTTGGAAGAATCCCAAGCGCCCCAGTCAAAACTCTGGTTAATGGCCTTGGGGACTCCTTTCTTAAGGTTTTTGGAATTCGACCGATGGGTGGACCACGGCCCCTAGCGCGGCCGCTCCCTGTGCTAAACCTCCCCACTGCCTCACCGCCGCTTGGAATCGCCTCCGGCCACGACGCCGAGGTGCTGGCTGGGTGGTGGCTCCGGTTGTTCGATTTGGCGGAGGATGCCCAGTTGGTCTGTCGGCGCGGCGGCGAAATCATTCGCCTGAACCGGCGGGCGGCCCGCCTCTTCGAGGTCGAAGCCCCAAGCGAGACCCCGGAACTGAGTCTCGTCGAGCTTGTCGGTGAAGGTGTGGCTGAACGGTTAAAACCACTGCTCCAAAAACATTTCGCCGCGGAAAATGTATTGGCCGATGTGCCGCTGGAGCGGGCAGACGCTTCGCCCCTGATCGTGGAGTTTCATGTGACGCCCCTCGGCGATGGCTGCTCTCTCGTCGTCGTCAAGGATGTGGGCCGTCGGCACCGGATGGAATCGCACGTGCAACGCCTGGTAACGGCCATGGATTCGACCACGGATGTCATCTACCTGACCAATACGGACGGGCTGATTACATTCGTCAATTGCGCCTTTGAAACCACAACCGGGTATTCAATCGAGGAAGCGTTGGACCGGCCGCTGAGTTTCCTGCGCGCCCCGAGCGAGTCGGCTCAAATCCTCGAATACTCCAAACACCTCCACGCCGGTCTCGAGTGGCGGGGAGAGTTGCTGAATCGCTGCCGGGACGGCCGCACCTACCCGGTGGATGTCACCTTTTCGCCCGTGTTCAGCCCCCGCGGGGAATTGCTGGGCCACGCGGGTTACGAGCGGGACATCAGCGCCCAGCGACAGCTTCAACGGGAACTCGAGCTCCGCCATGATTTTGTCCGCAGCATCATCAATTCGATCGACGCCGCGATCTACACGCTGGACCGCGATTTCTGCCTGACGGACGTGAACAACGGCTGGCAGAAAATGCCCCCGGACCACGGTTGGCTGACGCTCAGTGGGGCGCCCCTGCCCGGCAAACCGCTGCTCGACTATGTCCCCGACGCAACGCGCCGCCAGGAGCTCCACGGTTTGCTGACCGGGGTGCTCCAAACGCAGACGTCCAAGGAACTGCAGACGACTTCCGCCGATGGCCGCCATTGGGCCGTGAAGATTTCCCCGTGGACCCATGCCGGCGGGGTTCGCGGTCTGATCTACGCCGTGACCGACCAGACCACCTTCCACCAGTTGCAGGACCAACTGTTCCAAGCCCAGAAGATGGAAACGCTCGGGGCGTTGGCGGCCGGCGTGGCGCATGACTTCAATAACCTGATCCAAGTGGTCTTGGGGAACACCGGGCTGCTGTTGCTCGAAACCCATTTACCCACGGTCTGGACCCATGGGCTCCAACAGATCGACGCCGCCGCCAAGCGCGCTGCGGACGTTACCCGACAGCTCCTGTCGTTTAGCCGGGCGAGCGGGGAAAAGATCGAGGTCTTTGAACTGAACCAGTTCCTGAAGGACACCTGCCAACTGGCCCGTCGCTCCCTGCACAGCCGGGTGAATATCTGCTTCGATCCCTGCCCGATGACCCTGCCAGTCAAGATGGACACCACTCGGACGCACCAGATGGTCCTCAACTTGTGCGTCAACGCCCAGGACGCGATGCCCGCGGGGGGCACCCTCACGCTCTCAACCGCCGCCGTCACCTTGACCAGACCGCAAGCGCTGCGCGTCGCCAAACCGCCGGGTATCGCCTTCGTCCGGTGCAGTGTTTCCGACACCGGCACGGGGATTCCACCCGAGGTGTTACCCAAGATTTTTGAAGCGTTTTTCACCACGAAAGGCGCCGGCAAGGGAACCGGCCTCGGCTTGTCGATCGTGAATGCCGTGGCCACCCAAGCCGGCGGCTTCATCGAGGTCGAAAGTCAGCCGAACCGGGGCACGACCTTCCACCTCTACCTGCCCCGCGCCGAAGCCGAGGCGATCATCACCCCGAAAACACCCCCCAAACCGGCCAACCGAGGCTCCGGCTGTATTCTGATCGTGGACGACGAGGAATCGATCCGACTCTTCAGCCAGCGCCTACTGCGCAGCGCCGGTTTCGAGGTGCATCTGGCTCGCGATGGCGAACACGCCATGGAGCTACTGGTGTCCGGCCTGTGCCGCCCCAACTTGGTGCTGACGGATTACCACATGCCGAACATGACTGGCATCGACTTGATCCGCCGCGCCGCCGCTCTGCAGCCGGAGCTTAAATTCGTGCTAGTTTCGGGTTATCTCGACGATGAGATGCGCCGCACGGTCGAGAACGAGTTGCACGCCCGCATCCTCAACAAACCCTACCATTTGCGGGAAGCGGTTGACCTGATGATCGAACTCATCTCCCCCCCAGCCTGAAACGCCTTGGGGCAACGGGGTAGCCAGCCCTCAAGCACCGGCCGGTTCCGCCGATACCCACTCAGATCTTCGCCCGATTTATGACCACCCTGCCTTCCGACTTGGTTGCCCAACTGATGCAATTGACGGACAAGATTGCCTTGGAGCTCTCCTTCATCGAACCGGAAAAGGACAGCGGACTTTTACCGCTCAACTGTCTGCTCGGGGAAATGGAAACCTTGGCGGCGGAAAGCGTCGTGCCGGCGGACCTCTCCAAAGCGCTCCAGCAAGCCCGCACTTGGGTGGATGGCATCTTTGAGTCCACGGGCCTGTTCGACCAATCCGGAATCCAACGCTTCACCCAGTGGACCGTATGGATGCAAGCCGCCGTGCGGGCCCTCGCCACCGACACCGACCTGCCCGAGCCACCGGACTTCAGTGCAGGCACAGCCCCGACAGCGGCCACCGCCTCCCTGCCGGTGGTCGCCAGTGACGAGGCCAACCCAGCGCCCGCAGAAGAAGCCTTCCGACTCAATTTGGAGAACGACGCCGAGTTGCTGCGCGAGTTCATCAATGAGTCCCACGAACACTTGCAGAACATCGAGCTCGGGGTGTTGACGCTGGAGGAAAATCCGGCCGATGGGGACACGCTGAATTCGATCTTCCGCGCGTTCCACACCTTCAAGGGCGGCTCCGGGTTCCTCAACCTTCGGCCCGTCAACCTGCTAGCGCACGAGTTGGAATCGTTACTCGATCTCGCCCGCCAACACAAACTCACCATCACGTCGCCAGTGATCAATGTGATCTTGGCCGGGCGCGACACCCTGAAAGCATTTGTCACGGCCATCGAACGGCAGCTCACCGGCCAGGTTGCACCCGAGGAAATCCTGATTCCGATCCAAGCGTTGATCACTCGCATCCGGGTCGTCATCGAAGGGAAACCGGAGGCGGCGGACTTAGCTCCCGCCCCCTCCTTGGCTGCCGCTTCGGAGGAACCGGAGGAGCTCTCGATTACGCCCCTGCCGCTTAGCCCCACCCCGTCGCTAGCCGCCGAAGCTCCCACCGGCCCTACGCCCGCCGCCGGAGGTAACCATGGCTCGAACAAAAACATGGGCAGCGGCCTCTCCGTCAAAGTGGACACGGGCAAACTGGACAGCTTGGTGGACATCGTAGGGGAACTTGTGATTTCCCAGTCGCTGGTGGCGCAGGACCCCAATCTTCAAGGAGTCGAAAGTCAGCAACTGACGCGCAACATGGCTCAATTGAGCCGGCTGACGAAGGATCTGCAACGCATTGCCATGTCGCTGCGAATGGTTCCGATCCGCTCGACCTTCCAAAAGATGACCCGGCTGGTGCGTGACTTGGCCGCAAAGGAAACCAAACAGGTGCAGCTCCTGCTCAGCGGGGAAGACACCGAACTCGACCGCACGATCGTCGAGGAAATCAGCGACCCGCTGGTCCACATGATCCGCAACTCCGTGGATCACGGCGTCGAACGATCCGAAGTGCGCTTGGAGCGGGGCAAGCCGGCCTTGGGCACGATCCATCTGAAGGCGAGCCATCAGGGCGGGAACATCGTGATCGAAATCGAGGACGACGGCGGCGGCTTGAACAAAGACCGCATCCTCGCCAAAGCCGTCAGCCAAGGCTTGATCGCGGCCGATGCCCAACTGCCCGATCACGAAATTTACAACCTCATCTTCCTTCCCGGATTTTCTACCGCGGAAAAAATCACCAGCATTTCCGGGCGCGGGGTCGGCATGGATGTGGTGCGCCGAAATATCGAGCGGCTGCGGGGTCGAGTGGGGATTGAATCCACGCTGGGCCAAGGTTCCAAGTTCACCATCTACCTGCCCCTTACGCTCGCGATCATCGACGGTCTGATCGTCAGCGTTGGCGGCCGGCGTTACATCCTGCCCACGCTCTCCGTGCGCGAATCGTTCCGCCCCACGCCGCCGATGCTCTCCTCCTTCAACGAACGCGGCGACATGGTCCTCGTCCGAGGGCACCTCATTCCGCTCCTCAAACTAGGGAATTTCTTCGGCGATTCAGCCGCCGAGACAGACCCCACGAAGGGAATTGCCATCGTCGTTGAGTCCAACGGGGAGAGCCGCTGCCTGCTGGTCGATCAACTGCTGGGCAAGCAGGAAGTCGTCATCAAGAGCCTTGGCGAAACCTTCAAGCACGCCCACTCCCTCGCCGGGGCCGCCATTCTGGGTGACGGGCGCGTCGGACTGATTCTGGATGTGGATGCCCTCGTGCGGTTGGAACCACAACCGCTCGCCCGGGCAGCATAAAGCATTCGCCGAAGCCGAAGTCCGCCGCCCCTCCGACCGTAAGGGAGCGACTGAAGATTGAGCGACTCCCTAGGGCGCATTGGCGGTGCCCTCACCGAAGTGCCCGCAATGGGCGAGCGGACAATTTTTGCTCATGCAAAACGCAGGTTACGCCCCTCACAAGTCTTCCTAAGCCCCGTCAAAGCAGACTCTTTTGCGATCCCCACTTCAGCAAATCAGCAGCCCGCCGAATTGGTAAGTAGGGCTACGACGAGTCCTGATCATCGCACCGACTCATTAGCCGCGAGCGAAAATTTTACAAAACCTATGCGTGCAACCACCGATACGAAGACGGACGCCGGCCGGGGGGCCGAGCGCAAGTTCCTGACCTTTGCCCTGGGCCGGGCCTCCTACGGGATCGACGTCCTCAAGACCCGCGAGATCATCCGCCT
>CAIJLV010000069.1 GCA_903821635.1 uncultured Verrucomicrobiota bacterium | reverse complement strand
TTCCGCGTTATTGCAGGTCGGCGGCAAATAGGCGGGAGACGCCGTCGGGGACAACGCGAAGCGGAGTAGGCAGACCTCCTGTTGGCCGGGCCTCTGCGTCGAGGATAGCGCCGCACACCTGCCTTCATTCCCCGCCGGCTGGCCCAGTGCCACCGCTCCCGCGTGGGGCCAGTCTTGGTGGCGATCAGCGCCGTGATGGCCTCCTGCCAGGTGCGGCGGGCCACCTCCGGGTCGCTGACGGTTCAGGTAGGCGCGGGCCAGTTTCAGGTTCAGGCCAGGCTGGCGGGCGGCCTCGTTGCGGGCGTGGAGCAGCGTGCGGGCCTCGGCCTCGTCGCGGGTGCGCAGGCTGGTTTGTTTGCCGGTGGCGGTGTCCCCGCAGTAGAACCCGCCCTGCCGGCGGAAGAGACGAAATTGGACGTTCATGGCGGTGTTGTGGAACAGCCTGTCCTGAACTGCGGGCAGCGGGCGGGTGCTGGCGGAGTCATGCCCGTCGCCGCCTCCACGCTTAAGCTGCCTCTGACACTCCGCTCCGCCAACCGCGCCCCCCCCCTGCGGCGCAAGCCTCAAGCCCAAGGGCCGCCAGCCGGTGGCAGGCGGGCACCAACCAAAACCGGGAGTCGGCGAAGGGTCGGAATTCCAGCCGGCCGCCCAAAGTCTGGGGGCTGCACTGATCACTTGTTACCGCGCCCCCCGGGTCTGGACACCGCCGAAGTTGAATGCTATCGCCGCCCATGAGGCAGCGCCGTTGGGAGCCGCCGCGAAATTCACCGCGGCCGCCCGGCCACTACTCAGGTTTCGCTTCGAGCGCTTTGCCGTCGCGAATCTTCGTTAGCAATGCGTCGCGTTGAGTCGAGTCACCGGAACCGCACCCGCCGCCGCCGCCGGCGCTCTCGTGTTCGTGTCCGGAGTGGTCGTCCGCGAGCCCATTGCCACCGCGGGCAAAGGCGGATTTGGCGCCGCCCATTTCACGGTTCACGGCCGCCTTGGCTTCGGCTAGGTGGCCCTTGCCGATGGTGAACCCGTTATAGGCCCGTTGCTCCAACTCGGGCGTGTGCGCATACGGTGCGGGCTTGGCGCCGAAGTTGAATTTGAAGTTCTGCCACGTATCCCGCGGTTTCGTGCTGAGGGCGCCGCTGGGGTCGTAGCCGCAGTGGACCATGCAGTTTTCGCACCGCGGATCGCGGGCTACTCCGTCTACCACTCCGTATTTCTCCCAGTTCACTTTCCCGAGCATCTCTTCGTAGCGCGGGTAGTGACCGTCCGTCATCAGGTAGCAAGGCGCCTTCCAGCCGCGGACATTATAGGTTGGGATCGCCCAAGCGGTGCAGGTCAACTCGCGTTTGCCGGCGAGAAACTCTTGGTAGGCGGGCGTGCCAAAGATCGTGAAGGCCTTAGCCCACTTCTCGATGTCGGCGAACTTCGTCCGGGTCATATCCCGGGTGAGGAAAAACTCCTTCGGATCGCGGCCGAGACGCTTGACCATGTCCTTTTTGGCCGCGTCGTAATCGTAGCCCGGCGAAATCGTGTGCCCATCGACGTCGAGGGAACTGAGGAACTTGAACATGTCCTCGATTTCCTTCGGATCAGTCTCGCGATAGACCGTCGTATTGGTCGCGCATTGGTAGCCAAGGATTTTGGCCATCTTGATCGCGGCGACGCATTCCTTGAACACGCCTTCGCGCTCGACGATGAGATCGTGCGTATACTCCAAGCCGTCCACGTGGACATTCCAGTAATGCCATTTGCTCGGCGGAATCGTCACCTTGGCGCGGGCGGCGGCATCGGCATTGCGAATCTGCTCCGCCTCCTTCTCCGTGACCAAACCTTCGGCCACCAAGGACGCCAGTTGCCGCTCCACGGCCGGGGACCAATTCGCGGCCATGTATTCCCGCATTTTTTTCCGCATGAACACCCCGTTGGTGCAGATGTAGATGATCCGTCCTTGGGCGCGCAGGCCAGCGACGAGTTCTTCGATCTTCGGATAAATCAGCGGTTCACCACCACAGATGGACACCATGGGGGCGTCGCACTCCGTGGCGGCGGCGAGACACTGCTCAAGCGGGACCATGTCCTTGAGGCTGGTGCTGTATTCGCGGATCCGCCCGCACCCGGTGCAGGTGAGGTTGCAGGTGTGCAAAGGCTCCAATTGCAGCACCATCGCAAATCTGGGGGTGCCCTTGAGCTTATGCTTAACGATGTGACGGGCAATCTTGACCGTAAGGGCCAGCGGAAAACGCATGATGGAAAAAGCGAAGTGAACTTAAAGGACTGAAAGCTTCGTCACCGAGGCCATTTCCGGAGTCTTGGATGGCTCCACCGGCGAGGGTCTCGGCGTGATCTTCAAGAGCCCGGGCAACAGCAGGGAAGCAGGCGAGACACTGTGCGATCCACTCACCCCGCCGCAGCCGGCGAGCAGAGAGCAGAGACCGACCAGCATCAGCGCGCGGGCCGCGTTGGATAAGCTCATGGACCCAAGGATAAGAGGGGGCCTCCGGGTCGCAATAGCCAATTTCCGCCCCGTAATTTTCCTCCTCCTCGACAATGAAGCTTCCCGCGGTCGCCGCTTCTTTGCCACCGTTTCGATCACACCACCCGCCCGTTCATGTCATCCTTGGGGAATCGAACCGCTTTTACCGCTCTCACACGGGTATCGGGCCGGGTGGCCAGCCTCCTCGCCGGGGCGTGGCTGCTCGGCCCCCCCTCCTCCCTGAGCGCGCAACTCCCGGTGCCCAAAGTCGCCTCGATCTTTCCGCCCGGCTTGGCTGCCGGAGCCACCAACCTCCTCACCGTGACCGGCACGGAGCTCGACGAACCCATCACGCTCCACAGTCCGGCCGCCGGCATCAGAGCGACTCCCCGGACAAACCGGCCCGGAGAATTCACCGTCATCATCCCGGCCAACCTGCCGCCCGGCCTGACCGAATTATCCTTCAGCGGCCGTTTCGGACGCTCCCTTCCGCGCCCCTTTTTCATCGGTGACGGCCCCGAATTTGTCGCGCCCGCTACGAATACGGGGCCTGCTTCCGCCATTCCCCTGCCCTTCGCGACGGCAGTTTATGGCCGGGTTTACCCGAACACCGCCGCGTGGTTCCGTTTTGAAGCCCGCGCCGGGCAGCGGGTATTGGTGCGAGTGCAAGCGCGCGAGCTGGCTTCCCGACTTGTGCCCGAGCTCCTAGTCGCCGACGCCAACGGTCGGGAGCTGGCCCTGATCCGCCGCCGGGAACTGCTGGATTTCACCGCCCCGAGCGACGGCGTCTACCAACTCCGACTCAACGACCAGACTTACCGCGGCGGCGACGACTATCACTACCGCCTGACGCTTTCAGCCGGGCCGCACTTGGAGCTAGCCCTGCCCACTTCACTGCGGATCGGTGAAACTAACCGAGTCACGCTTTTCGGACGGAATCTGCCCGGCGGAAGTCCGCTGCCGTTCGCGGCGCCCGACGGAGGGCGCTGGGAAACCCTCGCCGTCGAACTGGTCGCGCCCACAAATTCCGGCGAATTCATGGGTCAATTCCTCGGTCGCCCGGCGGCCGCAAACCTCACTGCCGAGAGGTTTCGCTGGCGCCTGACCACCACGAACGGGCCCTCGAATCCGCTGCAATTTTCACTCACGACCCTGCCCGTCATTGCCACCCTGACCCACGGCCTGATCCCGGTGGTCCCGCCGGTTGAGGTTTCCGGCCTGTTTCCCGGGCCAGGCGAAGTGGCCGGGGTCCGCTTCGCCGCCCAGAAGGGCGACGTTTTCTGGCTGGAAATTTTCGCCGACCGGCTCGGGTTTCCCAGTGACCCCAGCGTGCTGGTGCAACGCGAACGCAGCGCCCGGGGCGAGGGTGGCGAACCCCTCTACGCCGAGGTGCTCGAACTCGGCGATACGGAGACCCACCTGAGCGACCGCGAATTCAACACCACCACGCGCGACGCCGCCGCGCGTTTCGAAGCGCCCGAGACCGGCCACTATCGCGTGCTCATCCGCGACCTGTTCAACGCCGCTCCCGGCCGCCCACGTTACGCCTATCGCCTGAGCCTGCGCCCCGAGACTCCGGATTTTCGCCTCGTCGCGCTCCCGGTGGCCCCGCCCAAAGCCAACAACGACGACCGGCAGTTGCACCTGATGGTGCCCGTGCTGCGCCGGGGGGAGACGCTGCCGCTGCGCGTCCTCGGGTTTCGCCGCGACGGCTTCACGGGCGAAATCGAACTCAGCGCCACCCAACTGCCCCCGGGGGTCACCGCCGCGACGACCCGGATTCCGGCCGGACACGCTTCCGGGGTCATCCTCTTGACCGCCAGCGAAGACGCCAGTGGGGCGACCGACGTCGCGTTGTGGGGCCGGGCGCTTGTCGGCGGGACCCCGCAAACGCGCCTCGCTCCACTGGTATCACTGCTCTGGCCCGTGCCGGATTACAACCTTGAGGCCGCCGCCCATTGGCTCGCCGCGCATTCCGTCGTGTCGGTCTGCTCGGCTGAACTCGCGCCCGTCACCCTCGCCCCCGCCGAGGCAACGGTGTTCGAGGCCCCGGCTGGGGGGAAATTGGTCGTTCCGCTGCGGGTCACGCGGCGGGGCGAATTTCAAGGTGCTTTCAAACTGAAATGGGCCGGCCATCCCGAACTTGAGCCGGTGAAAGAGCTCAGCGTTGCCGAAAAAGCGACCCACGCGTCGGTCGAACTCAACTTGGCCGAGGTGAAGCTCCCCGCGGGGCGCCACACTCTGTGGCTACACGGCTCCGTGAGCGGCAAATATCGCAACCAACCGGAAGCCGTTGCGGCGGCAGACGCGGTCCTCAAAGCCGCCGACCACGCGCTCTCCGCCGCGGCTGAAAAAGACCAACCGCCACTGGCGGAGCGGCGCAAGGCAGCGGCCGCCGCCAAGCAAGCCGCCGAAGCACGCGCCCAACCACGCGAGCTTACGGTGCCCCTGTATTCGCAACCCTTCACGGTGAAGATCACGCCGGCGGCCCCCGCCCCAGCGCCGAAGTGAACCTCGGCGGTATGCGCCCCCCTCAGTCAGGCTATATTCCCATGGAAACCACCCCTGCACGTTCCGGACGCCGTGAAACTCCGAAGCGCTTTCACCGAATGACGCTGGGGTGCATCGGCGGGCTTTGCCTCGCTGGCTTGACCGCCAGTGCCGCCGATGTGGCCACCCAGAAACCCATCGCCATCACTCGCCCCCACCGGAGCGAACCGATCGACTTCCACCGGGAGGTCGTTCCCATCCTGCAAGCGAACTGCCTGCCCTGCCACAATCGGACGACCACCAAGGCCGATCTGCGGCTGGAAACCCCCGAAGAGATGCGCCAAGGCGGCGAATCGGGTCCGGCCCTCATTCCGGGCCAGGCGAGTGAATCGCGGCTGCTCCAGTTGTCCGCGCACGAGGCAAAGCCCCGTATGCCGCCGAAGGACAACAAGGTCCATGCCGTGGACCTCACGCCAGCCCAACTCGGAATCCTGGCCCTCTGGATTGAGCAAGGCGCCAAGGCCTCCGAGAAACCGGCTGAAACGATCCGCTGGCAACCCGTCGCGCCCGAATTTCAGGCCAGTTACGCCGTAGCCCTTTCGGCCGACGGGCAGTTCGCCGCCTGTGGCCGGGGCAACCGCCTGTTCATCTATCACGTTCCCACCCGGACACTCGTGGCTGAACTGAGCGACCCCGCCGTTCCCGGCGCTCCGCTTGCCCCCGCCGCCGCGCACCTCGACGTGGTCAACGCGCTCGCCTTCAACCCAACCGACGACACGCTCGCTTCCGGCGGCTTCCGCGAAGTGAAGCTCTGGCGCCGCTCCGTGCCCCCGCCGCTCGCGCCCGCCGCGCCGACCGCTTGGCCACCGCCCTCACTCCGCTCCGACGACGGTCGCCGCCGTCTACTCCTCACGACCAACGGTTTGGTTTCCTTGCTCAACGCAGAGGGCGCAACCGTGGCGGAGCTGCACTCGAACGCCCGCCTACTCGCTCCAGGCAAAGCGCAAACGAACGTCGCCCGCCAACGCTTGGACGCCGCCCAACGCGCCCTCGAAAGCGCCCGCAAAGAGTCTTCGACCCAACAAGAGCGCTTGAAGAAAGCACTGGCCGCCGAACCCGGCACCGCCAAGAACGCGATCGAAAAACGAGTCCCCTTCGATCAGTCCCGGCGCGAGGTCAGCCGGCTTGAAGGCCAGTTGGCCCACCTCGCTCGCCTCCGGTTTCCGCCGACCCACAGCGCGGCACTCCAAGCGGCGCTGGTGCAAAAACTCGCCGCCGCCCGCCAAGCTGGCGTCGGCCCGGAAAACGATTTTACCAAAGCCGAACGCAACCGCAGCCAGGCCGAAAACGAAACGGCGCTTGCCCGGATCAGCTTCCAGAACGCCACCACCGCCCAACTGGTCGCGGAAGCCCGACTCCGAGTTTGCGAGACGGAACTGCGCTTGATCGAAACGCGGTGGAGCGAACTTCGAGGGAACACCCTCTTTAGCCCCTTCACCGCCGGTGCCTTGGCGGCCGAAGGTCGGCTGGCCGCCACCGCCGAGCGTTCGGGCTGGCTGCGCCTTTGGGAGGCTGACACTGGCCGGGAATTGGCCGCCACCCGCACTGAGCTCACCCATGTGACGCACCTGCAATTCTCCGGGCCGGCTGAATTGCGGGCGGGCCACGCCGGCGCGGCGGTGACTTGGAAGTTCATTCCCGCGTGGCACCTCACCACACGGCTCGGCACGGGCGGAGGCGATTCCCCGCTGGTGGACCGCGTGAATGCGCTCGCGTTTTCGCCCGACGGAACGCGCCTCGCCAGCGGCAGCGGTGAACCGACCCGCGGCAGCGAGATTCGCGTCTGGGACACCCGCACCGGCGCGCCGGTTTATGCCGTCACCAACCGGCACAGCGACGCCGTCCTCGCCCTCGCGTTTTCGCCCGACGGCCGCTTCCTCGCCAGTGGCGGCGCCGACCGGTTTGCGCGGGTGCTCGAAACGGGGAGCGGCCGGCCCGTGCGCGCGTTCGAAGGGCACACTGGCCACATCCTCACGGTCGCTTGGAAAGCCGACGGCGAAGTGCTCGCCACGGGCGGCGCTGATTCCGTAGTCAAACTCTGGCAATGGCCCCAAGGCGAACGGCTCAGAAACGTCGAAGGCTTCGGCCAGGAAGTGACCGGTGCTCAATTTCTTGGCCCGGGCGAACAATGGGTGGCCGCCAGTGGGGCCGCGAAGATTCGCCTGCTGAATCTCAAGGGGGAAGAAGCCGGCACCCTGCCCGCGGGCAACTTCTTTGCCCAAGCGCTCGCCGCAAGCGCCGACGGCTCCGTGGTCGCCGCGGGCGGGGATGACGGCTGCCTGCGCGTTTGGACGGTGAAGGACCGGCGATTGATCGGCGAATTTCCGCAACCCCACCGCGGAGCCAACGCCCGCTGACGATCTTTTCTCCGGCGCCGACTGCACGCGCGGCGGCTGGATTGCCGCGTCCATATCTCCGGGGCGGCTTCGGGCCGCCTTCTGGCGGGGAACGACCGACTCCCCCAGTCTCCTCAAACCGCACGCAGGGGAACTCAGCGAAAAAATGCGCGGCCAAGGCCCACGAATTGGTTGCAACTTTTCCCCCGCTGCCCGGGTGTGTCACTCCGAGCCATGAAACTCACGCCCTTGAAATTGCCCGTCCACTTGGCCGCCCTGCTCCTTGCGCTCACGGCCCTCCCCCACGCCGCAGCGCTGGCGACTTCGACCAATCGCACCTTCACCGTGGCCTCCAGTGGCCACCTGATTATCAATGCCGATCGCGGGGCCATCACGGTGGCAACAGCCGACACCAACACGCTGTCGGTCACGGTGGACCGCTCGGTCAAGTGGGCTTCCGACGAAAAGGCCCAAGAATTGTTTGCTGCCCACGAGCTGAACTTCACGCAGACCGGCAACACCGTGACGGTGAAGGCGCGGCTGCCGAAATCCACCGCCCTCTGGAATCGCACGATCTCCAATCTGGACGTCAAATACACGGTCACCGTGCCCAAAAAGTTCGACCTGACGCTCAGCACGGCGGGCGGCTCCATTCACGTCGACGACCTCGCGGGCCAACTCAAACTCGACACCGCCGGCGGCTCTATCCACGTCGGGCAAATTGAGGGCTCGGTCAAGGCCGACACCGCCGGCGGCAGCATCCACATCGCCAGCGCCACCGGGCCGGTCGAAGCGGACACGGCGGGCGGTTCCATCAAACTGGGTCGGATGGGCGGCCCGGTGAAGGCGGATACCGCGGGCGGTTCCATCCGGATCGCCGCGGCCGCCGGCCCCGTTCACGCCGACACCAGCGGCGGCAGCATTGAGCTCAGTGACGTCGCGGGCCCAGTGACGGCGGACGTGTCCGGCGGCTCGATTACGGCCCGTTTCATTGCGGCTCCAACGGGTGAAAGCGTGCTCGACTGCACCGGCGGCAGCGTGACCGTTTACCTCGCGCAGAAACTTGGCTTCACCCTTGATGCTCAAAGTGTCGGCGGGCGCGTGGCTTGCGATCTGGCCGTGGAAAGCGACCGCAAACCTTCGCGCACATCTCTGAAGGGACAAATCAACGGCGGCGGCGCCCCGCTAAAACTCCGGGCCGTGGGCGGTGGTATCACGGTGAGGAGTCTCGCCGAAAAGACCCCGTAAACGCGCCGGCCAACGGCCGCTTGCGGGCGTGAGGTTCGACGCCAAGCTCCCGCCATGCCGAACCAATACTGGCTGGTGAAACAAGAGCCCGACGCCTACGCATGGGCGGCCTTTGTAGCCGACGGAAAAACCGCGTGGACCGGGGTGCGGAATTTTCAGGCGCGGAACTATCTGCGGGCGATGAAGGCCGGCGATTTCGTCCTCTACTACCACAGCAACGTGGGCAAGGAAGTGGTCGGCATCGCTCAAGTCACGCGTGAAGCCTACGCCGACCCCACCGCCGAGGACGGCGACTGGTCGTGCGTGGATCTCACCCCGGCCCAACCGCTCAAACAAGCGGTCACCTTGGGACAACTCAAACTGGACGCCGCCACGAAGGAAATGCCCCTGATCAAGCAATCCCGCCTGAGCGTCATGGCGATCAGCGATCCCGTCTTTCGCCGGGTGCTGGAGTTGGGCGAGACGAAACTTTGAAGCTTGGGCCGCTCGTTGCGAAACGTCAGCGCCTGGCGGGAAACGCCACCGCGGAGCCAACCCAAAACTACCGCCGTTCAGGAATCGCCGCGCAAGACCGCCAACGCGGCGAGGATCGCTGCCGCCCGGTTTTCGACCTGAAGTTTTTCCAAGATGTGTTCGACGTGTTTTTCCACCGTGCGGCGTGCGGAACTCAGAATGATGCCGATCTCGGCGTTCGTCTTGCCTTCGCTGAGCCAGAAAAGGACCTCCACTTCGCGCGGTGTCAGGCCGAGCCCGAGCAAGGCATTCGGCCCCAGCGTCACTTGCGCTTGGAGTTCGATCACCCTCGTGTCGCCCACGCCCGCAGTCAGTGCCCGCGCACTCAGCCCCGGAGCCACTTCGCTCACGGCCGGGGCGGGCTCCGCGGAAAAGCTCCGCAACGAGGCCGGTAATTGGCTCGGCGCCAACGTCGGGAAACTGCGGGTCAGGAGCGTCTGGGCAAGGCGCGTGGCGAAGAGGATTCGGCCTTCGGGGCTGACCACCAGGAGCGCCCGGTCGAGCGAATCGCGAAGCTGTTCTTCGGCTTCGCGGCGCATCTCCAATTCATCCTCCAGCTCGCGCTGGAGCCGGGCCACGCGGAGATGGGTGCGGACTCGGGCAAGCACTTCGGGAGTTTGAATCGGTTTGGTGACGTAGTCCACCGCCCCGGCGTCGAGGGCCCGCACCTTTTCATCGAGTTCGTTGACCGCCGTCAGGAAGAGGATGGGCAGATCCGAACAGGCGGGCATGGCTTTGATCCGGCGGCAGACTTCCATGCCATCCATCCCGGGCAACATGTAGTCGAGCAGGACGAGGTCAGGCGTCTCATGCGTTAATTGGGCCAGCGCGCTTTCGCCTGATTCGGCGACCAGCACCCGGTGGCCAGCCTGCGACAGGGCGTCGAAGAGCAGCCCGAGGTTGGCCGGGATGTCGTCCACGACAAGGATGGTCGCCGGAGGAGTCACGATTCTGGTCTGGGTTTCTGGCCGTTCCCGCTGGGCTTGCCACCTGATTTTTCAGTCAGCGGATCCGGTTACGAACGGCGACCTCAGCATGGCCAGAACGGGCTGGAGTGCAAGATCGTCACTGATTTGGCCAAGGCTGGGTAAGGGGATACCGCGGACGCGCCGGTGCTAGGAGCTAGACTACGCATCAACGGCGACTCACCGGCCGAGACCGTTGATTCGGTCCCGGGGTGGGGCAAACCACTTGAGCCACCGACGAACGGGTTGGCCCTCGTTCAGTTCTGGCCCTGCCGGAGTTGGTCGAGGGCCGAGCCGAGGTCGATGAGGTTGGAACAGACGGTTGCCCGGATCGCTTGCAACGCCAGTTGGTAGGCGTGACAGGCACGGCCACCCGCGAGAATTGCCACTTCGTCCGGCAACAATCGGCGCAACCGCGCCAATTCGTGGGGGATCGCCGGATCATCCTCGGGATGCACGAGGCTGAGCGCCACCGCCCGCACCCCGCCCAGTCGGACCGCACCCACAATCTCTTCCGCCGGCAGCGAGGCGCCAAGAAACAGGACGCGCCAACCTTGGGCGGCGGCACAGGCCGCCACTAGGATCGCCCCCAGTTCATGTAATTGGCCGGCTGGAGTCGTCACCAAGATCGCCGGGGCGGAATGATGCATCGCCAAGGGCCGGGCGGCGCGGCCGAGAAACGTCCGGATCACCGCGGTCGCGAGGTGCTCGTTCGCCACTTTCAGCTCCCCTCGCCGCCAAGCGTCCCCGATTCGATGCACCAAAGGCGCCACGATCTGATTCAGTAGTCCGATCTGGCCCAGCGTAATGGAAGCCTCATCCAAGACCCGCTCGAGGGCCGCGCCGTCCATCTGCACGGTCGCTTGAAAAGCGGCTTCCGCCAACGAGCCAGCCACAGAAACCGAGGGGCTGACAATGCTGATTGCCGCGCTGTTCGCCGTAGCGGTCGCCTCGCTGTGCGTCGGCTCCGGCGGCGGTTGAACCAACCCTTCGAGCTGGTTCTCAGCCAACCGGGCCACCGTGCCGATGGAATGCCCGGCGGACACCACCCGCCGCAACAAGATCAACCGATTGATGTCGGCGTCCGAATAAAGGCGTTGGTTCCCCTCCGACCGGGTGGGACTGACCGTCGCATACCGCTTCTCCCATACCCGAATCACATGCGGGGTTAAACCGGTGCGTTTGGCGACGATTTTGATGGGGTGACACAAGTCAGACACAGGGAGCTATCAATTAGACAACTAATCAACAAAAGCAACTCAACTCCTTCAAGACTTCGACAAACCGGGAACATCTTCGCCTTTTGTTAGACAAAACATTGACAACATGGTCTAAACAACAGATAGACATAGCAGGTTAGTCAATCAAAGCCCGCTGCTTACAGCGCTTCTCCCGAATGAAAAATCGTCAGCGCAATCCGAAGATCTCCCCCGCCCCAATCCGTCGCCAGCGGTTGGCCGCCCAGTCCAAGAAAATCGACACGAGGTGTCCCGAGCCGACGCCTGGAGGCGCGACTCCAACTCCGAGCGTTGCCACAACCGTGACCCGGGGGACCCGGAAACAAGTCACTGCCCCCTCGGTTTACGCGGAAGGCGGCAGCGCGCTTTCCCTCTATATGCGCGACGCAGTCGAGGTGCCGTTGTTATCCATCGAAGAAGAAATCGCGCTGGCAGCACGGATTAAACGAGGTGATTCCGGAGCGCGTGAGCACATGATCCGCGCCAATCTGCGCCTCGTGGTGAAGATTGCCCGCGACTATGACGGCTTCGGACTTCCGCTGCTGGACCTGATTAACGAAGGCAACATCGGCTTGATGAAGGGCGTGGAACGGTTTGACCCGGCCAAGGGCGGCAAGCTGTCCACCTATGCGTCGTGGTGGATCAAGCAATCCATCCGGCGGGCGCTGGCCAATCAGTCCAAGATGATCCGCCTGCCGGTGCATCTCGTGGACAAGATCAGTCGCATGAAGCGGGTGGCGCTGAAGCTCCACGAAGAATTGGGCCAAGAGCCGGAGGCCGAAGAGATTGCGGAAGTTATGGGGGTGACCGCCAAAAAAGTGCGCCTTTGGCAAGCCGCAGCGTTGAAAGTGGCTTCACTCGACGAGCCTTTGTCCGATGCAGACTCCAGCCGCTTGGGGGATGTGCTCCCGGACGGTGCCGCAAAAAATCCCTACGAGTCGCTTGAACACGAAACCACCCATAACATGGTTCGGAATTTCCTCGGCATCCTTGATGATCGCGAACTCACGATCTTGCGGCGGCGTTTCGGTCTCGACGGCCAGAAGGAAAAAACGCTGGATGAAATCGGTAAACAGTTTGGGGTCACCCGCGAGCGGATCCGACAGCTGCAGAACATAGCTCTTGCAAAGTTGCGGCATCGAATCGAGCAATACGAAGTCGTTCGGGAACCAGATCCAGAAACAGCTTGGTCGGCACCCTTCGAAGTCGAGCTGGCTCAATAAGTTTTCCCCGAACGCTGAGGTAAAACTCAGCGTGGCCGCAGGTCCTCGCTCCCCCCTCCTTTGGGGACCTGCGGTCTAACCTTCTCAGCCTTCAAGCACCGCCACCGCCGCAGCGGTGTTCGCCGTGTGGGTGAGACTCAGGTGCAGGGACGTAATTCCCCGGGCTTTGGCCAACTCTGCCCCCTTTCCGTGAAGTTGGACCCAAGGGGCTCCGGACACGAGCCGCCCGACCTCAATGTCGTGCCAGCCGATTTCTAGGCCAATACCGGTTCCCAAAGCTTTGCTGACCGCCTCTTTGGCGGCGAAGCGCGCCGCCACGTGCAGCGCGGGATCGGGATGACTCCCACAGTAGCTGGCTTCTTCCGGCCGCAGAATCCGAAGCACAAACCGGTCCCCAAACCGGGCCACCGAAGACCGAATCCGAGCCACTTCCACCAGATCAATCCCCAAGCCTAAGATCATGACGCCAGCGCGACGGCGTCGGGATAGCCCGCCATGGCGCCAAGGATTTCTTGGATCGCCCGGTCCAACCCGATGAATACGGCACGGCTAATGATGCTGTGACCAATGTTGAGCTCCACCAAATGCGGGACCACGTGGATCAAGGGCAGATTCTCCGTCGTCAAGCCGTGCCCGGCGTTGACCTGGAGTCCGACCTCGTGGGCGGTTTTCGCCGCCAGCACTAACCGGTTTAACTCCTCGTTTCGCTCGCGTTTCAGGTGAAAATGATCTGCAAAACGCCCGGTGTGCAATTCGATGAACTGGGCGCCCACCCGGGCCGCCGCCTCGATCTGACGCTGGTCCGGATCCACGAATAGGCTGACCTCGATCCCGGCGTCGTTCATCCGCTGCCGGGTCAACCGCAGGGATTCCTCACCGCCCACGACATCCAAGCCACCTTCAGTCGTCACTTCTTCCCGGAGTTCCGGCACCACGCAAACGATGTCGGGCCGAACCCCAAGGGCGATCGCAATGATCTCCGGCGAATTGGCCATTTCAAAGTTGAGCCGCGTCGTGATCGCCTCCCGCAGGCGCAGCAGGTCGCGATCTACGATGTGGCGCCGATCTTCCCGGAGATGCGCCGTAATTCCATGACAACCCGCGCGCTCACAGAGCAAGGCCGCCTCGACCGGATCGGGTTCCACCTTGCGCCGCGGGTCCGTGTTCGAGCGGTAACGGGCCTGCCGCAGGGTCGCGACATGGTCGATGTTGACTCCCAGTTTGAGCATGAATTTTAGCGTTTCCGGGGTTGTGACCGGGGCAACCGTTCCCGCGGGGCATCTTCCCCCAACCAGCGAGCCAAGGCCGTCAATTCCAAGCCCGTCAGGCCGAGCGGAGCTTTCCGCACCACAGTAATTTGCCGGTCGCCGGTGATTGACGCTTCCGTCACCGAATTAACCTCGCTCCGAGCCGCCATCGCCTGCGTCCAGCGCAGGACACTCGTGCGCACCTGCGGCCGTTGCCGATTGACCATGTCGCGCAACTGGTCGATCGCGACCCAGTTGCGCAAGGCTTCTCCGGTGATCTCCCAATGGTAATAAACCAAGCCCGGCCGCTCGACCTGCTGCAACAACTCCGCCGGGGGGCGGTTGGTGCTGAAGACCGGCCGGGCCGCCCCGAACAAGAGATAGGGCGCGACATCATTCGTAATGACGAGGAGCGAAGGTGGCGTCACCACCGGCAAGCCGTTCAGGGAAATCCGCGGCAAGCTCGGCTCGACGACAATATTCCCTTCGTAGGCCGAATTCGACTCGGCCAAGTCGAAAATCGGCTTCAATTCTTCCGTCACCTGCTGGAAGCGTTTGCCTGGATCCAGCCCCAAGATGGCCGCGTAAGTGCGCAATTCTGGGTAAGTCGGCGTGGCGGGGTAACTCCACAGAAACAGTTGGTCCGGCTGTTCCGAGCCAACCGCCAGGCGCAGGGCGGGCACGCGCTCAAGTAATGGCTTCACCCAACGGACGGCCGCAAATTGCACCAACGGATCCCGCACCAACCGCGGCACCCGCCAGTCGGGAAGCTTCGCTGGCAGCGCGTCCGCAAACGCCAGCTTGGCATTCAGGCGAACTACTCCGTCCTTCAACTGCGCGACTAGGGAAACACCCGGTCCCGTCAGCGGCGTCCAGTCGAACCGAAGTCCGTCACCGGCTTCCGCGGGGATTTTCGCCAACGAACGCAGCACGTCGTCGGGTTTGATCCGCTTCGAGTCCGACACGGCCACCAGCCACGACCCAGACGTCGCCACCTCGGGGGTCGCCCCCGCGTTGGCCGCGGTGAAAAAACGAACCCAAGCCGTCTTCAGCGCCTCGCCCGATCCCTCGGCGGGAAACGCCACGGCCCAGTCACGCCGGCCTGCCGTCGGGCGATACACCTGCCCGAGCGTGAGTTGGGCGAGCAGGTTGTCCGCAAGCACCGCCGCGTGCGGGAGCACCGAAGCCGGCGCATTGGTTTCACCCGTCGTCCATTCCCAGAGCTGCCGGGCCACGTTGGTAACGAGCAACCCATGGACCTCCGCCGATTCCTTGAGGCTCAGCGCTTCCCGCAACACCGGCGCGTTGGTCTGCTGCTTCAAGGCGGTGCCCCCCACAAAACGCCACCGGGCTTCGACTGCGGGTCCCGACGGTTTGCAGCCGGCGCCCAAGACCCAAGCCGACAGTAGAATCACAAAACTCGACAATCGCATAATCGTGTCCCCGATTGGTCGCACGGCCGCGTCGCCGACGCAATCCCCCGGCACACTGCAAACAAGCTTGCCGCCGGCGCGCCTCCCCCGAACTTCGCCGGGTGGCTGACGCATGGTTCTACTTGGATTCCGGGCCCACGGCGCCCGCGCTTAACATGGCGCTGGATGAGGCCCTGCTCGAACACGCCGCGCCCCTCGGCCGCCCGGTGCTGCGGTTCTACGGCTGGACCACGCCGGCGGCGACTTTTGGCTATTTTCAGCACCACGCCGAACTCGTCGCCGCGACCACGCTCCGCCCGCTGATTCGCCGTCCCACCGGCGGCGGGTTGGTCCCGCACGATGCCGACTGGACCTACGCCGTCAGCGTGCCGCCGAACCACGCTTGGTATTCCCTGAGTGCCCGGGACAGCTACCGCCAGATGCACGCTTGGTTACAGGCCGCGTTCGCCCGCCTAGGCCACGCCACCACGCTGGCGGAGTGCTGCGACTCGACGGGCCCAGGAAAGTGCTTTGGGGGCGGTTGGGAACAGCACGATCTACTATTCCAAGGCCGCAAGCTGGGCGGGGCCGCCCAACGACGAAACAAGCTTGGCCTCCTGATTCAGGGTAGCCTGCAACCTCTGCCCACTGGAATCGCGCGCGCCGCGTGGCAGCAGGCGATGCGCGACGTGACCGAGGCTCAGTGGACCCCGCTGGTCGTCCCAGCCGAACTGAGCGAACGGGCCCTGCTTTTGGCCGAGGAAAAATACACCTCCGCAAAGCACCGCGAGCGCCGTTAACGGGGGGCCGACGCCCTCACGGAATCGCGACCCCTGCCGGAATTCCGTCCGGGTAGGTGCGCATGAGCTTTACGGCTGCCGCCCAAATGGCCTCGCTGCCGGCGTAATCGCTCCGGCGAATCAACCGGCGGTGGCGCACTTGATCCGGGTAGAAGGCATCTTGGACCCGCTCCGTCACCGATCGGACGAGATGGGCAACCTTGTCCCCGGGGGAACGGCGACGGCTGCGGTGTTTGAGACTAGGTTCGCGAAAATACCCAAACGTTTCGTCCACGTAGTGCTCCGCCGTGGTGGAAGGAAGCCCTGTCGCGACCAGTTCGGTGACCAAACAATACCGGAATCGTTGATACAAAGCCTCGGCCTGCGGCCGAACGCCCGTCCGGCCCAAATAACCGGCATTGGTCGGATGGCGCTCCATCAGGAGGTGCATCCCGGGCAAGACCTTGATCCGGCCTTGCAGCGCGCTGAGTTGGGACAGGAGCATCTCCGGCAGCGTGTAGGTCAGTCGGGAATCGGTGTTCGCCGTCGCCAGCCGAAAGTTCCGGGTAAGCTCTTCCCGCCGGTAAACCGAGTAGAAGTTGGAGAAGAAATTTCCCGCCAACCGCCGGCAGCGTTCATACGGAACCGACTCCTCCACATTGAACCCCTTGAGCCGCATGCAACCGAAGCGGCGGCGTTCCGGATACAGGAGGGCGGTGCTGCCTTGGGCCGACACGTAGCCCGGTTGCCGTTCGAGAAAATCGGCGCACTGCTTTACCGCCTCCGGAAACAAAAAATCATCATCGGCACACAAGGTCACCCACGGACTCTCGGTTTGCTCCAGCGCCACTAGGCACTTGCTCATGAAATCAAGGTTCAGCGGCCGATGCTCCACCGCCAGCCCCTGGGCTTGTGCCGTGGCCACCAAACGCGCGTTTTCCGCGGCGACTTCCGGGGCGCTCGAATCCGCGATCACGATGCCAAAGCCGGGCGGAAAGCGGCCGTAAAAATGCAGCCAGCGACGCAAGAATTGCGGCCGTTGGTGCGTGGGCACGATACAGGTGATACGGGGGACACTCATGCGGTGGAAAATCCCCCAGCGGAGCCAAGGGTGGGCATAGAATCAGAACCAGCCAGCGGCTATGATCGCCACATGGTTTCGTAAACTTCCTGAATTCCGGCGGCCTCGCGCAGGATCGAAAAATTTGCCAGCACGTGGTCCCGGGCAGCCCGGCCCAGCTCGCGGGTCGCTTCGGGCTCAGCCATTAGGACCTCCAAGCGGGCTTCCAAGGCCGCCAGGTCGTCCTTGTCCACGAGGTAACCGGTGCGCCCGTCGAGGATGAGTCGGGCCGCCACCCCCACTCGCGTCGCCACGCTGGTGGTCGCACTGGCGCCGGCTTCGATGGGCAAGAGCCCGAATCCCTCCCAGCGTTGGGACGACACGTTGATCAACACCCGCCGCAACCACGCTTGGACTTCGGCCGACGGCAGCTCCCCAAAGAAAATAACCCGTGAACTCAGCCCGGCGGCGGCCACT
>CAIJLV010000068.1 GCA_903821635.1 uncultured Verrucomicrobiota bacterium | reverse complement strand
CCTCGAGGCGCGAAACTTCACGCCAGCAGTCCTTTGCGAGTATGGATAGTCAAACCTCAGGACCGCCAACGAAGGAACGCCGGGGAAGCCCAGCCAACCAAACCGTCCCCCCCGCACACTCAATTTCGCCGATTCAAACCTGCTTATCTGCCATGAAACTGTTCCGTAACAACCTGTGCCGGTTCGCCCCGACTCTGCTTTCTCTGTGGTGGGGCGCCGCCATCGCCGCCGCCCCGGCAACCATCAACGGCCAACTCAGCCAACCGGGTGAGCGCGACGAGTTCACCTTCCGCGTGGAGGGCGAAAAGACCTTCTACTTCGATTCCCTCAAACAGGACGCCCAACTCCATTGGTCCCTGAACGGGCCGCGCGGGCTGCTTGTGGAACAGCGCAGCTTCGACCAGAGCGATTCCTTTCGCATTGGGGTTGCCCACGTGCTGCTGCCCTTGGTGCCGGGCGATTATACCCTCACCGTCTCGGCCAGCGGCGGGGCCACCCCGGATTACGCGTTTCGCTGGCATGACTTGGCCGACGCGACCCTACTGACGCCGGGGGCCAGCATCACCGCGTCCTTAAATCCCGCCCGCACGACAGCCCTCTACCAATTCGCGGCGCTCGCCGGCGACCAAGTGCGGCTCAACGTCACGGCGCAGACCAACTTTTCTGGTCGGCTGCGTTTGTTCGGGCCGGGTGGCCAACCGCTGATCGATAACGGCGCGGTGTCTTCTCCGGTGCTCAATCTACCCCGGAGCGGCAACCACACTCTGCTGCTCGAGGGCGATGTGTATGCAACCGGGACGAGCACCGTGGTTTTTGATGTGGAAAGCCTCGGCAACGTGCCACCCGTGCCACCGACCGGCACCGCGCTGGCCTTGGACGAAACCGTCTCGGGCTCCCTCGCCGCGGCCAATACGACCAATTTCTACACGCTCACCGTGGCCACCCCGACCCGCCTCGTCATGGACGCGCTGGAACCGGCGTCGGGTGTGTTTTGGAGTCTGGTCGGTCCCGACGGGCGCTTGGTGGACCGCCGCTCGTTCCAAAGTTCGGACGGCCTTTCCGGAACCTCGCTGCGGCAGCTTTCTCCGGGCCTCCATCAGCTCCAAATCGCCGGCGCCGCCGGAGTTAATTACAATTTTCGCCTACTCGACTTGGCGGGAGCGGCGGAATTAGTCCCGGGCACCCCCACAGCCCTGACCTTCGCCAACCACCGGCAAACGCAGCTCTACCGCTTTAACGCGGCCGCCGGCTCCCGTTGGTTTTACCACTTTCTCAACGGTGACCTCTCCGGTTCCACCTCACTGCGGTTGGTCGATCCGTTTGGCGCCATCGCCTACGAAAGCAACGCGCGCGATCAATTTGGCCCCTTTACCCTGAATCTTACCGGCCCTTGGACGGTGTTGCTGGAGGGCTATATTTTTGAGACTCCGGCGGCGCGCACCTTGGAATTCAACCTCCTGCCCGTCACGGATGGCGCGCAGGCGATGGCGCTTGGCGCCCCGGTCGCAGGCACCGTGACTAGCCCGGGGCAAACGCAACGGCATACCTTCTCCCTCGCCACCACCCAAAGCCTCTTCTTCGATTCACTGGCACCCGCGCCCAATCTGAACTGGTCCCTCACCGGCCCGGGCGGCCCCAAGGTGGAGCGCCAAACGTTTCAAAATGATGACACCAGCCTCGCTGCCAGCCTGAGGAATCTGCCGGCCGGCGATTACACCTTGGCCGTGAACGGTTACCGGGAAGGAACCAACGGCTACCAATTTCGCCTGCTGAACCTCGCCACCGCCACGGAAATTCAGGCGAACAATTCGATCACCGGCGAGTTGAACCCCGGCTCTGAAGCCCGGCTCTACCGTTTCACCGCCCCGGCGGGAACCGTGATGTTCTTCGACGCCCTGTTGGCCAATACCCGCAACGCAAATTGGCTGTTGCGCGACCGCTTTGACCGTCAGCTCTTCTACAACGGACTATCCCAAGACCAGCTCCTCACGCTAGATGCCGGCGGCGAATACCAGCTCTGGGTCAACGGCTACAGCTACGAAGCCGCCCCGGTGCCGTTTTCCTTCGCGCTCCGGCCGGTGACGGACACCAGCGAGGCGATCAGCTTGGAAACAACGGTCACGCGCAGCCTCGCCAGCCCGGGGCAAACCCGGCGGTTCACCTTCACCCTGAACACCGCCCGCCGCCTGCATTTTGACGCCCTGACGCCGACGGCCAACGCCCGCTGGCGGCTGGACGGGCCCGCCGGCCAAGCCTCGGACTGGCGCGCCTTCACCAGCTCAGACTGGTTGAACAACGTGTCGGCCCTAAACCTCAGCCCGGGAGCCTACGTGCTCGCGGTCAACGCTTCGGGCGACGACCTGCCGGAATTCAGCTTCCGCCTGCTGGACTTGGCCGCGGCGACGCCGATCACCTTGGACGAAACCGTCGCCGGTGAACTGGATCCCCCCACTTCGACCCGACTCTACCGCTTCGACGCCACCGCCGGCAGCCAACTTTACTGCGACACCATCACCGCCGGCAGTCAGGTCCGCAGCGCCGCTTGGCGGTTGCTAGATCCGCAGGGCACACTGCTGTTTGGCAGTGGCCTGAGCTCCGATCAATTCGTCACCCTGCCCCACACCGGCAGCTACACCCTCCTGCTCGAAGGTTACCCTTATGAAACCCAGCGACCGTCGTTCACGTTTCGACTGTTCCCGGTGCTCGACGGCACTCACCCGCTGGCCTTGGACACCACGGTGAACGGAACCCTCGCCGTCCCCGGGCAAAAGCAGACCCACACCTTTACCCTACCCACCCCGACCCGCGTTTACTTCGACGCCCTGAGCCCCGCCTCCGGCTTGGTTTGGAGTCTCGACGGCCCAACGGGGCAAGTGGTGCCCTCCCAGTCCTTCACCGGCTCCGACGGGGCCAATGGTTTCACCCTCCGCACGCTACCCGCCGGTGATTACCAACTGACGGTGGATGGCAACGGCGACGCCCGCGGCGACTACCGCTTCCGCTTGGTCAATTTGAACAGCGCCACGCCGCTCAACTTCGGCACGGAAATCATCGGCCAACTGGATCCGTTCAACCGCACCGACTCGTTCCAGTTCACGGCCAACGCCGGCGACCGAATGCTCTTTGACTCCACCACCCCGACGCCGCGCAACGCCTACTGGCGGCTGGTCGGGCCCACTTCAGATTTGGTTTTCAACCTCTACCTCGGCACCGATTCGAGCGTGCTCACGCTCGCCACGACCGGGACCTACACCCTGTTCATCGAGGGCTACGTGCAGGAAACCGCGGCGGTGGATTACCGCTTCCAAGTCGTGCCGCAGGGCAATTCCCCGCTCACCCCGTTGGCCGGCACGCCCTTGACACTGGGCACCGTCGTCGAAGGCACCCTCGCCGACGCGGCCGCGACCACGAACTACGTGTTCACCCTCGCCACCCCCACCACGGTGCATTTCGATTCCCTGCGCCTGAACCCGCCCCGGGCCACCCTCCAGCGGCGCGACGACGGCGGCGCGACGATTCGACCCTTCACCGGAGTTTCCCTCGACCAGTTGGACTACGCCTTTTCCAGCTTGGGCGTCCTGCGCCTGCCGCCTGGCGACTACCAACTCACGCTCGGCAATCAGGCCGGCGATTACCGCTTCCGCGTGCTCAACGCCGACGCCGCTCCCCTACTCGTGCCGGGCACCGAAACCCGCGGCACCAATACCCCGGCGCTGGCCAGTGGGTTGTATCGCTTGAATGCTCAGGCGGGAGACGAATATTATTTGAGCGGCGGTCCAACGACCGGATTCACCACGACGGTTTACGGCTCGCTTTGGCGGCCCGACGGTCAACGCACCTCGTTGGCCGACCTGCAACTTTCCAGCGACCACGACGTCTTTCGCCTGCCGGTCAGCGGTTCCTATTACTGGCTGGTTTCCGCCCAAGCCAACGAAGCCAGCAGTGAAGGGAGCTTTCGCTTCAACTTCATCCCGGTGACCCATCCGACCAACACCTTTGCCTTGGGCGAAACCGTCCACAGCCAGATCGCCTCCGCCGGCCAGACCCGCTATTTCCGCTTCCAAGTGCCGACGCCGACCGTGGTCAGCTTCGACGCCTTGTCGAATACCGACAGCCTGCTCGTCAGCCTCGACGGCCCGAATGGCAACCTGTTCATCAACCGCGATTTCGGGTCCACCGACTACTATCTGACCGCCACCGCCCGAAATCTCATCGTGCCGGCCGGCGATTACCAACTGAGCTTCTCCGCTCACCGCGAGTTGACGCCGACGTTCAGCTTCCGCGTGCTCGACACGGCCACCGCCATTTCGCTCATCCCGGGCGTCACTCACACCGGCACCAACGCCGTGGCCGCCAGCACTGAACTGCTGGCCTTCACCGCCACGGCCGGGGACACGTTCTACCTCCGCACCGAGCGCGGGACCGGTTGGGTTCGCACCCCGCTCGTGACCTTGCACGCTCCGTCGGGAACGGTGGTCGCCAATTTCACCCTCGGGCGGGACGTGGACACCTTCACGCTCCAAGAAACCGGCCGCCACCTCCTCACCGTCATCTCTGCGTCCGATGAAACCGCGACCAACGGAGTGTTTAAGCTGACCTTCATTCCGGTCGTAGATACCGCGGTGAATCTAGGGCTCGGCGAAATCCAGACCGGCGAAATCACGTCGCCGGGTCAGAGCTACCGCTACGCCTTCTCGCTGGCGGAACCCAAACGGCTGCACTTCGACGTGCTGGGCGGCGCCGGCTCCTTCGAGGTCAAACTGACCGGGCCAGCCGGAGAGCAAGCACTCAACTACGGCGATTACTATCTTGGCACCCCGTGGCTCAACCTCGTTGAGGGTAGTTATGAACTGACCGTGCGCCGCAGAAACGACGAGACCGGGCCGTTCAGTTTCCGCCTGCTCGACTTCGCCGCCGCGACTCCATTTACGCCCGGCGAGTCCGTGGTCACTGCATTTACACCGGCCACCGCGACCGCGATCCGAAGCTTCAACGGAACCTGGGGTCAACGTTTCTACTTTGATGGCCAAGGCTACACCGGGAACGGCCAGCAACCGCTCTTCCAAATGGTCTCGCCCGCGGGCAAGTCGATCCTGCGAATCGGGGCCCACAGCGACTTCAACACCTTCACCCTCGCGGAATCCGGCACGTATCACGTCCTAGTCCTTGGTGAACCCAGCAACCCCGCCGCCAGTGGCACCGCCACCTTCCGCTTGGCGCCCAATCTGGAGAATCCACCCAGCCCACTCTTTGAAGGGGCTACCACCCCGGATTTAGTGGTCACTGCGGTGACCGCCAATCCGGCCACCGGCGCCACCACCGGCGCGACGCTGGCCGTCGAATGGATCGTTCGCAACGCGGGCGACGCGCCGGTCAACCGCTCCTTCACCGACCGCATCGCCCTGCGCCATTCGACGACTGGGGCGCTGCTTGATACTCGCCTACTGTTCTACGACTTCGCCCTGGATGGCCCGCTGGCGCCGGGCACCACCCGCACCCGCGCCGCCACCCTGCGGATTCCGGATGGCCCCGTCGCCGTGGGCAGCCTCGAAGTCACCGTCACCACGGACACGTTGAACAACGTCCCCGAAGGCAACGAGTTCGGCACCGCGGAAGCCAACAACCAAACCACCTCGGCCCCGCTCGTCGTCGAACTAGCCCCTTATCCCGACCTGCGGGTGACCCACCTGACTGCGACTCCGCCCGGCGAATGGATTCCCGGTAGCACGGTTTCACTCACGTGGATCACGACCAACGCCGGCCCCGCCCCGGCCGTGGCGCCTTGGTCCGAACAGCTCGTCGTCCGAAACCTGACCGCCGGCCGCGTAGTCGCCAACCTGAGCACCAATTTCGTGACCAGCCTCGCCAGCCTAGGCAGCGAGGCCCGCTCCGTGAGCTTCAGCCTGCCCAACAGCAGCGACGCCTATGGTCAATTCGAACTCAGTGTCACCACCGACGCCGATGAAACCATCTTCGAACACTTCGTCGGCCTCGACGCCGAAACGAACAATGCGGCCCACCTCTCGGTTCTGAACGAAGCGCCAACGCTGACCCTGGATCTGCCGAACACCCGGTTAACTGAAGGTCAAACCGTAACCGCGACCGTCGCCCGCCGACCGGTGGGTGCCAGCGCGCTGCTCGTGCAACTCACCAGTTCCGACGAGAATCAATTCACCGTGCCCGGCACCGTGGTGATCCCCGCCGGACAAGCGTCTGTCACCGTCACCGCCACGGCAGTTGATGACGCCTTCGTCGAGCGCACCAACACTTATGTCCTCCTCGCCCGCAGCGCCGGTTTCCGCGACGCTGCCCTCACGCTCACCGTCGAGGACAACGACCGGCCTGTCGTCACCCTGAGTCTCGCCGCCGCGACCATCAGTGAAGGCGCCGGTCCGAACGCCACCAGCGCCACGGTCACGCGTTCGCCCGTGTCCGCCCGGGCGCTGACCCTCGGCCTCACCAGCGCCAACCCGAATGCGGCCCGGGTGCCGGCCAGTGTCACCATCCCCGCTAATCAAGCCGCGGTCAGCTTCCCGGTCGCCGCGGTGGAAAACTTGACCGTGGACGGGCCGCGCAGTGTCGCCTTGGGCGGCTCGGTGCTGGATGCCTTCACCAGCCAGGCCCTCTACGAAATTGTGCCCGCCCTGCTCGCCGTGACGGACAACGACGGTCCCACGCTCACGCTGCGCATCGCCGCCGACCTCGTCGGCGAAGGCCGCAGTCCGGCCACCACAGCCACCGTCACCCGCAACACAGCCCCCACGGGCCCGCTCGTGGTCAGCCTGTCGTCCAGCGATCCCACCGAGGCCACCGTGCCGCTGACGGTCACGCTGCCGAGTGGTGAGACGTCTGTTTCCTTCCCGATTACATCGCTGAACGATGGAGTCACCGATGGCAACCAGACGGTGACCGTGACGGCCACCGCCGACACCTTTACTGCCGGCAGCGATACGCTGGTCGTCAGCGATGCGGACTTGCCCGACTTGGTGGTGAATTTCATCTCCTTCCCCGCCAACGGCATCACCGACGGCAACCTTGCCATCAACTTCCGCCTGGAGAATCGCGGGCTGCGCGACGGCACGACCGCGGTGACCCAGCGGGTGTTCCTGTCAGCCGACAACCTCGCCGGCAATGACACGCTGGTTTCGCAAGTGGTCTTCGACGGTCCCCTGCCCGTCGGCCAGACCGTCGGTCAAACCGTGAATATCCGGCTGCCGGCGAATCCCGGCTCCTTCTACGTCGTTGTGCAGGCCGACGCGACGGGGGCAATGACCGAGGCGTTGGAAAACAACAACCTCTTGGTCTCCGCCACGACCGTCACCACGGCGCCCGCGTATTCGGCCACCGTCAGCACCGACGTGACCACCGCGCTGGCGGGCACTCCGGTGCCCCTTCGCGGCCACGCGTCGCGCGGCGACGGCGCCCTCGCGGCGGCCGAACACGTCACCGTCCACATCGAAGTCCGCGGCACTCACCGCACCCTGGAAGTGGTTACCGATGCCAACGGTGATTTCACCACCACCTTCCAACCGTTGCCCAAAGAGGCCGGCCATTACCGGATCGCCGCAGCCTATCCCGGTCTGCCAATGCCGGCGGCGCAGGATGAGTTTTCGCTCCTTGGCCTGGACTTGGTCAGCCCCGGCTCAGTCACCGTCACGGAAGGCACCGCCTACGACGGCACCACCCGCATCCGGAACCTCAGCGACGTGCCGCTCACCGGCTTGACGGTCGAAGTCTTGGAATTCGATCCCAGCCTGAACGTGACCGCGCAGCTCGAAACCAACCGCCTCGCCGGCGACGCTGAAATCCCGCTGCACTACACGATCACGCCGGTGAACCGCACCACTGTGCAAAGCGGGGTGAAACTGCGCGTCACCAGCGCCGAGGGGGCAACCGAAGTCGAGGTGTTCACCGTGCGCCAAGAGTTCCTGCGGCCCGCGCTCGTCACCGCGCCCGGACGCCTGACTTCGACGATGTTGCGCGGCGCGCAAACCGTGGTGGCTTTCGACGTGATCAACCAAGGCGGGCTCGCCACGGGTCCCCTCGAAGTGCTGCTGCCCAACCTGCCCTGGCTCAGCGTCAGTTCGCCCGCCGTCATGGACCCACTCGCCCCTGGGGCGCGCACCTCCGTCACCCTGCTGCTCACGCCAGCGGCCGACCTCGCCCTGGGTGATTACCCTGGCCAATTGGTGCTCAGCGGCGGCAACACGGCGCTGACCTTGCCTTTTGAATTCCGGGCGCTCTCCGATAATCGCGGTAACCTGCGGCTCACGGCCGAGGACGAATACACCTACTTCGCCGCCGGTGGCCCCAAGGTGACCAACGCCCTCGTCGTGCTTACCGACGCGCTCAGCGGGGTGCCGGTGCGGACCAACGTCACGGACAGCGACGGCACGGCGCTCTTTACCAATCTCCTTGAGGCCCAATACGTCGTGCACGTGAAGGCCGACCAGCATGGCCCCTTCCGGCAGACGGCGTTTGTGCCCGCCGCCGGGACGACCAACGTGGTGGCGTTCCTGCCGCGCGAGACGGTTCGTTACACCTTCACCGTCAGTCCCACCACGGTGGAAGACCGCTACGCCTTCACCGTGGAAAGCACCTTCGAGACCCAAGTGCCCATTCCCGTGGTGACCATTACCCCGGCGTCCCTCGACATCGCCAATTACCCGGAGGACGAGTTTCAGGTGGACTACACCATCGCCAACCATGGGTTGATCGCCGCCCAAAACGTGCGGTTCAACGCGGCCACCGGCGGCCAAATCGAAATGCACCCGCTGATTACTGACCTTGGCCGATTGGAAGCAAACAGCTCGATCACCATTCCCGTCCGGATCAAACGCGTGCGCCCGCCCATCGCCCGGGCGGACTTCAACACCGGGCAATGCTCAGTCACGGCCGGCATGTTGTGGGATTACCTTTGCGGGCCCAACGTGGTGAACAAGGAAACCGCCACCTATACCTTTGACTCGACCGGCTGCGACCTCGTCGATCTCTACCGGCAGGTCTACAATGTGGTGCCCGATCCCGCCACCGGACCGCCGTCGCCCAACAACCATCCGTGCCAGGATCCCGCCACGTTCTTCGACTGCCTCGACCAGTTCCAACCGGTCAGCGGCTTCGAACCGCCGCCCGGCTTCAAATTCGAGTGCAAGACCACCCGGCCGGCCAATTCCATCGGCGCCGCCCGCGCAGGCCACCCCCGCCCGAGCGCCGAGCCTTCGAACGAAGTCTGCGCCAAGGTGAAACTCAAACTCGACCAACGCGCCGTGCTCACCCGGGACGCCTTCAACGCGCTGCTGGAAATCGACAACGACACGACTTCACCCATCGAAAACATCCTCGTGACCCTCAACCTCACGGCCGAGGATGGCTCGAACGCGATCGCCCAATTCGGACTCCGCGAACCCGTCCTCGCCGGCTTGAGCGCGGTCAATGGCACCGGCGTCATCCAACCCAAGACGCTGGGCAGCGCGAGTTGGATTCTGATCCCGACGCTCGACGCCGCCCCCACCAACGGCGTGGCCCTGTTCCTCGTCGGCGGCACTCTCAGCTACTCCCAGGATGGTGCCGACCTCACCATCCCGCTCGCCCCCGCCCCGATCCAAGTCTACCCGCAGCCGGAACTGCTCGTGCGGTATTTCCACCAGCGCGACGTGTTTGCCGATGATCCGTTCACGCCGGAAATCGAACCGAGCCAACCTTACTCCCTCGCGGTCCAAATCCTGAACCAAGGCTACGGCGCCGTCCGTAACCTCAAGCTCGCCGGCGGCAAACCCCAGATCGTCGACAACGAAAAAGGCCTTTTGATTGAGTTCAAAACCGTCGGGACCCAGTTGGAAAACCAAGCGCTCACGCCCGCGCTGGACGTGGACTTCGGCGAAATCGGCACGGGCACCAACAAGACCGCCCGGTGGCTGTTCACGTCCTCCATCCAAGGCAGCTTCACCGACTACCACGCGGCCTTTGAACATCTGGACGCACTCGGCACCAAGCGCCTTTCGCTCGTGAAGGGCGTCGAAATCCACGAATTGGTCCGCCTCGTAAACGCCGACCGCACGTTTGACGACGCACGCCTGGACTTCCTCCTCAGCCGGACCAATGACCCGGATCACCTCCCCTACGCGCTCTACTTGAGCGACGGCCGCACCAACGCCGTCACCGCCCACACCAATGCCGGCGTCAGCGGCGTGCTCTCGGCCGGCAACCGCCAAGTGACACTCACCGCCAGCCTCGGCGCGGGCTGGAGTTACCTCCGCGTGCCCGATCCAGCCGGGGACCAACCCTTCACACTGCGCCAAGTGCTGCGGGCCGATGGCTCGGAAATCGCCTTCGGCACCAACGCGTGGACGACCGACCGCAGCTTCCGCGGCGGCGACCTGCGCCCCAGCGTGACCAACCTCGTCCACCTCCTCGACTACGACAGCGCCGGCACCTACACGCTGGTCTATGAAGCGCGCTCAGTGGTGACGCCGGACTTGACGGCCCCAGTGAGCCGCGTCGACGCCCTGCCGGCCGCGAGTGGCGCCACGTTTGCCGTCACTTGGAGCGGCACTGATGACCGGGGCCCAGTTTCCTACTACGACCTCTTTGTGTCGGTGGATGGCGGCCCTTACTCGGCCTTCCTCAACCACACCGCGCTCACCGGCACCGTGTATACGGGCGCCGCCAACCGACGGTATGCCTTCTACAGCGTCGCCACCGACGCCGCGGGCAACTCCGAGGCCGCGCCGGCCACAGCCGATGCCGAAACCACGGTCTCAATCCTCAACCGCCCGCCCGTCCTCGCCTTCAGTGGCGACGTGACGGTGGACGAAGGCAACGCAGCCAACGCTCAACCCACCGCCAGTGATCCGGACGGCGACGCGCTCGCCTTCGAATTACTGTCCGGCGCCCCCGCGGGCGCCTTGATCAATCCGACGACGGGTTTCGTCACCTGGTCCACCTCGGAATCGGATGGCCCCAGCACCCACATCATTTCCGTCCGAGTGACGGACTACGGCACGCCCGCTCTCAGCGCGACCAACGAATTCCGCGTGTTCGTGCGCGAGGTCAATGACGCGCCGACACTCGCCCCGATAGCCGACGCCGTGCTCAGCGAAAACACCTGGTTCACCCTCCAATTGGCGGGTGCCGATGCGGATCAACCCGCCCAAGAGCTCACCTACGGCCTCGCCGCCGGTGCCCCTCAAGGTTTGGTCGTGGACCCGGATTCCGGCGAACTGCGGTGGCGTCCGCGCGCCAGCCAGGGTCCTAGCACCAATCAGATCACCGTGACCCTGACCGACTCCGGCCTCCCGCCGCGCAGTGTGCAGCGCACCGCCACGTTCTACGTCCGTGACACCGCCGCCGAACTCGCCGTAACCGCCGGCCGAACCAACGTGCTGGCCGGCGAAAGTAGTTTCGTGCCGCTGCACTTGGCAGCCGGCCCCGATTTGGATGGGCTGAGCTTCAGCCTGGGAGGCGATCCCCTCCGGCTCACCGACCTCGCCTTGGCCAACCTCGCCGGCGATGTGACCAGCGTGCAGGTGGTGGCCGCCGCGGCCGGCGGCACCGAACTACGCTTCACCCTCACCGGCGGTTCACTGTCAGCGAATCGGCCACTGGCCGAAGTCACGTTTACCACCCCGGCCGAGGCCCCTTCCGGGGTCGTGCCGCTGGCGTTCACCGACCTCACCGGCACCGCCGGCGCCCGCGTCATCACCCGCACCTCGTCCGCTCCCGGGCGCGTGATCGTGGTGAACCAAGACGCTGTGCTGGACCTCACAACCGACGCGCTGACACCACTGCATCTCTACGGGCGCCCAGGGTTGACCTACCGGATCGAACACTCCCCCGGGCTCGGAGCGGAGGCCGTCTGGACGCCGGTGCGCACGGTCACGGCCGATGAACGCATTGAGCGCCTGCCCGCGGACGAACCCGGCCCGCTCGGCTTCCTGCGGGCGTGGCGCGAATGATTCAGGCAGTCCGTGAATGACGAAGGGGCGGCTTTGGAGCCGCCCCTTTTTCTTGGGAAAACCGCTTCGAACTCAACTCGAAGTCAACCTAGGCGCGGCGGTCAGGCCGCAGCCGATGAGTCCCGCCAATCACCCCTTCGAGTTAGCCAACCGATCCCGGAGCTCGGCGATTTCGCGACTCTGGTCCACCACGGCGCGGTTTAACCGGGCCAACTCTGCCTCGGCTTCGCCCAACCGGCGCTCCCGGAGCAATTGTTCCCGCAGCCAGCCGAAGGATGGATTGCCCGCACTCTCGGTGGCCAGCAGTTCCAGAAACTGTGGTTCCTCAAGCCCATGGTCGGCCAACGCCCGGGCAAGTGGCGTCCCGCCCGTGATCGCCGCGTGCGCCTGCCGGGCCTTCCGAAGCTGGAGCGCGCGTGACTCCGTCGGCACGAAGGCGGCCCGGGTGGGCTGCGAACCCTCGCCGACGGGTTTCGAAAGGGGCGCGGCCGCGGCGACTGCGGGCGCGGCGGGCGCCGGCTTGCGCCCGAGGGCTGGGGGCAGGATCAAAGCGTCCAACGCTTCCCGAATCTCCATCAACCGGGAGCCCTGCATCCGCATCCCAAACTTGGTCTTCAGGGAACTGCGGTTCACCCGCATGGCGTTGTGAAACTCGTCGAGAATGCCGGAGAATTCCTCGCGAGTGCGGGTCTTGCCGAGCTCTTCGATGATGTCGAGGTCGAGGTCGAACAAGTCGGGCGACGTGAAAAACAAGCACCCGACGGCCGGCATTTTCCACGCGGGCACCGCCATGAAAAATGCGCGCCGCTCAAACTTCGCCGGCGGGCAGTCGTAGCGATGGCAAAATGCCTCGAAGAAGTCCGTGAATTTTTTGCCGTCAGCGGGATTGGCCATGCGTGTTGCCTTCACTTTCGCCGAGATAACCTGCCGGGGGCAACCTGAACTTGGCCACCCCCGCAGGCTAACGGCGATTGCTCAGCGCTTCGACCGCCTTCTTGAGCCGGTCATTTTCCGTCCGCAGTTGGTCGAGTTCCCGGTGTTCCGCTAGGTATCGGCGCAACCAGACCAGTTCCGACCGCCCCTCGGACTGTTCGGCGAGCAGCGTCTCGACCCGGTCGGCGTCCATGCCGCTGTCGCTTAGGGCCAGGTGCCAATCGCGTCCGGCCACCACGTCCGCATGCAGGCGCCGGAGTTTGCGCACGGTGAGCGCCGAACCTTCGCCGCGCGGGCCGGCTTCAGTCGCCGCGCCGACCCGGGCAAAAGCCCCCCCTGCGGGCGTGCTCGGGCGGTCGTGAAATAGCTCCGTGCTCGACGGCAGGGGCTTCAGCAGCGGCACCAAGGGTTGGAGCAACTGGATCACGCGCGTGCCCGAGACGCGGATCGCCAAGGGGCCGCGCCGAATACTCCGTTCGACGAGTTTGAGATTTTCCAGATCGTCAATGGCCCGCTGCAACTCGGGCTCCGAACGAGCCTCGCCCATGGCGTGAATCATGCCGAAATCGTCGCCGAAATAGCCGCGCTCAAACCACCACATCCAATGCGCCGGCAACCACGCGTGCCGGTAGAGCCCGAACCAGAGGACGCGGCGCTCGAAGGCTTCCGGGGCGCACTTGTGGACGGCGCAAAACGCCTCACGAATGGAATCGAACTGCCGCGGTGTGGTTTCAGCCATGGCGAAGGGTGGCTCGTTTTAACAACGGTGTCAGCATTCGGCGTGCTGGGTTCAAGGGTGCCCGGGTTACCCGCGGAGCTTGAAGAGTTGTTCGCCTGACTTCGGCACCCACAGCACGCCTTCGTCTTCCCGGTGCGCGTAGTCCTCTACCCGGAGGCTCCGCCAATCGCGAAAGCCCAAGTTGATTTCGCGGCAGACCGCTTCCGGAATGCCCGTCGCCAGCGTCACCTTGGCGCGCGGGGTCTCGACGCCGTTTTCATACGTGCCGCTGCCAAAGACGTGCGTGCAATGGGCCAGCGTGCCCCAGGGCAAGTCCTTGAACTGATCCCACTGCTTCAAAAAGTAGTCGCGGCAGTGATAGCCCACCTGCCGGATAAATTTCCCGTGCACCACACTGACCTCGTGGATGTGGGGAGCGTAGATGATCAACTCCCCGCCCGCAGCCAGCACCGGTTCCAGCTTATACATCGCCTTGGCTCCCACCCATAGTTCGTCATACATCGGGGAGGCGCAGGAGAGAATCGTGTGAAACGAACGGTCCTTCCAGACGATGTGATGCTGGGCGGAAAGCTCCGCGGCCTTGGCCCAAGCCGCTTCCGGCGTCCCGGCAAACACGCCGACGGCTCCTGCCCCCTTGGCCACGAGCGCAAAACACTTCTTGGGCACCCGAACCATCGCTCCGGCGCGATCCACCACGGCGCGGACCGGCGTGTTCGGATTGCCGATGATGCCGACATTCGTGACCACCGCGCCGAGCCAGTGGAAAAAATTCAGGATCTCGGCGCCGCCAACGCCGGGGAATAGATATTTGTTGCCGCCGCTCATGCCGACGACCTCGTGCGGAAAGACCGGACCGACGATGATCACCTCGTCGTAGTCAAAGACGCGCGCGTTGATGTCCACCGGCACATCCATCGCGAACAACCCGCCGGACAACTGCCGAATTTCCTCAGCCGGAATCACTCCCAACCGGCGCAACGCGGCAGGGTTGTCCCACTCGTGGTTGAAGAAGCGCACTCGGGCGAACTCGGACCGGCGTTCCTCCGGCGTGATCTCCAACCGCTGGCAGATCGCCTCGTCCGGCATGGCGGGGTGCGTGCCCAGCGCAATCAGGAGGTCGAAGGCGGCCGTCACTTCGCCCAACTGGGCAAAAAGGGCCTTGAACATCGTCCCAATCGGCGCCGTGCGGGTGCCGTCCGGGATGATCAGCAGGATCTTCTTGCCGCGATAATCGGCGACCGGACAAGCGCGGCCGACGAGGGCGGTGATTTGCTCTTGGCTGACCAAGTTTCCGGCAGGGGCGATGGCTTCGTGGGTCATGTTCTTCGGCACAAAAATCAGAGTCGATCCGCTTCAAATCGTCTGCGCGAGGAAACCGCCGTCCACCTTCAGGTCCGCACCGGTGACAAACGACGACGCGCGTTCGCTGGCGAGGAAGACGGCGGCGCCGACCAACTCCTCGGACTTACCGAACCGCCCCATCGGGGTGTGGCCCCAAATGGCCTTCGTCCGGGCCGTGGGCGTGCCGTCGTCGTGGAACAGCAGCTTGCGGTTCTGTTCCGCCGGGAAGAAACCAGGCGTCAGCGTATTCACCCGCACGCCGCGGGGTGCCCATTCGCGGGCGAGGAATTGACTGAGGCTCAACACCGCTGCTTTGGCCGCCGAATAGGCGACTACGCGGGACAGCGGGATGTGCGCCGACACACTGGCGATATTGATAATGCTCCCCCGCCCCGCCTCGCACAGGGCGGGCCCGAATTCCTGACAGGGCAACAGGACCCCGCCGACCAGATTCAGGTCGAAGTTCCCGCGCCACGCTTCCAGCGAAAGCTCCTCGAACTTGTTCGTGTCGGTGACGGTTGCCTTGGGGTCGTTGCCGCCGGCGGCGTTGACCAGAATGGTCGGCTGACCCAGCGCGGCGCGGATGGCGCTGTGGGCGGCCTTGAGGTCGTCGCGGTTCACGGCGTCGGCCGCGACAAACAGCGCTCGGCCACCCGCCCAGCGGATTGCTTCGGCCCGCGCCTCACCGCGTTCCGCGTTGCGGCCCACGACGGCGACCGCCGCCCCGGCCGCGGCCAAGCCTTCGGCCAACGCGCCACCCAATACGCCCGTGCCACCGATGACGACGGCCACTTCGCCCGAAAGATCAAACAAGTTCATGCCAGAGATACGGCCAGCCTAGGCCAGAACTGAGCGCGCGGGAATCCCGAATGCTCCAGGGGCAACCGGAGGGGCGGTTCAGGCTTGGCTCAAGGCCACCAAGTCCGCCTGGGTCGCCGGCACGAGGCGGCGCAGCGTCTGCCGGGGTTCCGGCGCCTTGTAGTGACGCTTCAATCCGCTGTCGGCCAACGCCGCCGCGGGCACCCGGGCGATGAATTCGGCGAAGGATTTTTCCACGCGGTCACGTTGCAGTTTTTGCCCGACTTTGGTTTCCCAAAACTCCTCTTCAATGGTCACCAGCGCCCGCGTGGCCTCAGCGGGAGCCAAGTCTTCGCGCCGGGCCAATACCCAAAGCAGTTCCGGATCTTCCGGCAGCGATACGGGGAACGGCACAAAGGGAACCTTCACCTCTTCTTCCTCCTCGGTGCCGGGGGGCTGAACCTTGACTCGATTGCTGATGGTGCGGTCGGGCAGGACGATCTCAACCGACGCGGCGTCACCCTTTTCGGAGGGTTTTACCACGACATTAGCCTGGCCAAAGTTGGTCTCCAACCGGCTTTGCAGTTCCGCCACGGTGGCGGGTTCGAGATTGGGCAGGGCGCCCTCGGCGCAGAGTTTTTCGAGGGATTTCAGGTTGTTGATGAGCCGAACTTCCTGCGCGACCCGATCATAAATCAAGGCGGCCAACCGCGGATCGGCGGTAGCTTGGGGCAGAATTTTCTGGAGCAGTTCGAGAAACTGGGCGTCGTTCAGACCGGTGGATTTCATAGGCGGGCAACAGGACGGGAAAAGCGGCGCGGCGTTGTCGTGGAAAGAAGGGGCGGCGGCAAACGGTTTGCCGGAAAAGTTATCCCCAACCGCCCCGCTGGCAGGACGGACGGGACGCCCAGCGACGAACCATCCGGGGGCAGCCACTCAGCCCGCCGTCAGCGCGGCCCGGGCATCGGCGGCGGCACCGGTCTTTTCCAAGAAGTAATCGTAACCTCCGGGGTAGGCCATGACCTTGCCGTTGTTGACGTGCAGGACTTTGGTCGCGAGGCGGCGGATGAAATGCACGTCATGCGAAATAAACACCAGGGTGCCTTCATACCGTTCTAGGGCGAGCGTCAGCGACTCGACGGTGGTGATATCGAGGTGCGTCGTCGGCTCGTCCATCAGCAGCAGGTTGGGCGGATCGACGAGAAACTTGATGAGGTTAAGTCGGCTCTTTTCGCCGCCGCTCAGCACGCCGGTAAGCTTGTAGATCTCTTCCTTGCGAAACATGAACGAACCGAGGATGCCCCGGGCCTCGTCTTCCCGTAGGCCCGGCGCGCTGGCCAGAACTTCGTCCAGCACGGTCTTGTTAAGATCCAGCGTGCCAGCGCGGTGCTGACTGAAATAACCCAGCTTCGCGTTGTGCCCGGGCTTGCATTCGCCCTGCTGGAATTCGACCACGCCCGCCATGATCTTCAGTAGCGTGGATTTCCCCGCCCCATTGGGGCCGACCAAAACCGTGCGTTCGCCGCGTTCCACCGTGAGGTCGAGGCCGGCATAGACCGGATACGATCCGTAGGCCATGTGGATGCCTTCGAGCGTGATCGCCCGCTGCCCCCCGCGTGGCGGCGGCGGAATCTGGAAGCGGAACGGCTTGCGCGGCGGCGTGGGTTTTTCGATCTGCTCCATGCGCTCGATCTGCTTGAGCTTGGCCATGGCTTGGGACGCCTTGGACGTGACCGAACGGAAGCGGTCGGCGAATTCCTGAAGGGCTTGGATTTCCTTCTGCTGATTCTTGTAGGCAGCCGACTGTTGCTCGTAGCGCTCTTCCCGTTGGCGCAAGTAGTCGGAATAGGTGCCGGTGTAGGCGACCAGCTTCTTCTCCGAAATCTCATGCACCTGCGTGACGACTTCATCCATGAACTGGCGATCATGGGAAATCAGCAGCAAGGCGCCCGAATAGTTCTTTAGGTAATTCTGCAACCACAGCAACGAGAGCAGGTCGAGGTGGTTGGTCGGTTCATCCAGCAACAGTAAGTCGGGCTCCATCACCAGCAGGCGCGCGAGGTGCGCCCGCATCACCCAACCGCCGCTCATCTCCTTCGCCAGCCGTCCAAAATCGGCTTCCTTATAGCCAAGGCCCTTCAGCATTTTCTTGGCCTTGGCTTCGACTTGGGCGTCATTAAAGGCATCGTATTTCGCGTGAGCTTCGAGATATTCGGGGGCGTCAACGGCGCCGGCGACTTCCAATTCGCGGAGGCGTTTTTCCAGCGCGGGCAGTTCGCCGGCCCGGCCGGTGGCCACTTCCAATACGGTTTCCTCGCCCACCGCTTCCCCCTCCTGCGGTAGGTAGCCGACCATGGTCCACGCGTCGCGCTCGATGGAACCTTCGTCCGGCACATTCCGCTTCAGGATGAGCGAGAAGAGGGTGGATTTGCCGGCCCCGTTGGGCCCGACCAGAGCCACCCGGTCACCGTAGTTGACCTGCAGGGAGGCATTTTCAAACAGCGTGCGTCCACCGACGGACATTTTTAGATCACGAATCGAAAGCATGAGAGAGTTCTCTTAAAGGGCGAACGGATAACCGAAAACAGGCCGGGCGCCAGAAAGAAGGCGGCCAACCCCTCGGCGAAGGGGCCGCTGACCCCACCCGAAAATTCGTTAAGCTCAGCCGACGGCCCGGGCTGACTCCAAAATACTGCGGGCAACCAAGCCACCCGGAAAGCCGTTGTCGGGCTCGGCCGCCAGGGCCAAAACCGATGCGCCGGCAACCGCTTTTCGCACGCAACCCCAACCCGAGTTGCCCCGGCGCAGTGGGCTTCAGGCCAGCAGCCCCGGTCTGGGGCGACGGCTTCAGCCCGGCGTAGCAACCGACGTGCTGTGGACGGTGTTCCAGCTCACAACCCCTGTCGGGGGCCACGAAACCGCAGCAAGGCTACTGGCGTGTTGCAACCGACTGGCCAGCAGACGGCACCAGCGGCGATTCTCCTCAGTCGGCACCCCAACCCGGCGTTGTGGTCGCCGCTACGAATTCGGCGGCGGAAGGTTGAAATTACCCACTCATCGGTGGCATCCAAGTGCCAGCCGCGGCCTTAGTCCGCGCGCTTTACACAGACTATCACGACCATGATACCACTGGAAAACTTGGAGGAGATGTTCAGCAATATGCGGGCTGACACCGACTGGAATGTCGAGGGTGAGCTGATGTGGGGTTATTTTTTTACCGACCCTGACTCCGGCAAACTGGAACTGGCGGCGCAACGGCTCGCGGCCATGGGCTATGACTTGGTCGTCATCCACCCCGCCGACGACAATTCCACGAACGTGCTCCATGTCGAGCGGGTGGAAAAACACACCCCTAAGACCCTTCATGCGCGCAATGATCAGCTCACTCAGTTGGCGGCAGAGCTCGGCTTGGAATCCTACGACGGGATGGATGTTGGGCCGGTTTCCGACCAGTAAGCTGCCCGCAACGGACGGGGAGCGGGATGAGTCTTGGGGCTGAGCCGAGGCGGCTTGAGAACGTGGACGGCCTGCTCGTCCGCCCCGCAGGCGGAGGTAACCGTCGTTCCCGAACTTCGGGACGAAGGGGCGGCGCGGCACCCCAGCCGGGAGCGACGGGCACGCTCACCCACTTCTGCACCTCGCGGTCACGGAAGGGCAGTGCGGGCGAACTGGGTTCAGCCGCGCTAGTTCGCCTGGGCGGCCTGCAACTCGCGGAAGAGCCACGCCTTCGCATAGGCCCACCAGCGCTTCGCGGTCGGCTCGGAGATATTCATCACCTTCGCGGCCTGCTCCAGCGTGAGTCCGACAAAGTAACGCAGCTTCACTAACTCGGCCTTGGGCGCATCCAAGGCCACGAGACGCTCCAGCGCGTCGTTGAGCGCCAACAACTGCTCATCATCCACCGGACCGGCGAGCTGAAGGCCATCCAGTTCGACGTGCTCCGCGCCCTCGCCGCGCCGCAGCGCCTGCTTGCGCCGGGCGCGGTCCACGAGGATGCGTCGCATGGCCTCGGCGGCGGCGGCGAAGAAGTGGGCACGGTTCTGCCAGTGCGGCTGCGCGTCCGCCCCGAGGCGCAGCCACGCCTCGTGGACGAGCGCGGTCGGCTGGAGCGTGTGGCCGGCGGATTCGCGGGCCATCTTCTGGGCCGCGACCTGCCGCAGCTCGGCGTAGACCAGCTCGAACAACCGCTCCGCGGCTGCGTCGTCGCCCGCGCGGACGGCGGTGAGGATCTGGGTGACGTCGCTCATGGGAACATCAGGAGCAGCCAAACCAAGGCGAGGATGAAGACCACGGTGAAAGCTGCCTTCAACCACCACCGTCCCGCAGGGCCGCCCCGCGATGACCGCTCCGAAACCGAGGCTTGCGCCGGGGCAACGGCCGCCGGCAGAGCGGGCTTCACGGGGGCGGGCACCGAGACGGTCGGATTGCGGGTATCCTGTCCGGAGGAATCGCTCCCGATCACCTGCTTGAACGACTTTGCGTCGGAACCAGCTTCGCCGGGCCGCGAAGCCCCGAAATTGGCCGTCACTGAAGTCGCGTCGTCCGCCGGGAAGCCGTCCAATTCCAACCGGGCCTCGACCCGGCCGAAGCGGATGAGATCGCCATGATCCACCGGAAGCTGGCCGCCGGCGTTGACCCGCACCCCGGCCACCCAGGCGCCATTGGAGGAGCCGTGATCGCGGACGATCACCTCGTTCCAGCTCACCAGCAGGTCGCAGTGATCCGCGGACACGGAGGGATCGCTGAGGACAAGATTGTTCCGCGAGCTGCGGCCCACCTGGGTCGTGCCCTCGGGCAAGTCACACGAATGCGTGGTGAACTCAGATTGGAGGAAATGAAGCTTGGGCATGTCTTGTCAGGGGTTCATGGCTGTTTGCTCTCCGCGTTCTCATTCGCCTCCGTGGCGGCGATTTCTTGGAAGGAAGGCGTGCGCCAAAGGCCCACACGATCATCCCTCACACGGGCGGCGAGGCATGAGCCATCCGAGGAGAACAAGAACGCGTTCGACGGGCTATCGAGTCCATCGAAGGTCAGAATCTCCTGCTGGGTTTCGACGTTCCACAGCTTCACCCGGCTGTCGGCGCAACTGGCCAGCGGCTTGCCATCGGGCGAGAACGACACGCCCATAACCCCTTGGACGTGGCCGCGAAGAGTTCCAATCTGTTGGCCGCGCTCGACGTTCCGGAGATGAATCCGGTCATCCTGGGTTCCCACGGCCAGCAGCGTTCCATCCGGGGAAAGCACCAGACCCAGGGCTCTGTCCTCTTGGACACGCAGCAGATTCTTACCTGAAGCGAGATCCAACACCTCCCCTTCTCCCGCATTTCCAGGCCTGACCGATTGGATCAACCGGGAGCCGTTGAGCGAAAACACCAGTCGCCCGACATTGGTGGAAACGGAGTCATCAAGCGACTCGGAGGACCAGTCGGCGGTGTTCCAAACCCGAGTCTTCCGCCCCTCTTCGGCGACGGCCAGACGCTTCCCATCTGCGGAAAACTCCGGCCTCCGGATCGGGCCCGGGGAATTCGTGCAGAGGACAATTTCCTCCGCGCCGGCGACGATGTTCCAGATCCGCAAGCTCCGGTTATCCGCCGGCTTGGCCAGCGCCAACTGAAACAGGGCTGCTTCGGGTGATGAGTTCATGGCGTCGTCCCGGTGCCTGGCACTGCAATCCCCTGGCTGCGGAGCACCTCCCGGGCTTCCTGCTGGAGCGCGTGCGAGGTATAAAACGTGATCAGCGAAACGAACAACGAATCACAGGAGGATGGAAAACTCCCAGCCAGCTTTTGCGTGCCGGCGCGGTAGGCTTTCAGCGCGCCGTCCGTTCGACCCAATCGGGCCAAGATCATCACCCGCCAGAAATCCGGCACCGCGCTCGCCCGCAGGTCATGCAGCACGGTGGCGTTTAGGGGCCGTTCGTCCCTTGATCTGCCCCACGCATCCAGGAAACGCAGTGCTTCCTCATACTCACCCTTCCGATATGCCAGTTGGGAATTCCAAAAGAGGAGTGTGACCGCGCTCCAGTGGTAATCCTTGCCCTCCTCCACACGGTGAAGAAGGTCGGGCAGAGTATGTGCCAGATCTTCCTCCTGAGGACGAAGGATCAATCCAGAAAAAAGCGCACTCGCCAGTTCCGCTTCCGCGTTGGCGGCGAACCTTTGGCGTCCCAGCCGACAGAGGCTCGCATAGGTGTTGGTTTCGCCTGCAGCAAGCGCCGCAGTGACTCCACGTTGCCAGTCCCACCCATCGGCCACCGAGTTTGTGGCCAGCGCGATCAGTCCGGACGCGGCTTGGTGCCATTGGCCTGAATAGGCTTGGACGGCCAGTTGCAGCGTTTTGAAGCTCCTGATCTGCAGCGGTGGCCAGGGCTGGGCAGTGCCGGATCCCAGTTGTTCCTCGATCAGTGCCTCTGCCTCGTGAAATCGGCCGAGCTTGATTTGTGCCTCCACGAGCTGTGGGTAGATGGGGAGGTATCCCGCCCTGCCAGGGGTTAAGGTCGTATTTATCAAATCCCCTTCTTTCCCCAATGTTTCGGCAGTGAACCGGCTGATGCCCAGCCGAGCGACTTCTTCGGCTAATTGATATTTCCCGTTTTGGATCAAGGCACGGGAATAGGGATTGCTCGTGAAATCTTCCCAGTAAACCCCGGGTCCTGTCCGACCTGGCTCCAGCCGGTAGGCTTCCGCCAGCAAAGGTTCCGCTTCCGGGGACTTGTCCTGCGCATTGAGGCAGCTTCCCAAATTGGATAAGATCCGGGCTCGGGCGCGGTTCCCAGCCGGACCCCGCTGCTTAAACTCCTCAGCCAGTTTTTCGAGGTCCGCGCGGGCGCGGGGGACGGTGCCAGCGAACAACCGTGCGGTCACAACATCAATCCGCAGATCGTCCCGTGAGTGGTTGAGTGGCAACCGGTCGTCCGTCACCAAGGGCAGCAGCGACTCCATCCGATCGGTTTGCTTCATGTTGGTTATCAAATCATCCAGTCTCCCGCCGTAAAGATACTGCAACGCATCGCGGACCGTCAGTTCCGCCGCCGGAGAGTTGGTGAGGGTTGTGGAAACGAGCTCGTCCGCGGATTCAAGCATCGTTCGTATCCCCTTGCTGTTGCCCTGGAGAGCCATCTTCGGCACGGCCTTGTTGAGCAGTCCGGTGACAAACGTGGCGATCGAGTCAGCGCGCGCGGACTCGGACTTGAGCGCGCGTTCCCGGACCAGGGCATACGCGAGCGCCGCCAACCCGATCAGCAGACCGACCACGACCACCCCGCAGGCGACAAACGCCAGCTTGTTCCGGCGGAAGGCCTTCTGGAATTTGTAAGCCGCGCTGGGCGGACGGGCGAGGACCGGCTCGTTGTCGAGATGCCGCTTCAGGTCCGCGGCGAGGCCGTTGGCCGTGTCGTAGCGGCGCTGGCGATCCTTCTCCAGGCACTTCATCACGATCCAATCGAGATCTCCCTTGAGCTGGTGCAGCAGCTTCGACGTGTCGGCCGAGCGGCGCTTCGCGGTGGTCGTGAGTTGGTCGGCGCCGAGCGTCGCCAGGCGCGTGCTCGGGCGTTGGGGCTCCTTCTCGCGGATCGTCTTCCGCATTGCGTCGATGCCCGAGGCCATCAGGTCCTTCGCATCAAACGGTGTGCTCCCGGCCAGCAGTTCGTAGAGCAACACGCCCAGGCTGTAGATGTCGCTGCGCGTGTCGATGTCCAGCCCGCTCATCTCCGCCTGCTCCGGACTCATATAGGCTGGCGTGCCGATGAACTGGTGCAACTGCGTGTAAACCGTGTTGTCCGTCAGCCGACCTTCCGTCGCCTTGGCGATGCCGAAGTCGATCACCTTCGGCACCGGCACGCCGTCGTGCAGCGTCACGAGGATGTTCGACGGCTTGATGTCGCGGTGGATGATCCCCTTCTGATGCGCGTGCTGGATGGCCTGGCAGACCTTGATGAACAGATCGAGCCGCTCCTTGGTGGTGCAATTGGCCTGGTCGCAGTAATCGGTGATCTTGATACCGCGGACCAATTCCATCACGAAGAACGGACGACCCACGTCGGTCGTGCCGGCATCCAGCACCTTGGCGATGTTCGGATGGTCCATCATCGCCAGCGCCTGCCGTTCCGCCTCGAACCGCGCGACGACCTGTTTGGTGTCCATCCCCAACTTGATCACCTTCAGCGCCACCCTTCTCCGCACCGGCTCCGTCTGCTCGGCCACATAGACCACGCCGCACCCGCCTTCGCCAACGCGCTCCAGCAGCTTGTAGCGCCCCAGCGTCTGGCCGACGGCTTCATCGGGTTCGTCGGCGAACTCGAGCTTGATCGTGGGGGCGGAGCCCGCGGCGGTGTGCAGCGGGTTCGCCGTCGCCTCGTGCGCGGCCAGCAGACCCTCGACGCGCTGCCGCAGCGCGGCGTCACCTTCGCACATTGCTTCGAGAAACACGGCGCGCTTCGCCACCGGTTTCTCCAGTGCCAACGCAAACAGGGCTTCTTCGCGATTTGGGTTCATGACCGATTGGTCGATTGTGGCGGTGATTTTTGCTTCGGCACTGAGCCTTCGCGTTCAGCGGCGTCGCCTGGCCGACGGGCTAGCTGCGCGAACGGCCAAGCCACGAACGGATAGCTCTGCCCGTTCAGCATCCGCCCGATGAAGGTGGAGCGGACGAGATAATGGTAACTCGCGAACAGCACCGTGAAGGCGATGAGGTTCAACAGGGCGAACTTCACCACTCCGGGCCACGGCCAAGACGCCATCCAGATCTGCAGGACGGCCACGAGCGGGAGGTGGGCCAGGTAGATCCAATACGAGCTGTCGGCCACGTAGCGCCAGGCGGGGCTGTGCTCCGGACAGCGCGCTTGAAAGAAACCGACTGTCCCGAAGACCAGCAGCCACATCACCAAAGCGTAGCCCAAGGAGTAGGCCAGTTTCGCCGGACGATACCAGCTCAACGCCCGTGGATCTCCCGCCAGCGAACCCGGGAACAACCGCTCCAGGGTCGCACGGTTCTCCGCCATGGCCCGGCGGCCCACTTCTACAGGAGGCGGCGGCCCGGGCAGAATCCGTTCGGTGCCGAACATGGCCGGTTGCACCATCAGGTTTTTGATGGCTCCCGCGAGCCCGGCGCGCCGGTTGGGGTCGCTGGCATCGGACAGGCGCAGGATGGCCTCCTGAGCTTTCGGCGGGAATTGACGCCACAAGTTGGCCAATTCAACTGGAACCGTCTCCGGTTGGCGGGCCGACTGCAGCCGCGCCAGAAAGGCGGGCCAATCCTTGACCTGACCCGCCTCAAGGCGGGGATAACGGCCCGTCACCCCTTGGTCCTGCACCGCTCGAAAGGCGATGAACAGCGGCACCGACATCAGCAATCCCAGCACCAACTGCCACCGCCAGTGCCGGACCAAGCCGGTCAGCAAACCCGCTTGGCGATGCAACATCCAGCCCAGGGCGAAGAACGAACCATATAGGATCAGCACCGGCATCGACGGCATGAGTGATTGCGTGGGAGTGTCCACCCCGAACCAGCCCTCCATCGGCCAGAGAAACAACCCCATGCCCAAAGTCAGCCACAGGATGAAACCAGGCGACTGCATCACCCGCGCGACCCAGCCATCCCCCCAACCGCGCAGGCGGCTGGCCAACGGTGCCGGACGGGTGACCAGGAAGCGCAACCCGAGTGTCAGCGCGTAGATCCACAGCAGATAGTAGAGGAACCAGAGATGGGTGAGACTGAACAGGCCGCCCACCGAGTTCGGAACGAACATCTTCCCCTGTTTGAACATCAGCGTGAACAGGAGCGGCAGGGGAAGCTCCACCAAGTTGCCCCCCGAGACATTCCCGCCCGTCACGAAGGCCGCCACCACCAAGGGAAACAGGATAAACCAGCTCACGACCAATGGCAGGCCGACCCGAAGCAACCGGTGCCGGGCGAAGCCGGAGAAACCGCGCCGGTGATACAGCAGATGCCCGAAGAATCCGGCGATGAGGAAGAACAGCTGCATCCGGAACGTGTGCGACGTGAAAAAGAACCAATAGAAGCCGCTGCCCGCGGACACATCCACGATGGGAGCGCCCAAGGGTGCCGGAGCAAAGCTCCAGGCGGCATGGAAGACGACGCCGAGCAGCAAGGCGAAAGCGCGGGTGGCATCGAGGGCGTGGAACCGTTCAGGGTTGGGGGTGTGGCTCATAATTGAAGAGCTTGATCGCAGGTTTCAGGCTGGGTGGAGAGGTGCATCATCGGGTCCTCAGTTTAGGGAATGCTCCACCGTTCTTGGACTGTGCGGCTTGCGCGAACATGGCCAGTTTCTGTTTCCACTCGGCAGCCTGGGCGGCTTCGCCCCAGGCGCCGCGGAGTTATACCAGCCGTTCGAGGGATTCCGTGATCCGGCGGGGGGCGTTGAGATTCGGGGCTGGATAGCGTGACAAACCTTGATGAACAGATCGAGCCGTTCCTTCGTGCTGAGATTGGCCTGGTCGCAGTAGTCGGTGATGCGGACACCGCGCACCAGTTCCATGACGAAGAACGGACGCCCCACGTCGGTCGTGCCCGCATCGAGCACCTTGGCGATGTTCGGATGATCCATCATCGCCAGCGCCTGGCGTTCCGCCTCGAACCGCGCCACCACCTGCTTGGTGTCCATGCCCAGCTTGATGACCTTGAGCGCGACGCGCCGGCGAACGGGCTCCGTCTGCTCCGCGACATAGACCACGCCGCACCCGCCTTCACCGACCCGCTCCAGCAGCTTGTAGCGCCCCAGCTTCTGGCCCACGGCTTCGTCGGGCGCATCGGCGAACTCGAGCTTGATGGTAGGGCGGGCGGATTCGGCCTGGGTGGCCAGCAGCGTTTCGGGTTGTTCGTGGGCGGCGAGCAGCGCTTCGAGGCGGGCGCGCAAGGCTGCGTCGCCGTCGCATTCTGCATCAAGCCACGCGGCGCGTTTCGCGGCGGGCTTGCTCAGTGCGAGTTGGAACAGCGCTTCTTCACGAGATGGATTCATGGCAGTCCTTGGTGAATCGTGGTGACATGGCCGTTGGAAATCTTGCGGACCCGCGGGCCGTGCGGTTCGAGCACGAAGAAGGCGCCGTCTGGTGCCGCGGCGATTCCCGTCGGCTCGTCAAAGGTCGCTTCGAGCAACGGCCCATCCTTCTTGCCCTTTCGTCCAGAGCCCGCCAGGGTCGACACCCGACCAGCGGACGAGATTCTGCGGATGCGCCCGCTCTGCTCCGCGACCAGCAGGTTGCCTTGGGCGTCGAGCGCGAGACCACTGGCACCGTCGAACCGGGCGTCCGGTCCAGGACCATCGGAGTGCCCCTTCTCGAGTCCACCCGCCAGCGTGGTCACGGAGCCGTCCGGGGCGATTCGTCGCACGCGAACGAAGTGGTCCGTGAGCAACAGCGCGCCGTCCGGCGCCACGAGCATGCCGCCGCCATGGAGGTCGCCAAACTTCGCCTCGATTTCTTTGCCGTCAGCGAAGCCCCAGCCCCCGCCGGCCAGCACCCTGATCTGGCCTTCCGGCGTGACCTTGAGAATCTGGGTGTAGCGGTCCTGCTTGGAGTTCACGGCATAAACATTTCCCGTGCGATCGACTGCGAACGGGTCGCCACCCGTGCCGACCGCAAGTGCGCGCATATCATTTTCAGGCGGATAGAACCGGCTCAATTTTCCTTCCGGCGTGAAGCGCCAAATGACGTCACCCTTGTCCGACGCCGTCAGCAACCCGCCGTCGGGCGCGCGTTGAATGTGATGGAGCTGGTGGAATTTCTCGTTCTGCTGATCGTGGACAATGGTGCGCGCCACGCCGTTGGTCGCGATCATCACGATCATCGGGCCGGCGGTGAAGTAGACGCGCCCTTGTGAGTCCACTGCGATGCCCGCCCCTGGATGGGCGGAGGCGATCGCCGCAAGAACGAATGCCGCGATGAGAGAGCCAAGCCGGCTTGTGATCTTCAAGTGGGGATTCATGACTTCAGAGCGGTGTCGACCTTCAGCGCCACGAGCCGCCGCACCGGCTCGGTCTGCTCCGCGACATAGACCACGCCGCACCCGTCTTCGCCCACGCGCTCCAGCAGCTTGTAGCGCCCGAGCTTGTGGCCCACAGCTTCGTCAGGAGCATCGGCGAGGTCGAGTTTGACGTGGGCCGGGCTTGTTGCGCCGAAACGTCTTCGCGAAGGCGGACGGTTTCGGCCTGCGTGGCCAGCAGCGTCTCAGGTTGCTCATGCGCGGCGAGCAAAGCGTCCAACCGCGCGCGAAGCGCAGGATCGCCGTCACATTCCCGGTCGATCCAGACGCTTCGTTCAGCGACGGTCTTGGTGAGATCCAGCGCAAACAACAGTTCCTCCCGAGTGGAATTCATGGCTACAGAGTTTTCAGAAACGCAATCAGCGCCGCTTTGTCCTCTGGCGAAAGGTTCAGGCCGAATTCGTGGCCTTTCACGGCGCGGGTCTTGGTGAAGGGCGGACCTTTCCAGCCGGTGGGGACATAGGTGTCGTTGGTGCGCGCGGGGTTGAACCAGTCTTCCAGCGTGGCGCAGGAGCCGTTGTGCTCGAAGGGGCCGCGATACCAGAGTCCCAGGAGCGACGGAACCTTGTAGAAGCCGGTGCCCCGGCGCGTGCGTGTGGCGAGTGTCGGATCGGTGCCGACGGACCTGGACATGAGGTTGGTTCCTTCGGAATGGTTTTCCGGCGCATTGAAGCCGCGGGCGGGTGTGAGTTTGTTGTTCGTGTAGAGCGGCGGCTTGTGGCAGGTCGCGCAGCGATGGTTCGAGTCCATGAAGATTTCTCTTCCGCGATCGACCAGCGTCTTCTGTTCGGCGGTCTTGGGCAGGTTCGGGTTCGGAGGCGGTTTGAGCGAGTAAGCAAAGAGGGCCAGCGCGTAAAGTTGTTCATCGCTGTAACGGCCGAAGGCGGCTTGCTCCGGGCTCGGCATCTGGCCGGGGATCGCGGTCGCCGGAACGAAGCCACCGTAGCTCGCCAGGTCATCGCCGCCTTGATTGAGTGCGGCGTAACGCATCAGATCCACGATGTCGCGGTGCCGCTGCAGCCCCGTGCGATCCAGGTAGCGCCGATCCTTCAATCCGATCAGGTCCGGCACCTGCACGGGCGACATCGGGCTGGACCGATGACGCGAAACAACGCCGGGTGGAATGACGCTGTGCGGCAAGGCGATTTGTTCGAGCGACATTTCGCCCAGTCCTGCCTGCGGGTCGGGCTGAATCCACGGAGCGGCGTAAAGCTGCCGCTCCAGCCGGCGGTTGATTTCGACCAGGCCGTCCCCGTCCCGGAAATCGCGGGCAAATACGGCACCGAAGGGGAAGTTTCCCTGGGCGCCGGAAATCACACTACCGTCAGGCATCAACCGGGTGTGGCACATCGCACAGCTCAGGACACCGACTTCCACCTTGCCTCGCTCGCGAATCACGTAGCGGTAGAATGGAAGAATCCCCTCCGGCGTGAGCGGCGCCGACACATCCCGATACCAGCGGGGGTCACGCACCGGCAGGTTCGTGGACATGGAGGCGGCGATTCGACCCGAGCCGCTGCCGATGGGCGAATCGAAGACCAGTTTGCCAGCCGCAATCCAGTCCGCTTCCGTCGTCAAAGCGGGACGCACTCCTTTGTCATCCCAAAGAACGATCGGTTCCTTCGCGCGCAATTGGTCGAAGTAACCGGGTGGTTCCCGGTCGGGATGATAGACGGGATAGCTCGCATGGATCGGCCGGACGGGAATGCGATAGTAGAAGTCAGCCGGGACCTGCTTGGGTGAAGCGGATGAGTTCGCCAGTGGAATCTCGACCTCGGCCATCGCCGCGTCGTCCCAGGTCTTCGGGATGACCGGTCTGAAAGCGGGCGCACTCGGCTCAGCGGCGCTGACAAAGTGGGTGACACCGCCGAGGAGGGTGATGAAAAGAGCTGTGATGGTGTCAGTCGTTTTCATGGTTCAAATGTTGAAGATTGCTTCGGCCCACCGACTCCAGACATCGCTCACGGCGAATTTTGCGGCAGGAGGAGGCGGATTGCTCAGCCCATCCAGAAGTCCGCCTCGTTACCTCGGCGGCTACGAGCGCCTGCGTCAGTTGCGTGCTGGGGCGCTGCGGCTCCTTCTGTTCGGCGACATAGACCATGCCGCAGCCGCCCTCGCCGATTTGCTCCAGCAGCTTGTAGCGCCCGAGCGTCTGGCCCACGGCTTCGTCGGGCGCATCGGCGAGGTCGAGCTTGATGGTGGGACGGGCCGCGTCGGCTTGCGCGGCCAGCAGTGTCTCGGGCTGTTCGTGCGCCGCGAGTAGGGCTTCGAGACGGGCGCGCAGGTCTTTGTCCCCGCCGCACTCGCGGTCGAGCCATGCGGCGCGCTCGGCGACTGGTTTGGTCAGTGCGAGCTGGAACAGAAGTTCTTCGCGATTTGGGTTCATGGCTGTTTGCCCTCCGCTTTCTCCTTCGCCTCCGCCGCGTTGATCTCCTCCCACGAGGGCGCGCGCCAGGCCTGCCACGGTGCGCCGGCGAGGATCACGTCGCCATCGGCAGTCCACCGGGCCCTTACCACAGCGGTGCTGGTCCCGACCAAGGTCAGTAGCTCCTGCCGCATGCCGACATCCCACAGCTTGACGGTCTCCCGCCCGCTGCTGGTGGAGATCAACCGCCGCCCATCCGGCGAGAAGGCGAGGCCGAGGGACCCGTTGAGATGGCCGTGAAGGGTCGCGAGCGGCTCGCCCCTGGCCGGATCGAACAGCCGCACCAAACCCCGAACGTCGGCTGAAGCGACGAGGCTGCCATCGGGCGATCGCGCCAAGCTCCACAGTGCATCTCGGCCCGGAACCCGTTGCGCTGTCCGTCCGGGGTGGTCCAAATCGTAGAAGGCGATCTCGTAACCTCCGGGTGTGCTGATGCCCGCCACTAGGATCCGCCCGCCGGCGGCCCAGACCCAGTGTCGGAGTGACTCTTGGGCAGACACCACGATCCGCCCGGATCCGACCTCCCAAACGTGCCAGGCATCGCCAGATCCGGTCAGGGCAAGGAGATGGTCGCCATCGTCACTAAACCGCACGACATTCGTCACTGCGACATTGCTCTTCAGTTCACGACGACGGCCAGGTTCGGCCAGGCTCGCGACATGAACCGAGTTTGAAGAGGAGGAGTCGGTCCACGCCAGGAGCTGGTGCTTGGGGTTGTAATCCATGCTCATTGGCCTTAGCCCCGACTCCACCGTGATCGCTCCCACGGGGATGAAATCGGTCCCGCGCATTTCACGGAGGAGGACTTGGTTGGTTCCGTTCCATTCGGCGACGATATTGGTGCCAAACGGCCCGAGGATGTTCGTGGAGGGTCCGATCAGCGAGATCGGTAGCGCGTCGCTCTTGAGATCGGACAACTGGAGCCCCTGGGAAGAAACCATCGCCACCCAGGAATGAGCGAGCGGCCAGACACTGGTCCTCGATTCCACCGGCAGCCGGCTGTAGCCCTCGGCGGCGGTCTTGCCATCCGCCCGCCAGAGCATGAGGTCGCCGTCCTTGCTCGCACTGGCGATGAGTTCCGCAGCCTCGGAAAGCGCCAGCCCGTGAATCTCGTCGGAGTGGCCGCGCAGCACGTTGACTTGATTCCATGTGCTGGTTTCCCAAACGCGGATGGTCTGATCGGTCGCGGAGGAGAGCAATTGCCGCCCGTCCGGCGAAAACACCAGCTTGGAGACCCAACTGGTGTGGCTGTCGAGCTGGCGCAAGAGCCGGCCGCTCATGGCGTCCCAGACGCGGATGATGGAATCTCCAAACCCCGAGCCGGACACCAGCACCTTCCCGTCGGGAGATAGCGCGAGGGCACTCAAACCGTTGTCTTGCAGCATTTCGGTCTGCCAGATCTCGTTACCGGACGAGGGATCAACGCATCGGATGCCATAGCGTGCGTTGTCCGGGTCAAAACGCGGCAGATAAAGGCGCCGGTGGTCGGAGGACAGACGAGCCGCTCCAAAAAACGGGTAGCCAAGGTAGTCAACGAACTGGGATTTAGATTTATGCCTGCTCGCGATCTGCTGGGAGGACACCTCCACCACGCAAACCTCGGCGATGCTGTTGCCCGCTTCCCTTGTCATGGCGTAAACCACCAACCGGGAACCATCCGGTGAGAACGACAACTCCCGGACGCCCGACCAATCGGGTTTGGACGCCCGCAGGAGAACCGATTCCCGACCGGAATCCAGGTCATATAAAGTGACCCCGTTGGTGGAGGTGGCGGCCAGGAGATTACGAACGGGCGAAAAGGCCACGTGTGCCGCATGGCCATCGGCGTCTTGTGTCAGCACCTTGAGCAACCGACGGGCTGGGACATCCCACAAGTCCACCTGTCCATCCATCCAACCCACCGCCAGGCGGGTGGCATTTGGTGAAAAGCTGACGTCGAATCCCCGTGTGGTCGGCCGGGTGGTGAGCGTGACGAGGGCGCTGCTGCGGGTGATTTGCCAGAGATAGCGCCACTCCCAGCCACGGAGGTCTTCCTCGCCGGGCTGCGGGCGGTGCCGGTCCAGTAAACGGCGCGCCCGGCCGAGATTGTTCAGCTTGAGCGACTGCTGGGCGAGGTTCATGTCGGCCGCGTAGAGCAAGCGCCGGGAATGTTCCTGGCTGTCGAGGGCCTTCCGCGCCTGCGCGTCGGCGCGTTGCTGTTCGGTCTCGGCCCGGGTGCGCTGGGCTTCCGCCTCGCGCTGCTTGGTCTGGGCTTCGCTTTGGGCTGCCTCGGCAAGGAGGCGCTGGCGGGATTCCGCCTTGGAGGCCTGCGTCGCCCGGACCGCCTGCCAGCCGCTCGCAACCAAGCCCAGCAACAACGCGCCGGCCACCCCACCGGCGGCGGCGAACACCAGCTTGTTCCGGCGGAATGCCTTCTGGAGCCGGTAACTGGTGCTCGGCGGACGGGCCACGACGGGCTCGTTGTCGAGATGCCGCTTCAGGTCCGCGGCGAGGCCATTGGCCGTGTCGTAGCGGCGCGTGCGGTCCTTCTCCAGGCACTTCATCACGATCCAGTCGAGATCGCCGCGGATGAGCTTGAGCAGCTTCACCGAATCTGACCCGTGTGCGTTCGCCGTGGCCGTCAGCGTGTCACCCAACATCGTGCTCAGCTTCGTGCTGGGGCGCTGCGGCTCCTGCTCCCGGATCGTCTTTCGCATGGCATCAATCCCGGACTGCGCCAACTCCCTGGCATCGAACGGCGTCTTGCCCGTGAGCAGCTCATAGAGCAGCACGCCGAGCGCGTAGATGTCGCTACGGGTGTCAATGTCCAGCCCGCTCATCTCCGCCTGCTCCGGACTCATGTAGGCCGGCGTGCCGATGAACTGCTCGAAGGCGGTGAACAGGGTCTGGTTGGTCAGCCGACCCTCGGTCGCCTTGGCAATGCCGAAATCAATCACCTTGGGCACCGGCGTGCCGTCGTGCAGCGTGACGAGGATGTTCGAGGGCTTGATGTCCCGGTGGATGATCCCCTTCTGGTGGGCGTGCTGAATGGCGTGGCAGACCTTGATGAACAGGTCGAGCCGGGCCTGGGTATCCAGCTTGTTCTCGTCGCAATAGCGCGTGATGGGAATGCCGCGGACCAGTTCCATCACGAAGAACGGGCGCCCTGAATCCGTCGCGCCGGCGTCGAGGACCTTGGCGATGTTCGGATGATCCATCAGGGCCAGCGCCTGCCGTTCCGCCTCGAACCGGGCGACCACAGACTTGGTGTCCATGCCCAGCTTGATGACCTTGAGCGCGACCCGGCGGCGGACCGGTTCCTCCTGCT
>CAIJLV010000067.1 GCA_903821635.1 uncultured Verrucomicrobiota bacterium | reverse complement strand
CGCCCGCCCTCCGCGGCCTCTTCCGGTGCAGGGCGACCCACCGACGACGAACGGCCGGTCCCAAAAAAAGACCATGAACCCCACAGAATCATTCCTGTTTGCAGGGCTCGCCAGCCGCGCCGAACCGCCCGCCCGCTCCGCGATGCCCCCGATCAACTTCCGCCTCCGTCGGCGCAACCGCTTCCTGAGTGCCGACCGTTTGGTGCATCGGCTCCGGGCCGTGGCCCCCGACCTCTACGAACGCGCCGAGGTGGTGGGGCGTTGGGTGTGGGTCCAGTTCCACCAGCCGCCCGCCGTGAACTTGCGCCGCCAGTTGGCCGAACTCGGCTTCCATTGGAACCGCACCCGGCGGGTCTGGCAGCACCCCGGCGGGGGACGACCTTCCTCCGGTGCCGTGGGGAATCCCCGGCAGCGGTTCTTCACCTACTTCCCGGCCGACGCCCAGCCGCTTTGAACCCTTTTCACTGCCAGCAGCTCTGCCAGCAAACTACCCTGACCGAGCAGGTCCGGGCAGTGGCCGGGCAGTGGCGATTCAACCTTGTATCACTCACCGAAATCCCCGAAAACACTCACGAATTGAGCGCAAAGGCGCATGGTCCCTACCCTTCACCCGCCACCGTTGACGTCGAGCTTGGGTCGTTAGGCGTCGCTACGCGCATCGTGAAATCCACTTCACCAAATCCTAAAGCACAACACACAAACATGACCATCGCGCTTATCGCTCTTCTTTCCATCGTTTCGCTCTTCTCATTGCTTTTCATCGTTCAGCGCTATCGGACAGCTACCCCAGCGCAGCGGCCACAGATTGTTTGGAGCGCTTGCGGTGCCGTTGCAGTTGCCGCAACCGTTTGTTTTCTAATCGGCTTCAGATGATTCCGGCAGTTATGAGTGCTAGGCTGTTATAGAGAGCACTTCTTCCGAATGACCGCAACGCCTCTTGGAGAAACTACCCGCGGAAGTCATTAGGCTTGAACGCGGGGGAAGCCGAGGGCGGCAGCGGGGCGCTGGAGGCGGGGCGCTGAGGTTAGGTCGTAGGCCGCTTCACACGCCATGACAACTCAACGCGATATTCCGGCCCACATCGCTCGTTGGCTGTTCCGCATCGGTATCATCTGGGTGGTGGTCCTTGCGCTCCCGACTATCGGAGCTTTGCTGTCTGCCTTCGACCGTGCATGGCGTATTTGGCAGTTGGGCATTTATTTCCTTGTTGGATACGGTGTGGGGATTGGCTGGCGGTGGCGTAGCCGCCAGCGCAGAGCACTCGCCCCATCCGCTGCATTCTGGTTATTCTCTGCCGTCTTCAACGCCGCTTTCATCGTTCTTCTCATCGCCACTGAATCACAGTGGCAGAAGATTTTGATTTTCGACGCGACGGCTTTTTATGGCTGGTGGTGGATTGCCGTGACGTTGGCATCACTTGTAGCATTGGCTTTCGAGTTCACGATACCGAGACATGAAATTCCAGCCGCCTAACTAGGCGCTGCAGCGCCATGAGGGTTGTCAATCCGCCGCGGGGTTGGAGCATTACTTTTTCCGGTTTGTTTCCCTGAGGTGAGTCCCGCGCAGGCGGACGGGCCCACTCGACTCGCTACCTGCTCGCTAACCGCTGGCCACATAGCCCAGAGTCTCCCCGCACCAACCGTATGCCACCAGACGACCTCGCAATTCCGATTCTGCCCAGCCGATCCTTGAGCGTGACCTTGGCCTTTTTTCGGCGCTTGGGTTTTGACGGCGAGATTCATGGTTTCGGTGACTACGCGATGCTTCATCGGGGCACCTTGGAGCTTCATTTTTTCACACACCGGGAACTTCGGCCGGCTGGATCGCAGGCGGGTTGCTATCTCCGGGTGGCCGACGTGGACAGCCTCGCCCGGGCGTTTGCCTTGGCGCAGTTGCCGCGCAGTGGAATTCCGCGGCAGGATGCCACCGAAGATAAGCCGTGGGGGATGCGGGAGTTTGCCATCGTCGATCCCGACGGCAATTTGCTGCGCGTCGGACAGCGGCTGGGAGCGGGCAGCGGGGGGTAAGCGAACCGCCGAACCACCGGCCCCGGAGTGGGCGTCTCCGGCGGGGCATTGATCCCCTATTCCCCGCGTCCGACTGGCCGTCCGGCGCTCTCCAGGGTGGCGCGGGCGGCGGTCAGCACCCCGACGGTTTCAGCGCCCAGTTCGCGGAGGACGCAGGCCACGGCGTGGGTCGTCGCGCCGGTGGTGAGCACGTCGTCCACCACGAGCAGTCGCTGGCCGGTGAGCCGCACGCGGGCGACCGGAGCAAAGGCCCGACGGACGTTGTCCGAGCGCTCGTCGCGACTCAACCGAGTCTGCGTGCGGGTGGCCGCGGTGCGGCGCACGAGTTGGGGCCACACGGGCAGGCCGAGGGTGCGGCCGAGGACTTCGGCTAACCGATTTGCTTGGTTGAATTCCCGTTCCCGCTCCCGCACCGGGTGTAGCGGCACGGGCACTAGGCCATGCCATTCGCCGGGCGCGAAATCGGCACCGGCGGCCCGCCGCAGCAAGTCCCCGAGGACGGGTTCGAACCAGAGGGCCCGCTGGTATTTGTAGCGGTGGATGACCTCGAGCGCGACACCTTCGGCCACGACGGCCGCGCGGGCGAATTCGAAGGCGAGGTCAATTTCGCGGCAGTTGGCGCACTCAAATTCGTCGGTGATCGCCCCGGCGAAGGGGAGTCCGCACCGCCGGCAATAGGGCGGTTGGATGAAGCGGAGTCCCTTCCAGCAGGCCGAGCAGACGTAGCCCTCAGCGGCCGGGGCGCGCCGGTGGCCACAGAGTTGGCAGGCATTGGGGTAGATCCAGCCGGCGCAAGCTTCCACGACGGCCTTGACGGTGGGGTTCATGCGGAGGCACCGGCAAACGCGTGGCGGGAGAGTCCACTCTTCGGCCTCGGGTTCAGGGAGGGCGCACGGAGCGTCTCGCCGACTCGCAGGCTCGGGAATTGGCGGGCGATGTCGGTGGGTAAACGCACGGTGGGTGATCTGGGAACTGCTGGTTTGCCGGCCAGCGCGGCCATGTTCCTCCGTTCCGGAGAAAAATCCAGCGGCGGGGATATTTACCCACGTGGCGACGGCTTGGCCGGGTGCGACGGCTTCTGGGCCGGCGGCGGTGAGTTGGAGGCAATTCGGTGGAATTCTTTGATTTCAAGGGGGTTTCCCGGCTTTGCCCGATGATTCTGGGAGCGAAATACTTTTCCCCCGACTTGGCGCTGTGCTAGCTACCGCGGCTCGTAAATCAAATGCCCACCGCCGGTCAAAAATTGGGAAACTACACGCTGCACGAGTTGATCAACGCGGGCGGCATGTCGGAGATTTGGCTGGCGACGAATGACGCCGGGCGCCCGTTTGCCGTGCGGTTGATGCAAAACAACACCGCGTTTGCCTTTGCAGAGCGCAAGCGCTTCAACGTGGGAGCGGAGACCTTGCACGCGTGCCAAGACGGCCAATACATCATCGGCTATGTGGAGCACGGCAAACTCGGGGGGGAATTGGCGTTGGTGATGGAATACGTCGAAGGTGCCAACCTGAAGCTGCTGATGGGGGCCAACGATCCGGTGCTGACCGGGGACATCGCGCGGGTGCTGATCGACTTTGCGACCGCGCTGGAAGTGGTTCACGACCGCGGGTTCATGCATCTCGATATCAAGCCCGAGAACGTGTTGCTCACCCGCAATGGGAGCCTTCGGCTGATCGACTTCGACCTGGCCCAGCCGATTCCTAATCCGCCGCGCAAGTTGGACAAACTTTCCGGCACGCCATTTTACATGGCGCCTGAGCAGTTGTTGAAACAACCGGTCGATCACCGCGCCGACTTGTGGGCGTGGGGCGTGAGCGCGTATGAACTGCTGACGTTCAAGAAGCCGTTTCCGGGCGAAAATGCGGATGAAGTGTTGCGCCGGCATTTGAACCGGAGGGAGTTCGTCCCGCCGCGCGCAATCAACGCAGACATTCCGGCGGAGCTGGAGCGGATCGTCCTTCGCTGCTTGGAGCAGGACATGAACCGCCGGTTTCCCATCACCAGCGTGCTGGTGCATGAGCTGAAGCAGGCACTCTACGTGTGAGTGAGCGAGGCCGGCGGGCGGTTGGGTCGGCCCTCGAAGCTCATTTTCCGCGCCCGCTCCTTGACCCGTGGGCAGCGGTCCCGCACAACGCGCCGCAGCAAGTCATCATGAGCCAAGTCACCATTGCCGAACTCGCCCAAGCGATCCGTAACGTGCCGGACTTCCCCAAACCCGGCATCCAGTTCAAGGACATCACCCCGGTGTTGGCCGACGCCCGCCTCTTCGACGGGGCGATCAATCTTTTGGTGGCGGCGCATCGCGCGGCCGGCGTGCAAAAAGTCGTGGGTATCGACGCTCGGGGGTTCATTTTTGGCGCGGTCGCGGCGATCAAGCTCGGGGCCGGGTTTGTGCCCATCCGCAAGAAAGGCAAACTGCCGTGGAACACCCATGAACAAAGCTACGACCTGGAATACGGGTTCGCGACCGTCGCGGTGCACACCGACGCGGTGAAACCAGGGGAACGGGTGCTCTTGGTGGATGATCTGCTGGCCACCGGGGGCACCGCGGCCGCCGCCGTGCATTTGCTCGAAAAACTGGGGGCGCAGATCGTGGGCCTTAACTTCCTGATCGAACTCGAATTCCTCGCCGGCCGCACCCGCCTGTCCGGGCACCCCGTGCAGTCGTTGATTTCCTTCTGAAACGACGCTGGAAGTGGGCGTCCATTTTCGGGTCCGGCCAAGGCGCCCGGAAGGCGCAGCGGGAACCGACTCAACCGAGTTAGTGAAATCCACTAGGCAAGATCACGTCTATGCCGGTAGCTTCGGCCCCTGTGTCCAAGGCCGTCAAAGCCGCCGCACCGGAAGCCCGGCTTCCGTTTGAAGAGGCGCTAAAGAAACTGGAAACCATCGTGGAAGCGATGGAAGCCAGCGAATTGCCCTTGGAACAACTGCTGGCACGCTTCGAAGAAGGCACCCGTTTGGCGCAAATCTGCCAAGCGCAGCTCGCCGAAGCCGAAGTCCGGGTGCAGAAGCTGGAAGCGGGGCCAACCGGCCGGCTGGAGTTGAAACCACTGCCCCACGAAGCCGCGGAGTTGACTGACTAAGAGTGGAAGAGGCCGATTTGCCGTGGCCGATTTTTCACCGAATTTCTCGGAAACTGTTAATTACGAATGAGCCGTTATCTCGACATGGTAGATCATCCGTCGCACGTGAAGAAACTCACGCCTGAGCAGCTGGTAGAGCTGGCGGCAGACATCCGGACCGAACTCATCACGAAACTCGCCAAAAACGGCGGGCATCTCGGCCCGAATTTGGGCGTGGTCGAACTGACCGTGGCGATGCACCGCTGTTTCGAGACGCCCAAGGACAAGTTTGTCTGGGACGTGAGTCATCAAGTCTATGTCCACAAGTTGCTGACGGGGCGAAAAGATCGTTTTCATACGATTCGGACGACCGACGGCTTGAACGGCTTTGCCCTGCGCACCGAGTCCGAGCACGACTGCTATGGCGCGGGCCATGCCGGCACCGCGCTCTCGGCGGCCCTCGGAATGTGCGCCGCCCGGGACCAACGGAAGACCGACGAACATGTGGTGTGTGTTTTCGGCGACGCCGCCTTGACCAACGGCATTTCCTTCGAGGCCCTGAACAACATCGCCCACACGACCAAGAAGTTCATCGGCATCCTGAACGACAACGAGTGGTCGATCGCCAAGAATGTCGGCGCGATTTCAACCTACCTCGGCAAACTCACAACCAACCCCCGCTACAACCGGATTCGCGAGGATTTTGGCCATTGGCTAAAGAAATTACCCCAGGGCGAACTGGTTTCCATGCTGGGCCAAAAGGCCGAAGAAGCGTTGAAAGGCGTCGCCAACGCCGTGGGCTTGGAGCAGACCGGCGGCAAGTTGGATGCCGATGGCCGCGGCGGGCATGGGTCCGCGCTGTTGTTTGAAGAATTTGGCCTGCGTTACTTGGGTCCCATTGACGGCCACAACCTAGCTCAGTTGATCAGCACCTTGGAATTCGCCAAGACCTGCAACGAGCCGGTGGTGATTCACGTGCTAACCCAAAAAGGGCGAGGCTTTGAGGCCGCCCTGAAGCACCCGGAAAAGTTCCACGGTTTGGGCCCCTACGACGTCCAAACCGGGCAGACGCCCATGCCCAAACCCGGCGCTCCGCCGATGTGGCAGGACGTGTTTGGCCGAACCATGGTCAAACTCTGCCAGCAGAACAAAAACGTGGTGGGCATCACCGCCGCCATGCCCACGGGCACCAGTCTCAAGCTGCTGGAACAAGCTCTGCCGGGACAATACTACGACGTGGGTATCGCCGAGGAGCACGCGGTCATTTTCGCTGCTGGCATGGCGACCATGGGATTTCATCCGGTGGTGGCGATTTACAGCACTTTCCTCCAACGGGCTTACGACTGCATCCACCACGACGTCTGTTTGCAGGATTTACCGGTGATTTTTTGCATGGACCGCTCGGGCTTAAGCGCCAACGACGGGCCGACTCACCACGGTTTGTTCGACATTGCCTACCTGCGTTGCCTGCCAGAAATCATCGGCATGGCGCCCTCCAACGAGGACGAGCTGCAGGATATGATGTTCACCGCGACGCTCCAGAAGCATCCGGTGGCGATCCGTTATCCGCGCGGCAATGCCGAGGGGGTTGCCATAAAGGAGCAACCGGCGGTCATAGAAATTGGGAAAGCGGAGGTGGTTCGCCACTTTACCAATTCTGGAGGCCCTAAGGTCGCGATCTTTGGCTTGGGTCCCATGCTGACGCTGGCTCGGCAAGCGGCCGACCTTTTGGCAGCCGATGGGCTCGACGTAGCCGTGGTCAACCCGCGCTTTTTCAAGCCGATTGATCATCAGGTTCACCAATTTTACGGTCAGACCGCGGAATTGATCGTCACGATGGAAGATCATGTGGCGGCCGGTGGCTATGGCAGTTCGGTTTTGGAGAGCTTCAATGAAGTCGGGGTCAAAACCGCAGTGCTGCGGATCTCTTGGCCCGACCAATTCGTCGAACACGCCAGTTCCGTGGATTACCTGCGGGCGAAACACGGTCTCTCCGTGGATCGTTTGGTCGCGGACGTGAGAGCACAGTTCTCTACCCGGGTTGGGCGGGAAGAACTTCGCGCTCAAGTTTCCTAACGGTCGCCGCTGGCAGTGGCAGTGGGCCAAGTGTGACACAATAGTGCGGCTCCCTCTGGCCGCATTGGCACCAATTTAAGCCCCTCCGATGGCTTGGTGGGCTGAAACCAGACAAAATTAGACTGATTTGTTGAACAAACCACCGGTAGTGGTATCTATACAATGTGGCCCAGCCGGTGCTGATTAAAGAGGCCAAGCGCACGAGGGCTGAATTGTTTGGCAAGTTTCGTGCGGTTACTTTCGAACAAATTGGCGGGATAACAAACCAAGCCAGAAATCATGAAGGCAAACGCTCACGTTTCTAAAAAGACTGGTCAGGCCACTAAGCCCACCCGCGCTCGTCGGGCGACCAGTGTGGCGGTCGTCAAGCGCCGCGCCCAGCCGGCTCCGACTCCCCGCTTGGCGGTTCGCCGATCCCGCGCCGTCAAACCTGCCCCGCGTTTGTCGGCTAGCCCGGCAGCCGTGAAATCTGCGGTGGCCAAACCGGAGCAACCGCAGCCGCTAACGGTTAGTCCCGCCAGCGTTCGCGACGCCAATGTCGTGATCGTGCAGGACAGTCCCGGCAAAATCGGTGAAGTTCGCCGATCGGCCTCCGTGAAATTACCGTCCCAGTTGCCGGTCCGCGAACGTGGCACGTGGGATGAAAACACTTCGCTCCGCCTTTACCTGCGCGAGGCGGTTGAAACCGCGTTGCTAACGCCTCAACAGGAGATCGAACTCGCTCGCCGGGTCCAAGCGGGCGACGAAGCAGCGCGGGAGCACATGATCAAGGCAAACCTTCGTTTGGTGGTCAAAATCGCCCGCGAATATGAAGATTATGGCCTGCCGCTGCTGGACCTGATCAACGAAGGCAACATCGGGCTGATGCGGGCGGTCGAGCGGTTCGACCCGACCAAGGGGGCCAAGCTTTCGACCTACGCCGCTTGGTGGATCAAACAGTCGATCAAACGGGCACTTTCCAACCAGTCAAAGGCGATCAGACTGCCTATTCATTTGGTGCAGCAAATCGCCCAATTGCGCCGGGCTGAAAACCAGTTTGAAGCCAAACATGGTCGCCCGGCGCGGGAGTCGGAACTCGCAATCGTGCTTGAGGTCACCGAAGACGAAATCGCTCATTGGCGTGAAAGTGCTTTGGTAGGAACGACTTCCCTCGATGCTCCCTTGGGCAACGATTCTGACTCGGGGCGCGTGGCCGACGTCATCTCAGATGACAACGCCAAAATGCCTTGGGCTTCGGTCAGCGAGGAAACCAACGCCGAACTGATCCGCGAATTAGTCGAGACGCTGAACACGCGGGAACAAAAGATCCTCCGTGAGCGCTTTGCACTGAATGGCGGCGATCCTCGAACCTTGGAGGAAATCGGCATCGATTTCGGTCTGACTCGCGAACGAATTCGGCAATTGGAGGCCGCCGCGCTGAAAAAACTCCGAGACCGCCTCGCTTCGCGTGAGCGGATGGCGGAAGAATCCTGATCAGGGACGGAGACTGCACCGGTTCCTACTTTCCCCGATCGCTGGGCTCTGATAGCCTGCGGCCCATGCGTTCGGTCCAAGTTCCACTCGGCGACCGGTCCTACACCATTCACGTAGGCAATGCCTTGCTCTCCAAGATTGGCGATTACTGTCGCCGGCTAAAACTGGGAGAGCGTTGCGTCATTGTTACCGATTCTAACGTCGGTTCGAAATACGCCGACCAGTTGGTTCGCACCCTGAAGATGGCGGGCTTCGTCCCCAACGTCGTGACGGTCCCTGCGGGCGAGGGCTCTAAGTCCCTTAAAATCGTCAGCGAATGTTACGATCAACTCGCAATGAAACGCGTCGAACGACGCTCTTTCATCATCGCTCTCGGCGGCGGGGTAGTCGGAGACTTAGCTGGTTTCTTGGCCGCAACGTATCTGCGGGGCGTCGCCTACGTGCAGGTGCCAACCACGCTGTTAGCCCAAGTCGATTCCTCCGTGGGCGGCAAAGTCGGTGTAAATCTCAAGGCGGGCAAAAACCTCGTCGGGGCTTTTCATCAACCGCGCTTGGTGCATTGTGATCTAGATACGCTCACCACCCT
>CAIJLV010000066.1 GCA_903821635.1 uncultured Verrucomicrobiota bacterium | reverse complement strand
TGTGCTGCTCAATGGCTTCTGTCAGGGTGACGTTGTGTGTCGTCAGAATGAATTTCATGCGCGAGCGGATAGATTGACTGGCCGCTTCGGTGATTTCAACTGGCTGTTTTAGAAGACGCATAAATCTCCCAGCGGTCGACTTGCGGTAACCCGCCGCCTCGGGGCCCGACTTAAGCCGGCGGAAGCCCGACTTGCCGCGCCCGCGTGGTTCGCTTAAACCCTGTCCACCCGACTGTCGCGGAAAACCAGCCGGGTGCGGGGCAACCGCCTCGTGCCGATCAAAAACCGCCTGTGAACACTGCTTTAACTCATTTTGCTGCGCGAGTGCGCGCGCTCATCCTTCGGTCGATGCCGGAGGCTTTCTCGGCGTCAGGCCAGCCAGCGCCCGCCGGTGAGCCACCCTTCGAAGACCTCGCGGTCGGACTCTTTCGCGCGCAATTTGCCGCCAATCCGGCGTATCAGGCCATTTGTCGAGTGCGGGGAATCGTGCCCGAACAGCTCACCGACTGGCGGGAAATCCCCGCCGTGCCGACGCGCGCGTTCAAAGAATTTGAGCTAACGGCGCTGCCTCCGGAGGAACGACGCTGGGTGTATCATTCCTCGGGCACCACGGGCCAGACCCCGAGCCGGCACTTTCACAACGTCGAATCGCGCGCGCTTTACGAAGCTTCGTTGATCCCTTGGTTTCAGCGGCACGTGCTGGGCGACGGCCTCGCCCGCCGATTTTTCGCGCTCACCCCGCCGCCGGCTCAGGTGCCCCATTCGTCCCTCGCGCATATGCTGGCGGTTGGACTTCAAGAATTCTCCGGGCCGACTCCGGGAGCCTTCTACGGGTGCGTGAATGCGCTGGGAACATGGGAGCTGGAATTGGAACGGCTGTTTGCCGCGCTGGCCGAGGCCGAGGCCGCCTCCACGCCCGTCTTGCTGCTGGGCACTGCGTTCAATTTCGTGCATTGGCTCGACGAATTGGCGGCCACGGGGCGGCGGCTAGTTTTACCGCCGAATTCACGGCTCATGGAAACTGGCGGCTACAAGGGCCGATCACGGGCGTTGCCGCGGGCGGAGCTGCACGCGGAACTGGCTTTGCGCCTAGGTTTGCCGGCGGACCAAATCATCACTGAATACGGCATGAGTGAACTCAGTTCGCAGGCTTACGCGGCGGTGACGGCGGAGCGTCCAACGCCGATTTTTGTCTTTCCGCCGTGGGCTCGAGCCCTAGTGGTTTCACCGGAAACGGGGCGCGAAGTCGCCGTCGGCGCCCCAGGGCACCTGCGGGTCTTCGATCTGGCCAATGTCTGGTCGGTGCTCGCGGTCCAGACCGAGGATCTCGCAATCCGCCGCGACTCTGGGTTTGAACTGCTGGGGCGCCTGCCGGCCGCGGAACCGCGCGGGTGTTCGCTGATGACGACCTAGCAAATTCCCGCCCCGTTCTCCAAAAACAAAACCGACGTGCTGCTGTTCCCCGATTGCCGATGACTCCCGCCTTGAATCTACCGCAACTGTTCCTCGCCGATCTGCCGCCCGAAGCAGTCCTGACGCCGACGTTGGTGCGGGACGCGTGCATCGCCGTGAAGCGCAACCGCGCCACCTGGTTGCTGCACCGGCGGACTCAGGAGCTGATTGAACTGCTGGCGTATGCCGCCGAACGCTGGCAACAGCCTGAGTTCGCCTTTCGCCGGCTCGCGTTGCAGGTGGGGGCGGCCGAGACCGGGTATGGGGCGGCGACGCTGGCGCGGGGGCTCGACAGCTTTTTTCGCCTGCTCACGGTCGATCACTTGCAGGCCCTGATCGTGCAGGATTTGGGCGAAGTTCGGCGCTTGGATGAGTTTTCCGCGCCCGCCGGAGAACTGCGGCACGGGCGGTTGGCCCTCGCTCAGGGGCCTGAACTCTTAGTTCACCTCGCCGCGGGCAATTTGCCGAATTCGACCCTGATGTCGCTGGTGCTCGGCTTGCTGACGAAGTCGGCGCAGTTCGTCAAACTGGCGAGCCGCGCGACCGTCATTCCGCGGCTGTTCGCGCATTCGCTCACGGAGTTGGAACCCAAGCTGGGGGGCTGCCTTGAGTTCGCGGTGTGGCCGGGCGGACAGACCGAACTCGAAGCCGCGGTGTTTGGAGAAACGACCTGCGTAACGGTGCAGGGGAGTGATGAAACGATCGCGTCGGTGCGGGCCCGGGTGCCGGCGCCGGTGCGACTGGTGGCGCACGGAAACCGCCTGAGCTTCGGCTTCATCAGCGGGGATATGCTTTCCAGTTATTCGGTCCGCAAAGTCGCCGAACGCGCCGCGGCCGACGTCACGGCTTGGAATCAGCTCGGCTGCCTCTCGCCGCACGTCTTCTACGTCGAAGACCGGGGCGCGGTGTCTGCCGAGGGCTTTGCGGAATTGCTCGCCGCCGCCTTGGCTGAACGCGAAGCCGTCGAACCGCGCGGTGAAGTGTCGGTGGCGGAGTCCGCCCGGATCGCGGATCGACGTTACCTGCATGAGCTGCGCTCGGCCCGGCACCTGTTGGCCCGGGGCGAGGCGGTCACGGTCCCGCGGGGCGTGTTTTTTGAACCGCCGTCGGCGGGCACCCGCCTTTGGGCGAGTGAAAACTCCACCGCGTGGACGGTTGTCTACGAGGAGGATGCGCGTTTCCAAGCGTCGTGTCTCAACCGCTTTGTTTACGTCAAGCCCGTGCGCGACCTCGCCGAAGCCCTGCGCTTGGCTGATCCCATTCGGGACGCGGTCAGCACGGTGGGCGTGGCTGCCCTGGAATCACGCCTGCCGGAGTTGGCGCGCCAACTCGCGGCGTGGGGCGTGCCGCGGGTGTGTCCGGTCGGCCGGATGCAGGAACCACCGCTGACTTGGCGCCACGACGGCCGCCCGGCGCTGAGTGAACTCGTGACGTGGACCGATCTGGAGCTGTGAAACTAACGACTTCGTCGACTCGGTGCGCGGCGAACCCCAACCCAATTTACCATGATGGAACTTTGCAAAAGCTTTCAATTTGAGGCAGCCCACCGGCTGCCGAACGTCGTCCCGGGCCACAAGTGTGGCCGGCTGCACGGGCACAGTTTTGTGGCCGAAATCGTCGTGCGCGGCCCGGTCGATCCGCACTTCGGTTGGGTGATGGACTACGCGGAGATCAAAGCGGCGTTTCGGCCGCTCTACGAACAGTTGGACCACAATTACCTCAACGAACTGCCCGGCTTGGAAAACCCGACGAGCGAGCACGTCGCCCGCTGGATCTGGGCGCACCTCCAGCCCCGGTTGCCGCTGTTGGTCGAGGTGCGGGTGGCTGAGACCTGCACAGCGAAGTGTGTGTATCGCGGCGAAACCTAGCGCGGAAAGGGCCGAGCCGAGCGGCGTGCCCAGCCCGCTCGGGGTGGCGCCAGTCGGAGCCTTGCGGAGGACTGACCCGGAATCGGGATTGCACGGTGCGCAGGCAACTGCGAACAACCGCGCGTTCCCATGAGTCGCCCTGTTTCGAAGAACTATCCCTGGCTGGTGGTTGGCATGTTGTGGTTCATCTGCCTGTTCAACTACGCCGACCGCCAAGCCATCAGTGCCGTATTTCCGGCCCTGAAAAAGGAGTTTGGTTTTACCGATACGGAACTCGGCGGGATTGGCTCCGCTTTCGGCTACGTTTACGGCGCCGGGGCGCTGTTCGCTGGCTACATCGGCGACCGCGTGGCGCGGCGGCATCTGATTCTCGGGGGCTGCGTGTTTTGGAGCTTGGTCACGATCACCACGGGTTGGTGCGGCAAGGCGTGGCAGTTTGTCACGGTGCGGGCGCTGGAAGGGCTCGGGGAGACGTTCTATTTTCCCGCCTCGATGTCGCTGGTGAGCGATTACCACTCGCGCCGGACCCGCTCCCGCGCGATGTCGATCCACCAATCTAGCGTGTATGCCGGCACCATCTTGGGCTCGTGGGTAGGGGCGTTGTTGGCCGAGCATTACGGCTGGCGGTGGGGTTTCTATTTGTTCGGCGGTGGCGGGGTGATTCTGGCG
>CAIJLV010000065.1 GCA_903821635.1 uncultured Verrucomicrobiota bacterium | reverse complement strand
GGCGCACTGCCGCACACGCTGCTGATTGGGCCCGACGGCAAAATCCTCTTTCGCCAGACGGGTGAACTGGATTTCCTCACGCTGCGCCGCAAGATCGTGCCAGCACTGAACGCGATTCATCCGTGGGGCGGCTAGACACTTTGCGTCGCCTCGGCCTAAACGGCCATGGAATCGTATTAGCTCCCCGCCTAATCGGGCTACCGCCCGGCAGAAGGCACTGTGCTCCATGCCCGACAGGTGAATGGTTATGAAGCGGTGGCTGGGCTCATAATTAAGGCGGCGCCGAAGGGGTAAATTTATTACCGGACCGAGGCATTCAGCTAAGTGGCGAACGGTTTTTTCTGGCCCGCAAACAAGGTGAAATATACCTGCGTGGGGGCGGGAAATGTTTTACCCGACGGTTGCTGATATTGAGCGAAGTCAGTCTGTCTGCGCCCGCTCGGCTTACCCCGGTTGCTGTTCCCGCCGCTGCACTCGCCAGCACCAAAGTCCGCCCGCCAGCAGCACCGTGCCCACGGCGGCCGCCGGGGCCGCCGGGGTGCCGCTCAGCCACAGGGTCAGCGCGCTGATCGCGGGGCCGCCGCAGATGCCGATGCCGATGAGGGATTCGTGGATGCCGCCGTGTTCGCCGTGGGTGTCGCTGCCATCCATCGCGTAGTAGAGCGACGAGTAGTAAATCAGCGCGGTGCCCCAGCCAAACCCGATCTGGGCGGTGATCAGTAGGGCGTGGTTGCGGGTGAGCAGCAGCAGGAGGAACGACGCGAGCAGCAGGGCGAACGAGCCGATGAACCAACCGAAACGGTAATGCCACGCCGGCCAGCGCCAGAGCACCACAAACGACAGCGTGCGCACGTGCTGCCAAATGGACATCAGTGCGCCGGCTTGCGCGATGCCGAGCCCCAGGTTGGCCGCGATGCCGGGAATCACCGCGTTCACCGTGTTGATGGCCATGTAGGCGAGCGGATTGGCGATCCACGCGAGGCGTTGGAAATAGGCAGGGCGTCCGGTCGCTGAGGGCGGCAAGGCGTGGCCGGTCACTGGGGGGGCGTCGGCCAACCAAGCGTCGTGCCGGGCCTTTAGCGGCCACGTGGCGAGTAGTTGGACGGCGTGCACGCCGACCGGGAGCCAGAACAGGCTATTCGGGCCCAGTCGTTCAAACAGCCAGCCGCCGACGAGTTGGGCGAGGCCCATTGTGGCGGCCCAGACCACGTTGTAGAGCCCGACGCGGTTGAGCAGGTTACTCGGTTCTTCGTGTTCGCTGACCAGCGCTTCGAGGATGGGCCAAGTGAAGCAGATCGAGGCGGACCACAGCGCGAGGCCGAGGAGGATGGCGCTCAGCGACGGCAGCAGCCAACCGAGGCACACGGCGAAGATCATGCCGGTGAACCCAAGGCGCAGCGAGTTGAAGTAACCGTGCTTTTGGCCGAACTGGCCTCCGAACCACGACGCTGGAATGTAGAGCAGGCCGACGCCGGCGACGACGGCGAGGTTGTGCAAGTTACCGAACTGGTAACGGTCCCGTAGCAGGAAGAGCAGGTAGTTGAAGTAGTAAGCCGTAGCGAAGGAGTTGGCTCCTTCGATGACGAAATAGGCAAATTTTGAAGGCGATGGACGCATGCAACTCCGCCCCCAAGGACGCAAGGAGCGCAGTCAAAGCGGCGCGGCGAGCCAGCGCAAGCTTGTGCGTGTCAGCGGCCCGCGCGGTTGAGCGGATCCCAGAACTCGGAATTGATCAACGCCTTGGCGTTGCCGCTGATCGGGTCCGCGGGTGGGTTGATCTGCTTGTCCTTGCGGATCTCAGCGTGGCCATCGGCGAAGCTGACGGACCCACCCGTGCGATGACGCAAGAAATCGATGCCTTCGAAACCGCGGGTCGTGGATGCCTTGTTGTCCATGCACGAAGATGGCCACCACAGGCTGCTGCTCCACTCGCGGTTGGAAGTGGGCATGGACTCGCCCACTTCCATGGTTCGCGACGGACTGACGATGGCGGTGCGCTTAAACCATGGGGATGAGATGAAGGTGATTCCGCTGACCGGCACCGTTTGTTTGTCGTAAGGATAGAGCGCCAAGAAGAACGCATTCATGCCGTAGCCCACGTAATGGGCGTCGAACTTCCAATTCCACGCGATGCCGTTGTCGAGGCGGCGCCCCTTCAGGCTGGGGCAGCGGAAAATATTGGTCTGCGGGCGGTTGGCGTAGCCTTGAATGGTGACGCCCCACCAGTTTGTGGGGATCACCGTGCCGCCGGGAAAATTCGGGATGTTGCTGTTCCGATGGCCGGGATACGTGTCGTTGTTTTCGTCCGTGTAGAACCGCATCAGCAGCGCGATCTGTTTGTCATTATTGAGGCAGGCAATGGCTTCTGCCTTGGCCTTGGCCCGACCCAACGCCGGCAACAGCATGCCCGCCAAAATGGCGATGATCGCAATGACGACCAGCAGTTCAATCAGGGTAAACGCGCGGCGCGCGGGGGCAACGGAGCGGGCTTTCATGGGGGCACCTGTTTAAGCCTGTAAATCGCCTGCCCGGCAAGCGGCAAATCAACTCCCCGTTGGGCTCGGGGCGGTGACTCGCGCGAGTGAGTCTCGGGACAAGCGGGACGCCCGCGGCTCGGTTGGCCAGAGTCCGGGGCTACGCCCGCACCGCCCAGCGGAGCTTGGCTGAGCCACTCCGGGAATTGGCGCGCAGTTCCTCGTCGCCAGGACGGATCACTTCGTGGTTCGTGGAGGAGTAGATTCCATTGCGCAAGCCATCACGCAACGCGTGTTTCACGCGCCGATCTTCGCCCGAGTGGAATGTGAGCACCGCCACCCGTCCGCCTGGCTTCAGGCAGAGCGGCAGATTGCGCAGAAACATGTCGAGCGCACCCAATTCATCGTTGATCGCAATCCGCAGGGCTTGGAACACCCGGCGGATGCAGTGGGTATCGGTCTCTTTGTCGCGGGCGAAACCGTGGGCCGACATGATTTCCCGTAACGAATCGGCAAGTTGATGAGTTCGGGTGTAGGGGGTCTCGACGCGTCGTCGCACCAACTCGCCCGCTAGGGTTGCGGCGTGGGGTTCATCCGCATACTCCGCTAGGGCGATGGTCAGCTTAGCCTCGGAAATTTGAGCCAGATATTCGGCCGCCGAAGGGGAACGCTCCGGATTCAAGCGCAGATCCAGTGGCCCATCGGCCTTGAACGTGAACCCCCGCGCCGGGTCGTCGAGTTGCATGGATGAAACCCCGAGGTCTGCCAAGATGCAGTCCGCGCCTTCCAGACCGAGTCCGCCGAGAACCTTGCCCAAGCCAGCAAAATTACTGCGAACGGCGGTGAATTGTTCCGGGCCGAAACCAGCGGCGCGCAGGCGGGCGACGGTCTTGGGCTGCTCAATGGAATCAACGTCGAACCCGATGAGCCGGCCGCCGGGTTGGATACGGCCGAGTAATTCGCGCGCATGGCCCCCAAATCCCAGCGTGCAGTCCACCACCACTTGGCCCGGCTGTGGCGCCAAGACTTCCAAAATTTCCGGCACGAGGATCGGGCGATGCGTGCCCACGGGCGTCTTGCCGCTGGCCAAGATCTTGGTGATTTCGGAGGCATATAGCTCGGGTGCGTGCTCCTTGTATTTCTCTTCGAAACGCCGCGGATTTTTGCCGCCATAGCGGGGCCGCCGCTTGGGGCGCGGCGCTCCTGCGGACACTGGATCGACGGACTCAGAATTATTGCTCATGCGAACGGCGAGACGTTCGGGGAAGCCGCGGTCGAGGTGAAGAGTTAAAGCGCCGCCGCCATTCCACGGTAGCGGCTGCCTGCTCCGGTCGGCGGGCGGTGGGGCGGTGGTCGGTTTACTTGATCCGCAGCAATTCCGATTCGGTCCACGAATCTTCCCGCCCGTTGGTGGCGGCGCGGGCGGCTTTGACCGTGGCTTCAGAAACAGGCTCGGCGATGTGGCCCCATTCGCGACGCACATACGTCAGCACGTCAGCAATCTGCGGGTCAGTGATGCCCTCGGCGAAGGCGGGCATGTTGAGGTTCCACTTGGTGCCCTTGACGGTGAGTTCGTCCCGCACTCCGTGGAGCACGATCCGGATCAGGCGCTGTTCGCTGCCCTGTGGCCACTCGGCCTCGCGCAGCGGCGGCGCCAAGCCTTCCTGGCCATTGCCGTGGGGCTGATGGCAGGCGGCGCAGACCAGCAGGTAAGTCTCCTGCCCGCGGGTGAAGCTGGCCTGCTCTTCGGCGGTTAGCGGTCGGCCGACCGCCACGGGCGGCATCCCGGGTTTACCGGGCCAGCCCAAGGCGTTTTCCAACTGGGCAACCCGTTGCTTGAAGCCCGAGTTTTCGACTTGGCGCAATACGGCCAAAGCTTTGGGTTCTTCCCGGAGTTGGATGAGTCTCGGCGGCGGCTGCCCCGCTTTGGTCGCGGGGACTGTGCCGGAGATGCCGTCAAGGAGCGCAGCGGATTGCCATTCGCCTGGCTGGCCGCGGGTGGCCAAGTCGAGCAATTGGGTGATCCGCCCCGGATTGCCTTCCAGAGCGACGCACCGGGCGAGGCTGGCGAGCAGCGGTGCATGGCCGTCGCGCATCGTGGCGCAGGCCGGGTCGCCCACCAAGTTTTGCAGGAACTCCAGTTCGCGTCCGCCCAGACCGCTGATCGCCGCGTCAAACCGCAGGAGGCTCGGCGGCATGTTCATCAACAGGACTTTGGTGATCGCGTCGGCCTGCGGAGTCTTGATCTGGCCGAGGGTGAAGAGCAGTTGGGTTTGCTCGGCCAGCGGAATAAATCCGGCCCGTTGGTAAACGATGTTCAGGGCTGATTCCCGATCGGTGCCATTGAAGAAGCCTTCCGCTAGGCGCAACGCGGCTGTCCGCACCGGTCCCGCCGGATCCGCTACCGCCGCCTGCAAGGTAGGCAGGTCGAGGGCGCTCATGCCTTCGAGCGTCCAGAGGGCGTGCAAGCGGCCGGGGCCGGTCGTGGCCTCGCCGGTGCGCACTAACTTCTTGAGCTCGGGGGTGACGGCTTCGTCACCGCGCTCGACGAGCAGTCGTTGGGCGGTGTCGCGCCAGAAGCCGTTGGCATGGCCCAGTCGCTGCACGAGTTCTGCGCTGGTTGGTTTCGCGGCCAGCGTCTGCACGCGGTTTACGGGTCGATCCGTGCGCACCACTCGCCAGATGCGGCCGAGATCCACCGGCGCTTGGAGTTGGCGGGATTCGATTTGCTGACGGAGGTAACTGGTCAGGTAAATACGGTGCTGCACCAAGCCGCGGTAGAAGTCCACGACGTAGAGCGTGCCGTCGGGCCCGTTGTGCAAATTCACCGGGCGGAAGCGCTCATCCACCGACGCGAAAAACTCCGCCCCTGGGTGCGCGTTGGTCGCGGTGAGTTCGCCGTCCTTTTCGCTGACTTGATGCCGGCGGATAAAGTTGCCGGTTGGCTCGCAGAGGAACACATCGCCGACGAATTCGGGGCCGAACTGGTCACCGCGATACACGAGCGGGCCACACGCGCCGGTGAAGGTGGCAAGCTTGCCCTCGGGGGTGAGTTGGTTTGGTTGGTAACCGCGGTTCACGCCGGGGTTCACGCGGGCAGTCCAGACTTTCATGTCCTTCTGCACCTGCACGTTGGCCCCGAACGCGGGCCGGAGATTCGGATTCCGCACCAAGTAATGACTGGGCACGAAGTCCGCCCGGTGCGGGTCAGAATTCGAATTGAAGTGCAACCGGCCGGCGTCGTCCTGCGAGAGACCCCATTGGCCTCGGAAGATCGTGGGTTCCTTTAGCCAGGATTCGGCGTCGCCGGTCCAGCGATAGCGAAAGGTGTGGTTGGCGGAGTAGATCCAGTTATCCAGCGCCCAAGTGAGGCTGTTGGAAGCGTGTTCTGGATTCGATTTTGCGCCCAGCCGCGGGTCGTTCTGGGTCGCGTAGTCGGCGAAGGCTTCGGTTTTTTCATCGGCCTTGCCATCGCCGTCGTTGTCCTTGGCAAACCAGACCTTCGGCGGTTCCGCCACCAGCGCGCCGCCGCCCACGAGCAGCACCGACCGGGGCATCACCAGGTGGTCGAGAAAAACGGTGCGCCGGTCCATGCGCCCGTCCCCGTTCGTATCTTCCAAGATGACGATGTTGCCGCTGGGTTCCTGCTCGCCCTTGGCCTCCACGGTGGGCATGTAGCCGGTCATTTCCACCACCCAGAGCCGGCCGCGGTGGTCGAATTGGGCTTGCACCGGCGATTGGACCAGCGGTTCGGCAGCAACCAGCTCCACCCGGAAGCCGGGCGGGAGTCGAAACGATTTTAAGGCCTCCTCCGGGGATAAGACGGGGGCGGGCGGAATTCGCTCGGCGGGCACGGTCTCCCGCTGGAGTTCGCCCGCCTTGTCTCCATTTTGGGCGAGTAGCAGGGATGAGCTGAGCGCGATGGCAAAAAAGCGGGCGGCGTTTCTCATGTTGCGTAAGTCGAAACCTGACGCCGAATCGCCCCGGCGACTTCAAGCCTAGGAGACGGTGGCGGGCGGATGCTTCAAACTTACGCTATCTTGTGAGGGCGCCAAGTCTCGGTGCCAAAAATCAGGCAGTCGGCGGGGAATTTAACTTCCGTCGGGGCCACAACACGAACGTGGCGACATAGCCCACGGCCCCAATGGTGCCGCCCACCGCCATGGTGCCCGCGAGCAGCGGAGTGCCGGCCTCCACGAAGGAAAGTTCACCCCAGTTGTCCCAGTGAAAATCGGACACCGGCCGGCCAATCACCCGGCAGCCGACTACGAAGCAGAACGGGTAATAAAACCCAATCGTGAGCGGATTCGTGGCGCAGATCAGCGCGGCCACCACGAACAGGTTCGCGCGAAACAGCAACGCGGTCGGCACCCCCAGCAGCCACTGGACTCCCCCCAAGGGAAACGAGCCGGAAATTGCCCCGACGATCCAACCGCGGGCGACCGAATCGCGCTCCATGCGCCACAAGGCTCGGGAAAACAGCTGTTCCCCCAGCACCCGATGCAAAAAGCCACCGCGCAGCCGGCGGCGGGAAATGCCTCGGCGCGTCAGCCAGCGCAGGGTGCGAAAGGAGAACACGCGCCGACAATGGCCGGTTGCACCGGCGTGGCAACCGCTTGCCTCATGGAGTGCACGAAACCAGCGCGGCAAAACCCTGAATTTTCTCGGAATCGCTGAGTTTCAAGCTCAGAGCGCAAGCAGGAAGTCTGGAGCCGACTGAGGCATATGAATTACCCGGCCAACACGGAGCGAATAGGGGAAATATCCAAGCGAACTGGCTGGGAAGCACACTTTTCGGGGTCAAGAGATGGTGCGAGATGCAGGGTTTGAACCTGCGACCCCTCGCGTGTGAAGCGAATGCTCTACCACTGAGCTAATCTCGCACGGGGCGGCAGTTCTTATCGGAAGCCAGCGCCCGTGCAAGCCGAAGTTTGTCTGAAATGTAATTCTTTGGTTCGCCGGATGGAGTTTTGGGTCAGGTCGCATGACTAAGCGACAGCGATTCGCGACGGCGCGACGGTTACTTACCGAAGCTTCCAAGCTTCGTCTAAGAACCCAGCCGTCGTCACCGCGGCGTCGCCCTGCCCTTGCTTCGGTTTGGTGGACATCCGGCGAGGCGTGTGAGTCGTGGGTTGGTTAGTTGAGGTTGAGTTCGAAGTCCACCGGGGATTGGTAATCGAGGGCGCGGTGGAACCGCTCCCGGTTGTAAAAGACTTCGAGCCATTCGAAGATGGCTGCTTGGGCCTCGGCCCGCGTCTGGAACTGGCGGCGATGGACCCGCTCGCGTTTGAGGCGGCTCCAGAAGCTCTCCATGACGGCGTTGTCGTAGCAGTTGCCGCGGCGGCTCATGCTGGGCACCAGCCCGGCCTGAGCCAGTCGTTCCCGGTAGGCCAAGCTGGCATATTGGACGCCCCGGTCGCTGTGATGCACCAGGCCGGCCGGAGGCCGGCGGTGCGTGAGGGCCATGTCCAGGGCCGCCAACGGCAGGGTGGTGGCGAGGGAGTCGCCCATGGCCCAGCCGACGCACCGCCGGCTGCAGCGGTCCAGGACTCCGGCCACGTAGAGCCAGCCCTCGGCCGTCTCCACGTAAGTGATGTCCGCCACCCAGACCTGGTTGGGCTGCCCCGGCACCGCCCGTTCCCGCAGCCGGTTGGGGGCGATGGGCAGATCGTGGTCACTGTCGGTCAGGCTCACCCGGAAGCGGCGCCGGGACCGGACGCTCAGGCCGGCCCCCCCGCATCAGCCGGGACACCCGTCGCCGGCCACAGGCCTGGCCCCGTTCCCGGAGCCAGCGCGTCACCCGCGGACTGCCGTAGGTCGGGTGGCTGGCCGCCCGGGCCTGCCGGATCAGCTCCAACAGTTCGGCGTCGCCCTGCGCCCGCCGGCTCGGCCGCCGGTGCTGCCAGGCGTGATAGCCGCTGCGGCTCACGCCCAAGGCG
>CAIJLV010000064.1 GCA_903821635.1 uncultured Verrucomicrobiota bacterium | reverse complement strand
TTTGACATCTGGAAGCCGTGGCCGATCCGTGCTCTGCAAAAACTCCCCGGCGGTTGGGGCGTGGTGGTCGATGATTTGGCGGCTGGTTTGGCCGCCGCCGCGGTCTTAGCCGGCGGCGCCCATGGTGCGTTTATCGTGCAACTGCTCCGCGGCTGAGGTTTTCCGCATGAAATGGCTGTTGGGCGCTTACGCCGGCATGAGTTTGGTGACGTTTTTCTGCTACTGGCTGGATAAACGCTGGGCGCGCAGCCGGGGAAGGAGAATTCCCGAAAAAACCCTCCATCTGCTCGCTTTGGCCGGAGGGTGGCCCGGAGCGTTGCTGGCTCAGCGGTGGGTCCGGCACAAGAACCGCAAAGTGCCCTTCCAAATTGTCTTCTGGCTAACGGTCGCGATCCATGTCGCCGGGTGGCCTTGGCTCAGTGAACTTGGTCGCCGCTGAGCGGGCGCGTGGTTTGGCTGGCCTGCTTCAAACAAAACCGTGCGGGACAGCCAAGGCTCTCCCGCACGGTTTTTTGCCCAGTGAGCGGCTGGAAGCACTTACGCTCCGAACTTGTCGAACATCTTCGCGTTGGCCTGCATGTGGCGGATGAGATACTTGGCGTCGAGCACGCCGAGCGAACCCTGATTCGAGCCGGTTTCGGTAAACCGCTCCAGCTTGTCGCTGCCACTGGCTGCTGAATGGAGAAGCACTGGCTGGGGATGCCAAGAGTGGCCCTTGAGGGAACACGGCGTGGAATGATCACCGGTGATCACGAGCACGTCAGGCTTCCGCGCGAGGAGCACGGGGAGCGCGGCATCGAACTCTTCGATCGCCTTCACCTTGGCGGCGAAATCGCCGTCTTCGCCGGCCTTGTCGGTGTATTTGTAGTGGATGAAGAAATAGTCGTAGTTGTCGTATTCCGCGACGTAACGCTCGAACTGCTCGCGGATCGTGGTGGGGCCCTCGATCTTGGTCATCCCGACGAGTTGGCTCAGGCCCTTATACATCGGATAGACCGCGAGCGCCGCCGCCTTGAGCTGATAGCGCTCTTCGAACGTCGGAATTTCCGGTTGGTGGGCGATGCCGCGCATGAGAAAACCGTTGGCTGGCTTTTCCTTGGCGAGCAAGGGCAGGGCGGCTTTGTAGAAATCCGCGATCAGTTTCGCCACCTTCTTTTGCTTGGCGTTCTTGAGGTCCACCGGCTTGGCCTCGGCGATCGGCAGGCCTTCGCGGTTAGGATCGGTGTCAGTCAGTGGGCCTTCGAGTCCGGCGCCGCGAAACACCACGACAAAGCGGTGCTCCTTACCCGGCACAATGATGACTTCAGTCGTGCCCAGCTTCTTAATCTTGGCGGCGAGCAGGCGACAGAGGCGTTCGCAAATCTCGGTGGCAATTCGGCCGGCGCGCCGATCGGTGACGAGACCTTTGTCGTTGAGTGTGCAAAAATTGGCGCGGGCGGCGACATCACCGGCTTTGAGTTCGATGCCGAGTCCGAGTGTTTCTATGACCCCGCGACCGACTTCAAATTCCAATGGATCGTAACCGAAGAGGCCGAGATGCCCGGGGCCGGAGCCCGGAGTAATGCCTGGCGCGACCGGGGTCAGACGTCCCTGAGCGCAACCGGAGCGCACAAGGGCGTCGAGATTGGGGGTGCGAGCGGCTTCCAGCGGGGTGAGGTAGCCTTGGGTTGCGGTGGCCAAATCACCCAGTCCGTCCAAGACCACAAGGGCGAGTTTAGCGCCGGTCTTGATCGTCAGTTTCGAATATACTTCGTCGAGTTTGCTCATAAAAACGGAGGCAAGACTAGAGGGAAGGGGGCTGGGGTCAATCGGCGGTTGGGTGACGAACCGGCCGGTTTGAGGCCGCCGCCAGAGGGAAACCAGGCCCGGCCCCCGGCTCGCGGGCGAGGAATCTGCAGGCTTGCCAAGCTGAGGGGCGCTTAAGCCACTATGTTGACTAAGGAGTTTGGGTAACGCCGCCGTCAAACGCGGGGATTTATTTATGGAGCAGCAAATTTTCATTAAACGGATTCTGTCCGGTGCCATCGTTCTGTCCGTGCTCGCCCCGCTTCGTGGCGGGGCAGTGGAGATCGTCATCAACCCGGGGGCGGCTCTTTCGGCCAATTTGCCGGCACTAAATGCCTTCAATCGGGCGGCGGCCCTGTGGGAGTCGAAGTTTTCCGATCCCGTGACCGTGAACATCAATGCGGATCTGGTTTCCCTCGGGAATCCGCTCACCATTGGTCAAGCTGGGTCATTCTACTTGGGTGATGATTTTGACTTGGGCCGCGGGATGCTGATCGCGGATGCCGCCGACGAGGCGAGCAATGGAATCGTGGGTTTCCTCCCGACCGCCGCCCAGTTTACCGCGACGTTACCTGCTGAATTTACCTTGGGCAGTGACCTCTTTTTTACCAAGGCAAACGCCAAAGCATTGGGTTATGATGTGCTGGTGCCGGGCGGCTTGGATGCGTTCTTTTTCAGTTTGTTCGGAACCACTAGCGACGCGGTGATTCAGTTCAATACAGGCTTCTCCTTTGACTACGACAATAGCGATGGGGTCGGTGCCGGTTTGGTGGATTTTGAGTCCGTGGCC
>CAIJLV010000063.1 GCA_903821635.1 uncultured Verrucomicrobiota bacterium | reverse complement strand
GTATGAATATCTCTGGATCCAGAACCCGAAAAGCTATACAGCCGAACCAGGCGCTACAGCGAATGGAATGGCTTGTCACGGATCGTGCTCCGAGCAGCACGCTCCGCGCCAAGCCACTCCATCGCTGAGCTTTAACGTTAGGCCGACTACCCCCATATTGCATACACACCCTTCCTTCACTCAGAGGCTCAAATCCAATCCAATTACCGTCGCTTAGTTCCAGTGTCCAAAATTTACCATTGAGGTAAGCACTGATGTTGGTTATGGTTTTGCCGATAGCGGCCTTTTTACATTCTTCTATTGTATTCATATATGACTAAAACAATTACCATTGGGGAGATTTCTTATCGTATTTATACCCAAAAGGAGGATGGGTTTCATTATGGTTGTTGGACTAATCTTACCACTGGTTCGACTGGAGGTAGTAGTAAGCGTTGCGACTCCGAGCAGGAGGCTCTTGAGGCTGGCGAGCATAACGCCCGGATGGATTACGCTTTTAAACATAATCCGTCGGCCTAACAAGCCGCTGCACCGAACGGCTCATTTGGCCGTCCTGATTGCCAGCTTCGGGTTTCGCCGTCGGTGAGCTTGGGTCGTTAGGTGTCTTAAACTTCCCCCATTTATGAAAATCCACCTTCTATTACTCATCACATTGTTCGCCGCCAGCATTGTCGGCTGCTCTCCGTCGAAGCAGGCGCATACGTTGTCTGAGAACAAAGCGATAGTGCTTCGCGCTGAGGCCGAACTGTGGAGCAAGGGGAACCTTGCAGTCGCAGATGAATTATACTCTCCGGACTTTGTCTGCCACTTCCCTGTCGGGCCAGAGTGGAGAGGACTAGAGGGCATCAAGGGTGAGGTCAGACGGCATCGGACTTCGTTTCCCGACTGGCATGAAAAAGTGGATGACATCGTCGCCGAGGGCGACAGGGTTGTCATACGGTTCACCTCCACCGGCACGCACCAAGGTGAGTTCGCGGGCATCGCGCCTACCGGCAGAAAGGTGAGCATCCAGGAAATTGCGATTTTTCGGGTCGTTGACGGCAAGATTGTCGAGCAGTGGGGCATGCCCGATATTCACGGCCTGATGGAGCAGTTGAGAGCACCCAATGCAGACAAGCGGCCAACTCCGTGAACGGGATGCCTAACCATGCGCTGCAGCGAACCCGTCGTGAGCGTCGTGGTTGCAATCGGACGCCCTCGTGGGCCGGGTCGCTGAGCTTGGCTCGTTAGGCATCATTCGCGCCTCATGAAAAAGCTGGCCACCACCGGTGTTATCGTTGTGGCGGTTCTCGTATTGGCCAGTTTGTTCCTGCCGACGCTAGCGTGGTCTGGCGGTGCAAATGTTCAGTTCCGATTTCATGTTGTCGAATCCAGCGGCGGCTGCGCCATCCGGGATGCCAAGATTCGAGTGATTCGAGACTTTCAGTTGCAGTATCTTTCGACGTTTCCCGCCGTGACCACGGATGCCACGGGGGCAGCGACTATTCCTGTCATGTGTGGTGCTGGTGGCTCGCAGGGGCTATTTCGCAAGACAGGACGGTTTGTTATTTCGCACGAGCTGCTTGTCGAGGCAGACGGGTATCGTCCGTTAGCCACTGGACTTGCAAATGTTGTGGGTGGTCGTCGTTGGCCTCTCTCGAAGCGAGTCTTTGATGTCGAGTTGGTATTGTTCAAGAACCCATGATGCCTAACCAGGGCGCTGCATCTAACCGCCGTTAAACCTTTCTCGGTGGGCTGAGAGTTTGATTCGACGGTGGGTGAGCTTGGGTCGTTAGGCGTTTCCTTGCGCCCCGTATGAACGGACAAATTACAATCTCTTCTCATTTTCCTGACAACCTGCTCAGCAACCGCCTGACACTTGACGCCATGAAAGTCCTTCGACCTATCATCACCCTTGTTTGCCTCGTCGCCACTTTCATCGCTAACGCTGGCGAACAACTCACCACCACAGCCAAATGCGTGGCCAATCAACCAACCAATGCAGAACTGCAACTTCTCCAAGGAAAATGGGAGGGAGTCATGGTGGGCCAAGAGAAGGACGGCAAAATCACCATCGCGATCACCGGCAATTCACTCCATTTTCACCGGGACACGAACTTTTGGTTTGAGACGACAATCACACTGCCTGCGGGCAAAGACCCAAAGCAGTTACACGCCACCATCAAAAATTGTCCCCTCTCACAGGCTGAGAGCATCGGCAAAGTTGTCAGAGCGTTCTTCAAGATTGAGGACGGGAGATTGACTCTGGCCACAATGGCTGACGATGGCGAAGAGACGCCGAAGAGCTTTGAAGCCGCTGGGACTCGCTACGAACTCCGGAAAGTTCAGCCTGAAAAGAAGAATGCCGAACCACCCAAAACCAAATGAACCGGAAACACCTAACCGGAGCAGCGAACCGCCGCCCCGCTGGGCAGGCGGACGGCTCAGGTAATTTGTTCGCGACGGTTGCAGCCGAACGGGCGTTTCCGGGGGCGGTCGCTGAGCTGGGTCGTTGGGTCTATTGAGATGCGCCGACCGATCGTATCGCTCCTTGTCGCCATCGTGCTGACTGTGCTCGGCTCGGCTCTCATGGCGCCGGTGTCGGGATCAAAGGCAGTCCTTGGGACAAACGGACAGGTGGTTCGTCGCGCCGATGGTCGACCGATGATGGTTGCGGACCCCTATCAAGGATTGCGCACCAACTGGCCCGCCTACATCATTCTTGGCGCAGGTGCGGCCTCGTTCGCATGGACGATTTTCCTCGTGGGATACGGGATCGTTGTGGTCGTCACGAGAAAGACCCAACCATGAGCTCCACACGAACCGCCGCCACGCGCCTCGTTTGCGCACGCCTCGGCTTGATTGGACGTTGGATTTGCTGCCAGCGCCCGTTGTCGGCGGCGGTCGGTGAGCTCGATCGTTAGGCGACTTCACGCGTATGGCACATCATAGGACATTGGCGGTGTCTCCTGAGTCGGATTGGTTGCTCAATCGCGGCCCGCATGGTCTGAAGTTTGGGTGGGGCGATCACAGATGGTTTAGATCTGACCTACAGCTCCTACGCGACTTTATCGCAGACCAGATTGGAGCGGACTCTGAGTTTGAGGCCAAGCTGCGAGTTGCCGCGCTTGAGTCTCTTGAGACAGACAGCGTTGAGTATATTCGGCGCGCTATTCAGGTTTTGAGTGTGATTGGTTTGGCCGACGACCAGCCACGGATCAGCCAGTTTTTGCAGCATCCAGACGAAGGAGTCAGCAAAGATGCGCAGAGTTGTTTGTTTGAGATGAGGATGAGGTTGAGATGAGAGCCTTGTCGCCTAACCAGAGCGCTGCAGCGAACCGCCTCCCCGCTGGGCAGTTGGACGGTTCAGGTAATTTGTCCGCGACTGTTGCAGCCGACCGGGCGTTTCCGGCGGCGGTCGCTGAGCTTGGTCGTTAGGCACAAGAATATGAAGATACTAGCCGTAGCATTAATGTTGGCCGTCGCAGCATGGGCAATTACTTCGCTCCTAATGATGGCCGCGTTCGCATCGGCGCAGTTTCTCGGAGACCCGATTTATTCAGTCGCCTATACATTAGCGAACTGGCCCTTGATGATTTGGCACCTGTTCGATCCCATCGAGGCTGTTGACGGCGGCGCATACACAACCGGCCTCCTGAGGAATTTCGCCGGATGGTGTATCGCATTCTCTGCTCTTGCTCCCGTTATCTACAAATTTCGGAAGAAAGCCAGAAATGAAGACTGAGCCTAACAAGGCAGTGGAGCCATGCTCGCGGCTCACTTTGAACGTTAAGCCGCTTCACGCGCTCGCATGAATACGATACGATGGATTCTCGCAGCGCCGCTTCTTCTGCTCGGTGCTTGGGTTATCCTCTATCACTGGCGGCTGGTGGCGATGTTCATCCGAGTGCGTTTTTTTGGTCGTCAGAACAAGTGGGAGTCTTCCGTGCCACTGGTTGGCCCGGTTTGCGTTTGCCTCAGTGCCTTAGTTGCGCCTGCACCCGAGTTATTGCGTTACTCGTGGTTGTCATTCCTCATCGACCCAGCCAGCTACACGCTTGCGGCGAGCCTTCCATTCTTGTTTCGAGAGTTAGTTTCGCCCAAGAAGAAGAGCACATGAGAGACCCGCGGCCTAACCATGCGCTTTAGCGCCTATGAGGGTTGTTAATCCGCCGCGTGATTCGGGCGTTCCGTTTTCCGTTGTGTTTCCCTGAGGTGAGTCCCGCTCCGGACCTCGCTTCCATTCCACGGTTCCTCCTCCCCAACTGCCGCTGCGTTCCGATCCGGTCCGTTTCCGTGTCGCCTTCCCGGCCCGCGGGCCGGCCGCTGCCGGCGGGGGGGATGAAAGGCGGGGGTTCGGCGGGGCTTTCGGCCCGGTCAACCCGGCGCCGCCCAGCGTCTGCGCGGGCAGGTGGGGAGTGGCGGCGGCAACTTCCGCCTTTGCGCGCCGGGCCGGGCCGCTAGCTTTGCCGGCGATATGACCTCGAAGTCCGCGCTCTGGGCCCGCTTTCAGCAACATTACACCGAGTTTCCGTCGCTGGGGATCGCGCTCGACCTGTCGCGCGTGAATTTCCCAGACCGGTTTCTATTCACGATGACGCGGCCGTTGCAAAAGGCGTTCATCGCGATGGCGGAGTTGGAAAAAGGCGGGCTGGCGAATCCGGATGAGCAGCGGATGGTGGGCCACTATTGGCTGCGCAACGCGGCGCTGGCCCCGACGCAAACAATCACGGCCGAGATCGAGCGAACGATCGCCGAGGTGCAGGCTTTTGCGGCGGAGGTTCACGCTGGGACGGTGCAGGGGGCGGGCGGGAAGTTTCAAAATGTGCTGGTGATCGGCATCGGCGGCAGTGCGTTGGGACCGCAGTTTGTGGCCCAAGCGCTGGGACAGCCGGCGACGGACCGGTTGCAGTTGAGCTTCTTTGACAACACGGATCCCGACGGGATGGACCGGGTGTTGGCGAAATTGGCCGGTCAATTGGGCCGGACGTTGTGTGTCGTCATCAGCAAGTCGGGCGGCACGCCGGAGACGCGCAACGGGATGGTGGAGGCGGAGGCGGCGTATGCGCAGGCGGGGCTGGATTTTGCGCCGCACGCGGTGGCGATCACGGGTCACGGCAGCGCGCTGCACCGGACGGCCGCGCGGGCGGGGTGGCTGAAATCCTTTCCCATGTGGGACTGGGTGGGCGGGCGGACGAGCGAAACGAGCGCGGTGGGGTTGTTGCCGGCGGCGTTGCAGGGATTGGACATTGCGGGCCTATTGGCGGGCGCGAAGGCGGCGGACGAGGTGACGCGGGTGCCCGAGTTCAAGCGCAACCCGGCGGCGCAGCTCGCGTTGATGTGGTATTTCTTGGGGGAAGGCCGCGGGGCGAAGGACATGGTGGTGCTGCCTTACAAGGACCGGCTGGAGTTGTTTTCGAAGTATTTGCAGCAGTTGGTGATGGAGTCGCTGGGGAAGGAACTGGATCTGGACGGTCGGATCGTGAACTCGGGCTTGAGCGTCTACGGCAACAAGGGGTCCACCGATCAACACGCCTACGTGCAACAGTTGCGCGAGGGGGTGCCGAATTTCTTCGCCGTGTTCATCGAGGTGCTGCAGGACCGCTCCGGTCCGAGCCTGGAGGTGGAGCCGGGGGCGACGAGCGGGGACTTCCTGAGCGGCTTTTTCCTCGGCACCCGCACGGCGCTTTACGAAAACGGCCGGCAGAGCATCACCCTGACCGTGCGGGACACGAGTGCCTTTACCGTCGGGATGTTGATCGCTTTGTTCGAGCGGGCGGTGGGGCTTTATGCCTCATTGATCAACGTGAATGCCTACCATCAACCGGGCGTGGAGGCGGGGAAGAAGGCGGCGGCGGCCGTGTTATCGCTCCAGAATGAAGCCGTGGCTCATTTGGCCAAACATCCGGAGCTCAGCTTCACGGCGGAAACGTTGGCCGCGGCCTTGGGCAAACCGGACGAGGCGGAGGCGGTGTTCAAGATCTGCACGCATTTGGCGAGCAACGGGCGGGCGGCAAAGATCACGGGCGGGCAGGGAACCGCGGTGCAATTCAGCGCGCTGGTTTGAGCGGGGGAACGGGGCAGGCGCCCCGCGCAGAGTCTGAGGCGGCGAAACCGGTCGGAGTTCCCCGGAGCCCTCAACCGGGCCGGGGACTCACTTCACGTCGGTCAGGCACAGCGCCACAAAGCGCCCAAGCCGGACGACGAACGCCGGCCGTTGCGCCTCGGGCTGGAGGTCGGGGACAGCCGGGTGCCGCGGTTGGGGAAACTGGATCTTCGAACGCAGCAACAACGTGCCCAAGCAGAGGTCGGCGAGGGGCAACACCACGTTGAAGTTTTTGTGCAGGTAGCGGTGGTGCAGGAGGTGGTGGCCGTTTAGGCGGAAGAACACTCCGGATCGCTCCAAGCCCCGCTGGCGAGGCAGATGCATGCACCAGTGCAGGTATTCGTAGGCGGCGTAGTAGCCGCCGGCGGCGACCCACGCCCCGACGGCTAGGCCCGGTTGGTCAGTGAGCCAGGCAAGCAGCGTTCCGGGGGTCGCGCAGATGGCGATCAGGAGCGGCCCATTCCACCACGCCATAGGGATCGTTTCCCGGTCCTTTGGGTGCTGGAGCTGGTAGCTCGCATCACCCCGAAAGATGCCGTGATGCACCACGGCGTGGGCCTTGAACGGGTAATCGAACTTGCCCAGCGGGCGGTGCATGAGGAACCGATGCACGGTCCACTCGATGAACGAGGTGACGACGACCGTGCCGATAAAACCGAGGGCCACTAACTGGAGAAAACTCACGACCCGGGAGCCTGCCACAAAACCGCCGGGGGAGGACAAGCGGGAATTGCTGGCAGCTTTTCCACGGGCTGCCGGCGGTTTCCCGTCAGCTCATGCGCATGGGCATGATCACGTAGAGGAACGGCACGTTGGCCTTCACCACGCCGGGACTGAGTTCGTCGATCAACTCGAACGCCACCTCATCGGTTTCCAACGCCTTGAGCGGATCCATGAGGTAGGTGGGGTTAAAGGCGATGGCAAAATCCTTGCCTTTGTAGTTGATCGCGAGGGTTTCGTGGGCCTCGCCGATTTCCGGCGTGTTGGCCGTGATGGACAGTTGATTCCGGCTGAAACCGAGCTTGATCGAGTTGCTCTTGTCGCTGGTCATCAGCTCCACGCGGCGTAGGGCGCCGAGGAACTCTTCGCGGGGCAGGGCGATGCGTTCTTGGCATTCGCCGGGGATGACTTGGCGGTAGTTCGGGTAGTTGCCGTCGACCAGTTTGCTGATCACGAGCGCGCCCATCTGGCCTTCGCCGGAGGTCGTGAAGGAGACTTGGTTTTCGGAATACTTCAGCTCGACGGTGCCGGTCCCGGAGAGCAGGCGGTTGACCTCGTTGATCGCCTTGGTGGGCACGATGAAATCGGCTTGGGCTTCGGCGGGGATTTCCGTTTCTTCATCGGTCAGGGCCAACCGGCGGCCGTCGGTGGCGACCAGCGTGACCTTGTGATCCTTGAGGCTGAAGAAAATGCCGTTCAAGACGTAGCGGCTTTCGTCGGTGGAGACGGCGAAACTGGTCTTGCGGAGCATGGCCTTGAGCTTGTCCTGCGGCAGCGAGACGGCGCGGGCCTGCTTGAAGCTGGGCAACGGTGGGAATTCCTCGGCGGCCAAACCGTTGATCTTAAAAAACGAGGCCCCGGAGCGGACGGAGCAGACGGCCTTTTCATCGACTTCGAGTTCGATTTCGGAGGAGGCCAACTCCCGGGCAATGCCGAACAACCGTTTCACGGGCAACGTGGTCCGCCCGGGCCGTTCGACTTGGGCGATGACGGAGCACACGATGGTGACATCCAGGTCCGTGGCGGTGAGTTCCAAGTGGCCTTCCACGGCTGAAAGCAACACGTTGGAAAGGATCGGCAGCGTGGTGCGGCTACCGACCACGTTTTGGACTGCCTGCAAACCGGCGAGCAGCTGCTCCTTGGCAATCGTTAGTTTCATTGGCCGCCTAGTATTGTGTTCTTTGGAAGAGAAGGAAGCTATTAGTAGGGGGTGTGAGCAAGTCGAACAACTACGGGCAGGGCCGGCGATTATGGAGCGATTTGAGCTTTTGGGGTTGTGAAGAACCTCACAGGAAGTCCGGGTAAGTCGTCCGGGCAGCTCGGAAGCCGGGTTGTTGGACTCCGTTCGGCACTTTATTCGGTGGTTATTGGCAGTTATCCACCGGTCGGCGCCCAACCCGGCGGCGAGGTGGATTAAACCCCTGGGTGCCAAACACCGATAAGCAGGTCAACCGGAGGCGGTTGTGCCATGCCTTTACTACGGGATCTGCCGATTAACCAAAAAATTACCGCCGTGCTCCTCGGGGTGTGCGGAGCGGCGCTGGTGGTCTTTACAGTCACGCTCTTTGCCCTCCAGACCGGGGCGATGCGGGCGATCGTGACCCGGCAGGTGGCGACGGTCGGCAACTTGGCCGCCGACCACGCGGCGGCCGCAGTCGTGACTAAGGACACCGCCGAAATCGCCAAGCTGCTGGCCTCCTTGCGCGCCGATAAAATCATCATTTCCGCCAGTGTTCTGGACGCTGCTGGCCGCGTGCTCGGGACGTATGGACCCGCCGAGACCAATGACCCGCCCGCCGCTGGCTCCACGCAAGACCCGGAAAGTCTGCGGCTGAGCACTCCGATTTTCTGGGAAGGCCGCCGGATTGGCAGTTTTGAACTGCGGGCCCAGACCCATATCCTCGAGCACACGATGGCGTCCTCCCTGACGACCTCGCTGGCGGTCAGTTTGACGCTCAGCCTCGGGGTGACCCTGTTGGTGCTCCGCCCGACTGGCGGGATTTTGACCCGGCCCATCCACCTGCTGGCGACCACGGCCAACCAGATTACCCGGGAACACAATTACCAGTTGCGCGCCCCGAAGTTGGGCGAAGACGAACTGGGCCAACTGGCGGACGCCTTCAACACGATGCTGGCGCAGGTCCAAGTCCGGCAAAACGAGCTCCAAGCGGCAGAGCAGCGTTATCGCCAATTGTTTGAGCGTAGCCCACTGCCCTTGTGGGTCGTCGCGACCGACGATCAGCAGATCTTGGCGATCAACGACGAGGCGGTGGTCCGCTACGGCTACTCGCGGGAGGAATTCTTAGGCCTGAAGTTTCCGGAGTTGGAGGCCTCCCCGGTGACCCCAGCGGCCCAAGACGTCCCCGCCCCGCGGCCGGCTGGAGGAACCGTCGAATGCCGTCACCGCCGTAAGGACGGCACCCTCCGGGTGGTCGAGCTGACTTCGCTGGCGCAGGAGTTTGCAGGCCGCCCAGCGCGGCTGGTGCAGGCGGTTGACGTCACCGAGCAACGCCAAGCCGAACAAGCCTTGCGGGCGAGCGAAGAATATTTCCGGAACGTGGTGGAAAACCTGTCGGACGGCCTGCTCCTGCAAGACGCGACGGGGCGGGTGCTCTTGGGCAACAACCGGCTGGCGGAACTACTGGGTTGGCCGCCGGTCGAATTTGCCGAGCGGGCCGCCGAGAAATTTCTGCCGGCCGCCCCCCATCCTCGGCGGGGGGGAGAACGACAGCAGTATGAAGCCGAGCTCACCCGGGCCGACGGCTCGCGAATCCCCGTCGCCATCACGACGACTTCCCTCAACAACAAGTGCACGGGCGAAGCGCTTGGCACCGTGGCGGTGGTGACCGACCTCACGGCGCACAAGCGGGCCGAGTCCGAGATTGCCGAAAGTCAGTCGCGCCTGATCGAGGTGTCGCGGCTGGCTGGCATGGCCGAGGTGGCCACGGGCGTGCTCCACAATGTGGGCAATGTCCTGAACAGTGTGAATGTGTCGGCCAACCTGATCGCTGACCGACTGCGGCAATCGCGGCTCGCCGGATTGCAACGGACTGTGAAATTACTCGATCAACACCAGGGCGATTTGGGCCGATTCTTCACCGAGGAGCCCAAAGGCCGCCTGATTCCCGAGTATTTGAGCAAACTGGCCTGGCAGTTGGAGAGCGAACGCACCGAACTCGTCGAGGAACTGGCTGGGCTGACCAAGAATCTCGACCACATCAAGGAGGTCGTGGCGATGCAGCAAAACTTTGCCCGGGCGGACGGCGTGCGAGAAGTCATCAGCGTGGCCGTGTTGCTGGAGGACGCCCTGCGCTTGCAAGAGGAAACCCTGGTCCGCAACCGGGTGACGGTCGAACGGGCCTACGAGGCGGACGTGCCCCGGGTCGCGGTGGAGAAGAATAAAGTGCTCGAAATCCTCATCAATCTCCTCACCAACGCCCGCCAAGCGGTCTTGGAGGTCGAGCGCCCCGACCGGCGAATCCACCTGCGCGTGGCCCAGACCCCGGACCGAAAGGTGCGCGTGGAAATCACCGACAACGGCGTGGGCATCGCGGAGGAAAATCGGGTCCGAATTTTCCAGCACGGCTTCACGACCAAAAAAACCGGCCACGGTTTCGGCCTGCACAGCGGCGCCCTCGCCGCCCGCCAGATGGGCGGCAGCCTGGCGGTGACCTCCCCGGGCCCGGGTTTTGGGGCGACCTTTCGGTTGGAACTCCCGGTCGCCGAGGCCGGGCCGGCGGCGGCCTGAACCACGAACTTTGAATTTCCCTCCCCCCATTTACCCATGAGCGCACTCCAGACCTGCCGGCTGCTGATTGTCGATGATTCGCCGCGCATCCACGAAGATTTCCTCAAAGTGTTGGGCGCGGATCCCGCGGCGCCCCAGGACACCGACGAACTTGAGGCGGAACTATTTGGCCTCACGCGGAAGGAGGCTGGCGGGGGGCTGGGGTTCGAGATCGACTTCGCGTTGCAGGGCGAAGAGGCGTTGCGACTCGTCGAGCAGGCGGAAGCGCTGGCCAATCCGTATGCCGTCGCGTTCGTCGACGGCCGCATGCCGCCGGGTTGGGATGGCTTGGAGACGATCGAGCGGTTGAGCCAAATTTCCCCCGAGCTGCAATTTGTCCTCTGCACCGCCTACTCCGACCACACGTGGCAGGAGATTCTCGACCGGGTGGGTCGCAACGATAATTTCGTCATCCTGAAAAAGCCGTTCGACAACTTGGAGGTGTTGCAACTGGCCCAGACGCTCGCCCGCAAATGGATTTTGAGCCAGATGGTCAACCAACAGTTGAACACCCTCGACACCCGGGTTGGGGAACGCAGCGCCGAACTCCGCTCGGCCAACGAGGATCTCGCGCGGGAAATGAGCGAACGGCTACAGGCTGAGGCCCATTCCCAACAGATGGCCGAACGCTTCGTGAAGGCGTTTGATGCGACCCCCATGCCCATGTCGATCCTGTCGACCGCCGAACTCCGCTACCAAGAGGTCAACGAAGGATTCTTGCGCCTGTTTGGCCTCCGGCGCGACCGCGTGCTCGGGCACACCCCGGCCGAGCTTGGCCTCGGCCCGGATGAACTCATCCGGCGCACCGTGCTCGCGCCCCTCGAAACCCACGCCACCGTCCGCAACCTGCAACTGCGCTTCCGGCATCACTCCGGTGGGGAACGCATCACCGAGGTCTCGGCCGAGCTCTTTGACTTCGGCGACGAGCCCTGCGTGCTGATGGTCACCCAGGACATCACGGAACGGCTCGCCCTAGAAGCCCGGCTCCGCCAAGCGCACAAACTGGAGGCCGTGGGCCAGCTCGCCGCCGGCATCGCCCACGACTTCAATAACCTCGTCACCATCGTCATGGGCCACGCGGAGCTCCAACTGGCCACCGCGGAACTCACGCCTGACCTCCATGACTCCTTTCAACAAATCAACGCCGCCGCCCACCGGGCGGCCGGGCTCACCCGCCAACTCCTAGCCTTCAGTCGGCGCGAACCGGGCACCACTGAACCGCTGGCCCTGAAGACGCTGATCGACTCCGTCGCCCGGCTCCTCGGTCGCCTCCTCGGCGAACACATCGAACTCCAAGTGACCTGTCCCACCGACCTCCCGCTGGTCGAGGCCAACCCCGGCGAAATCGAACAGGTGCTCATCAATCTCGCCGTCAACGGGCGCGACGCCATGCCGCGCGGGGGCCACCTGCGGCTGATCGCCAGCACGTATACCTTGGAAGCCTCGACGGCGCCGGACCGGCCCGAAGTGCCCGAGGGCCGTTACGTATGCCTCAGTATCATCGACCAGGGCTGCGGCATGGATGAAGTCACCCGCAAACGCATTTTCGAGCCCTTCTTCACCACCAAGGCACCCGGTAAAGGCACCGGCATGGGGCTTGCCTCCGTCTTCGGCATCATCAAACAACACCACGGCTGGATCGAGGTCGACACCGTCGTCGGCCACGGTTCCACCTTCCGGGTCTATCTGCCGGTCAGCCTCCGGGCCATCAACCATGCCCGTGTCGTCAAAACAGGCGCGCCCCAGCCCCTGCTCGCGGCCACGGTCTTACTGGTGGAGGACGAAGCCGAATTGCGCACCCTCGCCCACCGCATTCTCACCCGAAATGGCTTCACCGTGTTGGAAGCCGAAGATGGCCCCGGGGCCCTCGCCCTCTCGCGGCAGCGGGCCGGCCAAATTGATCTCCTCCTCACCGATGTCGTCATGCCGGGCGGCCTCTCCGGAGTCGAGCTCGCCGAGCAATTGCGCGCCGAACAACCCGCCCTCCGGGTCGTTTACACCAGTGGCCACAACGAAGATCTCCTAGGCTCCACCGTCAGCTTTGTCGAAGGCGTCAACTTCATCCAAAAACCCTTCTCGCTCGGCGCGCTCCTCAACACCCTGAACCGAGCCCTCGCGGCGAATGCGTGAGGTGGTCGCCACCGGGAGTTTGAATCGCGCCGCGGCTGGGGGCAGACTCCGGGCACATGCACTGCATCCCTCGCCCCCGGCGGGTCGGCTCGTCGTCGAGCTGGCTCCTGCTGCTGCTCCTCCTAGGGGCGGCCCCGAGGAGGGGTGTGGCCGCGCCGGTGGCGCTCGGTTCGCGGCTGGAACGTTTCATCGACGCGATCGAACCGGTCGGCGACGAAATCGAACGCGGCGTGACGTGGAAGCGCGGGCGTGACGCCAGCCGGTTCGCCGGCCAAGTCGTCCGCTGGCGGTTCGTCCTGCGGGACGCCGAGCTGGATGCCCTCCGTTTTCGCTGATCCCCGCCGCGCCGATCTCCCTCCTCTGCATGAATCCCGAAACTTGTCCCAATTGCGGCGCGGAAGTGCCCGAACGCGCCCGGTCGTGTCCGCACTGCGGCGCCGATGAAGCCACGGGCTGGAATGAGCGCGCCACTGAACAACGGCTTGGCGTCGCCGATCCCGACGACTTCGACGCGGACGAATATGCGCGCAACGAAGCGGACGAACCGGGCCGCCGCGGACTCGCTTGGTATTGGGTGGTGGCGGCTGGGCTATTACTCTTGGCCTTCCTCTGGTGGGCGATTCCTTGAGGAAGCCCAACGCGGCCAACCGGCGCTGGCGCGGAGCCCCCGAGGCTCGCCCCGGAAGATAACCAGCCGGCGGCGTAAGCGGTTGATCAGCGTGCGCCTGAGCAGCGGTAACCGAAACGGAGCCTGACCCACGGGCCGGCCCCCTTGCCGGGTGTCACAGCTGCGAGTCGGGATGCTTCCGATCCATCTGCTTCACCCGGATGTCCACATCGTCTTTGGGTAATTGGCCGGTGAATTGGCCGGTGTCGCCAAGCTCGTGTTGGAGCCGTTTCAGGCGGGACTTGAGGTCGGCGACCAGCGGTTGTGCGGCCGGTGAGTGGTGGAGGTTCTTCAGCTCATCCGGGTCGTTCACGAGGTCGTAGAGCTCCCACTGGTCGGCCTTGTGATAGTGGATGAGTTTGTGAGTGTCGGTGCGGAGGCCGTAGTGGGCGCGGGTGTCGTGGTGGCCGGGATCGTGGTAGTAGCGGTAATAGATCGCATCGCGCCAGCCCGCGGGCGTGCCGCCGGTGAATAGCGGCGCCAAACTCCGTCCGTGCATGTCGGCGGGAATGGGCGCGCCGGCCAGTTCGAGGAATGTGGGCGCGAAGTCGGTGTTGTTCGCGAGCGCATCGCTCAAGGTGCCGGGTTTGAGCTGCGCCGGCCAGCGGGCGAGGAACGGCATCCGCATCGAGGGCTCATACATGAAGCGCTTGTCGTAGAGTCCGTGGTCGCCGAGGAAGAAGCCTTGGTCGCTGGTGTAGATGACCAGCGTGTTGTCGCGGAGGCCGTTGGCATCGAGCCAGTCCATGAGCCGGCCCACGCTGTCGTCCACGCTCTGCACGCAAGCCAAGTAGTCCTGCAGGTAGCGTTGGTATTTCCAGCGGTCCAGCGCCTCGCCCCGCAGGATCTGCTTCCGCCCCGCCACCTCGATTTCGACTTCGGTGGGCTTCTCGCCCACCCAGCGCTGCTGCTCCGCGGCGCTCAGACCGGCGGGCGGTTTCAGCTTCAGGTCGAAGCGCGTGAGGTCGCGGAACACCGACTGCTTCTGCTCGCGCAAGGCGTCGGCCCGGCCGGCGTAGTCGTCGCGGAGGGTCGCCGGCTCGGGGATAGTTCGGCTGGCAAACTCGCGGCGGTAGCGTTCGTTGGGCGTCCATTCACGATGCGGTGCCTTGTGGTGACACATCAGGAAGAACGGCTGGTCTTTCGGCCGGTTCTTCAGGACGTCGATCGCTAGGTCCGTGATGACCTCGGTGGCGTAGCCCTGATAGATGCGGTGGCCGTCGCGGTCGTAGAGGATGGGGTCTTGGTAGCGGCCTTGCCCGGGTAGGATATTCCAATGGTCGAAGCCCTGTGGCTCGGAGCCCAGGTGCCACTTGCCCAGCATCGCGGTGTAATAGCCGGCGTCGCGGAGCCGGTGGGCGACGGTGGTCTTGGCGGGGTCGAGGTGGTTGAAGACGGGCACGCCGTTCCGGTGGCTGTATTGGCCAGTGAGGATGGTCGCCCGGCTGGGGGTGCAGATGGAGTTCACCGCGTAGCAGCGGTTGAGCCGGAGCCCTTGCGCGCCGAGGCGGTCCAGGTTGGGCGTCCGGTTGAGTTGGCTGCCATAGGCGCTGATGGCGTGGGCCGCGTGGTCATCCGTCATGATGAACAGGATGTTCGGTCGCGGCGCCGCCGCTTGGCTGGCGGTGGCGAGGCAGAACGCGGCCAGCGCGACCCCGCGCAGGAAAGCTCGGAGGGACATGGGCGGCAGCCTACCGCGCCGCGCATCGGAGGGCGAGGGTGGATGTTCCGTTTAGCCCCCGAGGAGCGCCTGCCAGATCACCGCCGTCACATGAGCCGGAACCGACCGTCGGCGCGGTTGCGGCGTCCACTCACGGGACCAGCAGCACGCGGTAGAATCGCCACCCACTTTCCTCCGGTGGGACGTCGGTGGCGGTCATTGAGGAGCCTGTGCTGAGCGCGTCCCCGGTGGCGTCGTTCCAAGTCTCCGCGGCGAGCGAGTCCTTGAACTGGAGCCGATACTTCAGCCCGGGTTCACTGCGCCACGTCACCCGGACGGCCCCCTCGGGGGTCAACGTCAGGGCTTCCACCACCGGCGGAAGGCCCGCGCCGGTGGGCGGTGCGTTGGCGGTGCGCGGCGTGTTCAGGGATAGTTTGCTGAACGGGCCCGCCGCGCCATCCGGCCACCGGCCGACGGTCACGTTGGCGGTTTGCGGGCCAAAGCTGACTTGATCCACCAAGGTCCCGTCCGGCGTGAAGAGCGCAAGCTGGTCGCCATTTTGGCTGAGCCTGAAATTCACGTGCAGGTCCCCGCCGGGTTGGCCTTGAGCCGGCTCTTCGTCTGCCCACACCAACAGAAAGCCACCGGCTGGAACGACCGTGCCGGCCGGAACAATGAATTGCCGCGGGGTGGTGACGTTGTCGGTCAGGGTGAAGCCCGAGAGGTCCACCGCCCCGGTGCCGGCGTTGAACAGCTCGAACCAATCGTCGAAGTCGCCGTCGGCCGGGTCGCGCCCGGAACTCACATTGGCCGCCAGCCATTCGTTGATGAACACGAGCGGCTGGGGGGTGACGTTGGCGCCGCCGGGCGTGGGTGCCGGGAGCGGTTGCCGCTGCTCGCCGTGGCCGTCGGGGGCATAGCCCAGGCTGCGGTCCGGTCCGACGGTGCCGTAGCGGAGGTAATCCAGGACCGCGGGCCGGTGGTTCAGCGTGGTGGTCAACGCCACCAACCCGTTCGTGGCCGGCAGGCGGAAATTCGCATGCCATTCGCCCGGCCCGGTTTGCTCAGGCTCGCCGTCCAGCCAGACCAGCAGCCATTGCCCCGGGGCGAGGGTCGTGCCCGGAGGAAACGGCCACTTCGACAAGTCGGCGAGGGAGTCGGTGAGGTAATACCCGTCGAGGTTGAGCGCGTTTGTCCCGCCGTTGAATAGTTCGACCCACGGATCCGGGGCGCCGGTCCGGTCGGTCAGCCCGGTGAGATTGTCGGGGGTGACCTCGTTCAGCCACAGCGCCGGGAGGGGCGGCAAGGTGGCCCGGACGGCGTTGGGTGCCGCGGGCGTTGCGAGCGCGGCCACCGCGGGCGGAACCGTCTCCAAGCTCAGGCCGAACACGAGGTCCGAGCTGGCGTCGGTGATCTGGTGGACTTCGACGGCGAGCACGTTTTCACCCCTGCGAAGGGCGTCGGCTGGCCGGAGAAACGGACCTTCCAGCGCGGCGTTGCCCACCGTGCGGTTGGCCCAAGTTGCCGCGGTCACGTCGCCCTCCGGCACGCCGAGGCGAAGCAGGGGTTGGCCGTTTAACCAGACGAGCGCCCCGTCATCAATCACCGTGGTCAGCGCGAGCCCGACCGCCGCTGGATCGCCCGTGAAGTTGAACTGGGTGCGGAAGTAATAGGTGCGCTGCCCGAGCGTGAGCGGCGTGCTCTTGGGTCCCGGCAGCGCGTCGCTTTCGTGGTAGAGCAGCGCCGGCCCGGCCGGCCACGTCCGGTCGTCGTAGGCGGGTTCGCGCCACGCGGTGCCGAGGTCGAGGCCGGACTGTTCATAGCGCCAGGTAGCGGTCAGGGGCACCAGTGTTTGCGGCGGCACGTTGGAGACGGCGGCGGCGGTGGCCCAGTTGGCGACGCGCCGGGGATCCTGTGCCGCGTCGATGAGTTGAAGTGAGGCCCCGGAACCCGCCGCGGTTTCCGGCCACGGGGCGAATGGCTCATAACTCACCCCAGCCACCGTCGTCGCCGCGCTCCCCGGCGAGCCCGCCCGGAGCAGGCGCACAGTTTCGCCGGCGTTGTCCAGTTGGCCGCTGTATTCACCCGTGACGAAGGGTGTGACGCCGTAGGCTTCGGCAAACGCCTCGCGATTTTGTGCCACCACGAGATATCCGCCGGGCGGGAGCACGGTCCCCCGGCCGAACTGAAACCCGGTGCCGTCCAGCCGGTATTCCGCCAGTTCAAAGGCGGTGGTGCTCGACCGGTTGAACAATTCAACGAACTCGGCACCCGCAACCGCGGGGTGATACATGAGCTCGTTGATGACAAGGGCTTCGGTCGCCGGGTCGGGGACGCCGGTAAATTGCACGCCGACATCGGCGGTGGCTCCGGCCACCGGCGCGCCCCGCCGGTCGAAGCCTTCGATCCGCAACGCGTTGGCGCCCGCCGTCACGGGCACTGATACGCTCCAATTCGTCACCGTGGTCCACGTCGGCCAATAGCCGGTGCCGTTCACGCGGAGCTCTTTCACCGTGATCGGCGCGGTGCCGGTCAGCGTCGCGAGATTGCGGTCAGTGCTGAAGCCGGCGGCGGGGGTGAGCACTTGGAACGGGGCGGCCACGGTGGCGAGCTGCGCGAGCAGATACGTGCGGCGTTGCGCCAGCCAGGTCTTCACCGCGGTCGGGGCGGCCAAAGCCGAGCCGGCGCTCATGGTCACGCCATTGGCCTTGAGCGCGTTGTAAACGCCGTCCAAACGGGCCGCCACCCGCGCCTCCAAAAGTGGGCCCTCGGCGGCGGCCTGAACGGCCCGCCAATAGGCGCGTTGAAACCCGGGCTGGTCATACATCCGGCCGATGGTGGGGTCCCGGTTGCTGTCCCCGAAGCGAGCCGGGCCGCGATACATCAACGGCGCCTGCGGCGTGTAACCCTGCTGGGCGCTGGGCAGCATGACCCAGTCGATGTCCCACATGAACAACTGCCACTTCCCGTCGCTGGGCTTGTAGGCATACATGTTCTTGCCGATGTCGTGACCGTAGCTGTCGAAGTTGGCGACGAGGTTCTCGGTGGCGAAGACGCCCATCCACTCCTCCACGTCCACGAAGGCGTCCACCTGCCGTGCATACACCTGCGGGTCGGTCGCGTTGGCCGCCTCGACCAAGTTGAAGAGCCGGCGATAATCGTTGGCCCCTTCGCCCGCGGCGCGTTTCAGCCAGGACCAGCGGTAACGGGCGAGCTTCTTCGCGCCGCCGGTGGTGGTGTAATTTTCCAAGCGCGGCGGTCCGACCTGAGTCAACCCGCCGTTGTCGTTGTATTCGAACCACTGCTCGATCTTGAACAGGTCGCCGCTGGGGGTCTCCGGCCGCCAACTGGCGATGAGGTCCGAGTTCACCTGCTGGGCGTCCTCGTAGATGCTGCCGCGCTGGGTTTCGGTGACTCCATTCACGTGGAGCCGAATGTGGCGGCGATGGTTGAACGGGAGGCCCAACTGCCGCGCGAGCCAATAGGAGAAGGGCTCTTGCTGCGCCGTGTTGTCGCGGCCGGGCCAATCTAGCACCACGTCGTTAGCCCCGAGGAACCGGTCGTCGTCGGGGAAATTCAGCACGTAACCGCACAGGTTGCCCGCGGGCGTGTTGTAGCCGGGCGAGATGTGCGGGCTGCCGGCGTAAATCGCACCGACGCCGTGAAGGACGCGTTGATCGTTGTAAACGAAGGTCACGGTGAGTGGCGAGTTGTCGAGCCGCGACCGTTGGGACCAGCGGTCAAAGGTCGCTTGGGTCATCCACAAACGGTAGGTGCCGAGCCGCCCTGCGGGCCGCGTTTCGCCGAATCGGATCAGGGCCTCAACTGCCGGGGCGGCATCGGGATATGAGCCCGTGGCCGAAGCCGCGGCGGCGTCCCGGGCCACGACGTGGTAGGCGACCAGCCGGCCGCTGGCTTGGCCGGGCAGCGTGGCGCTATAGAGGCCGTCCTGCGCGACTGCGTCGGCGCCGGTGCCGTCATCGGACATGCCCACGACGGAAAACTGGGTCGCCGGATCCAACCGATACCGGAGTTCCACCGAGGCGATCCCGTCGGGGTCATCCACGCGGGCGGTGACGGTCACCGCCGTGCCGGCGGCCGGCAGCACCGGAGCGGTCGTCACTTCGGCGACGACCGGGGCGGCGTTGGCGACCGCGCGGCTGTTGCGCGCGCCGGGCGTCCCCAGATTCGCCGGCACCGTAAGGCGGCCGACGCATTCCAGATAATTTCCGCGTAACCGCAGCAAGAGGTCCGGGCGCCCGCGCAGCCACCGGGCCCGAGCGCGGATCGTGCCGGTGGCGCCGGGATTCAGGCCGCTGGCCAAGGCGGTGTGGAGGCGATTGGCCCCGGTGTCACCCCGACCCACGGCCTCAATGCGGAGCGTCTGGGTGGCGGCGTCCCAAGCGGATTGCTCCTGCGTGCCTTGGGCGGTCCAGCCGGTGCTGCCAGTCGCAAAGGTGGCGTTGGCCACCAGATTGACGGTGCCCGCCCCGCGCACCTCCACGTCGTCGAGGAGGCACGCCCCGGCGGCCTGCAAGAAGACCTGCAACTGGTCCACCGCGCCCACGCCGTGGTCCAGCGTGCCGTTCACCTCCAAGGTCGTCCACGGCGCCTTGGCGGACTCGTCGCTGTCCGCCCAATTCCGCGCGAGCCGATTGTCGGCGCGGGCATCCGTGAGTTCGAGACTGCTGCCGCCGCCGTCGGCCCAGCGACCCCAGCGGCCGCCTTCACCGTAGGTCACTTCATTCACGAGGAGGGCGCGCACTTGGGTGATGACCCCGCCGCTGGCGTTGGTGGTGAGCACCGTTTCGGGCCGGGTCAACGCTAGGCGCTCGCCGCGGTTTCGCAGGCTGCCGGCGTAGTCGCCGACGCAGTTGGTGACAGTGAGATTGGGGTAATGGGCGCGGAGTTGGGCGGCGTTGCGGGCGATGACCAGATACCCGTCGGCTGGGAGCACCGTGTCGGCTGGCAAGGTAAACGCGACCCCTGCCTCCAACCGCCACCCCGCGAGCGCGACGGGCTGGGCGCCGCGGTTGTGCAACTCGATGAACTCGTCGTCGTCGTCACCGCTGAGGGGATTGAACATCAACTCGTTGATCACCACGTCGGGCTGGAGGCGGACGGCATTGGCCGCGCCCGGGGTGGGTTGGCGCAGGTGCGAAAGGAGCGGCGCTCCGTCGGGCGTCCGCCCGGTCGCTACACCTTTGACCTGCGGCCCGAACGCCACGGCGTCGATGACCCGCAAGCCGTCCGCGCCCCGCAGGTAGATCGTCTCGCCGGCGGCGTTTAGGGCAAAACCAAGTGTGGCCTGTTCGAAGGCAAGCACCCCGCGGGCGGGAATGAGCGTGCCCGGCGGCAGGGTGAACCGGTTCGTGGTCGGGTCATCCGTGAGCCCGCAGCCCGACAGATCCACGGCGCTGTTGCCGTGGTTATAGAGCTCAATGAAATCCGTTTGCGGCGCCTCCGTGTGCGCGAGGAATTCGTTGATGACGAGGTTTTGCCACGGGTGCTCCCGCGCTGGTTCCGCCCCGCCCGGCGAACCGCCGAACAGCGCGCTGGCTGCCCAAGCGTGCGCGTCGCCTTCGCCCCTAGATGGGCGCCACAAGATGAGCGAATGGCCCGCCCCCGCCGCGGCGGCTGGCCCCGGCGGTTGCGTGGAATAGTTCACTTCCAGCAGCACCGCGCCGGCTGGATTCAGCAACCGGACTGTGCCCCCGGCATTCGCCAGCCGATTGGTAAAGCCGCCGAAGACGCCGGTGAGGCCGTGGATGGACTGGAGGTCCGCCGGGTTCGGCGCCACCACGACGAAGCCCCCAGCGGGCACGACGGTGTTGGCCGGAAAGGTGAAATCCACTTCGCCCGTAAGCCGGTGCCCACTGAGGTCTTCCGGAAACACCTCGGCGTTATAAAGCTCGATGAATTCCAGGTTTTTGCCGTCGGGCCGCGGCGCGGGCTGCGGCATCAACTCCGAAATAACCCACCCGGTGCGGCGGCTCGACTGACCCAACGGTTCGGCGTGGGCATCCAAACCCGCCTCCGCCGCGGTCAACACCACGGCGGCAAAAACGCACATCGGCTTCATGAGATGGCGTCAAGATTGACGACGAATGGGCACCCCGAAAGCAAAACCACGGCGGCGGCTGAATTCTTGGCGTCCGCGGCGAAAAAGGCGCCGCAAGCCCGCGTCGGGCTTAGAGCCTGTCTAAAAATGCCGCACGGGCCGTAGTGGGACAGGCTCTTAGCGGCGGGCGGAGAAGATCGAACCGAGTATCCGGCGGAGGCTCCCCCGCTGCGCTCGCCCCGAGTCGTTGCCGCAGTGGGGGCAGGTCTGGAGGGAGGCGGCAACCTCCGCTTGGCACTGTTTGCAGTTACGGAAGAGCGGACCCGCACAACGGTAGCAGGCTTTGCGGGTGAGCTCGTTCAGGGTCTCACAGTGATCGCAGAGGATGGAGTCAGGCATGGTGCCGTCCGTGTTGAAGCACCGGTTCAGCGAGTGTGACTACGCCCGAACGGCCGGTTGATTGGCACCGGGGGGCAGGGATTCCGCCTGCCGGGCGGTGGCACCGGCGGCAGGAGATGAAGTGGCCAATCATGCAGGAAAGGGGCGCATTGTAGCGGGTGTCCGAGGGTTCGAGTCAAGCGACCGGAAATCGCCGCGCGGGGTTACAAGAATTGGGCCAGCACCACTCCGGCCAAAGGGCCGCGCAACCCGCACCTCACCGCCAGGCAGGGGGAATTAGGGACGCACGCTGACGCGAAAAAATCGGCCGCTGCCGCCGCATCCGTGGGTAGGTTGGACCGCAGCCAATTGGTGCCCTCGGCGCGGTTGGTCTGCACCCCCTGCCAGCGGATCAGGTCGGTGGAGCGTTCGATGATCTGGAAACCGGTCGCCGGCAGGAAACTTTCCACGGTCAAGCTGCCGGCCGATAACTCTGGGAGAGCGGCTCCGCGACCAAAGCGGCAACGGAGACCCGGCGAAGCTACGGGGGAAGTCCGCCGCCGGGAAGCCGCGGGCAATCCGGCAAAAGGGGGACCCGCCGGGAAACACACGGGCTTGGACCGACACACGAATAGACACGGCCCAAGCTCGCGACCCGTCCACACGGACAGGCAAAACGTTGGCGCCGCAGTGGGCACCCAAGGGATACGTCGGCACTTTCCGCGAAAAGCTTTCGCGGAAAGTGGGCGAAGTCGCCGGACTACCCTCGGGAATTGCCGGAAAACGGACGGCAGTCTCCGCTCGGACACCCAATCAGTCATCCATTGGCCTTGGAACGACTACACCCGTTCTCACCCCGACTCTCGACCAAGAGAAGCTGACTTTCTATCCCAATGGCGCGAACCGCCGCCTCCCCGAAGTGCATGGGGAGGTGATCCGAGCGGTGCTGGCGTGAAGCAGGGCGCGGACGGTCTTCGTCCGCGTGAACACCCTGTCGGTTATCTTCCGGTATAAGAATGAGAACGCCCGCCCTCACCCCGCGGAGAGGGGGACGCCCGCTGATGTGGGGAGACTTCACAAACAAACCTGACGAGGACCGGTGTGAGTCCGTCGGCGCAAAGCCACGCTGAAGCGAAGCACTTCGTGGAAAACCGAGGCCAGGCGTCGTGAATTTCCCCCTCTCCCCGGGGGAGAGGGCCGGGGTGAGGGCGGGCCAACCACTCACTTCCGTAGTTCCACCAAACCGGCGCGAACCGCCGCCTCACCGACGTGCACGGGGAAGTGATCCGGCCGGTGCTGGCATGAAAGCGGGGCGCGGACGGTCTTCGTCTGCCGGCAAACTGCCCGCTCAGCCGAAACGAAGGCCGGCTGCCAATCGCCTCCGGGCACTGCCCCGGGGTTCGCGGCCTCACATGCGGAGTAAATTACGCCATTAGGCGGCCTGGGTCGGGCACGCCGCGGGGCCGCCTAAAGGCGTGACTCCAAACGGGGGCAGTGCCGCGGCTCACGCCGGCCTCCGGCTGCCGAAGATGCTGCTTGCCCGTTGGGGGGGGGGGGGCGCCGGTAGGTTCCACCGAAATCTTCATTCTGGAAAACTGCTCCCACGCCTATGAAACGGATCCTCCGCACACTCGCCACCACCGCGCTCCCGGCCTTCGCGCTCGCCTTTGCCGTGGCCACCCCGGCGCACGCGCAGATCACCGGCGTGTCCAACCTGGCCAATCCTGATGTGCCCGGCACTATTCCGGTTTCTTGGACCTTTAGCGGACTCTCCTTCTTCTCCTTTGGGCATTCCCTCGCCCAATCCTTCACCACTGGGGCCGGGTCGGCGACGCTGGCCGGGGTCTCGCTGGCTATGGAGTCGCTGAACGTGGTGGACGGCGGCGGGTTCACGGTGTCGCTCTATGGCGACACCGGCGGCGTGCCGGGCTCGCTGATCGGCCTTCTGAGCGGCGACTCCACCCCGAACCCTACGCCCGACGCCTTCGGGTTTTTCGACTACACCCCGCAGGGGCTGACCAGCCTGACGGAGTTTACCCCCTACTGGATCGTAGCCGAAGTGCCCCATACCGGGGCGAACAAACAATACTCTTGGAGCGACACCGGAGACCTGACCGAGACCGGCGAACCCGGCTGGAGCATGGGCGCTGTCGCGTCTCGGAATTTCCTTGATGGCAACCTGCAACCGTGGCGCCCCAACCCCGATTTTGTGCTGCGCATGGAGGTGCAGATCGCGGCGGCGCAGGAAGTGCCGGAGGCCTCGACGTGGGCCGCGGGCGTGGCCATGTCCCTCGTGGCCGGAGCCACCTGGCGGCGCCAGCGCCGCAACCGCCCGGCCGCCTGAACAGCGCGGTCGAGGGCCGAGAACTTTGCGGTGCCGGCAGGGCGGACTTTCTAGTCCGCCTCTTTTTTTGTCCGCCGTGCCCCCCGCGTTGCCCGCGGGCGGACCGGCTCCAACGGTTCCGCCGGCAGGCTGTCAACCCGCCGGAGACCGTCAATCCGGCAGCAGTGGAAGCGGTGTCCTGATTTGAGTTTGGAAAACAGGAGAACAGGAAGAAATCCGGCCTTTCCTGCTTTCCTGTTTTCCAGATTAGGACACCGCCCCATCGGGGACACTCGGAGATCAGCAGGGTGATTCTTGAATTCCCCTCCTCACCCAGCCCGTCCATGCTCGCCCGATCGTCCCATGAATCCGTTTCCGCCGCTGCCGTTTGCCGAGCCGGGAATCCTCACCCGGCGTCGCTTCCTCGCGCGCAACGCGATGGGCGTCGGCAGCGTGGCGCTCGCGTGGATGCTGCGGGAGGAACGCCTGCTCGCTACCCCGGCCAATGTGCCGCGCAACCCGCAGTCGTTTGACCTGAAGCAGAAATTCCCGCCGGCGGTGCCCCGGGCCAAGGCGATGATCTCGCTCTTCATGCACGGCGGACCGAGCCACCTCGACCTCTTTGACCCGAAGCCGGAGCTGACCAAGCGCAGCGGGCAGGATTACGCGGGTGAGATCACGTTCAGCTTCGTGGATCGGGCCAGCAAAAAGCTGTTCGGCAGTCCGTGGGAATTCCGCCAGCACGGTCAATGCGGCACGCCGGTGTCGGAGCTACTCCCGCACTTCGCCAGCATCGTGGACGACGTGACTGTGATCCGCTCCATGCACACGGATATCAACGGGCACGAGCCGTCCATTTGGTTCATGAACACCGGTCGCGCGCAGCCCGGCCGCCCCGCGCTCGGCTCGTGGCTGACCTACGGGCTCGGCTCCGAAAGCCAGAGCCTGCCCGCCTACGTGGTGCTGACCGATCCCGGCGGGCACCCGGTGGACGGCGTGCGGAACTGGTCGAACGGCTTCATGCCGCCGCTGTTCCAGGGCACGGTCGTGCGTTCGGCCGAGCCGCGCATTCTCAACCTGGATCCTCCCGCGCACCTGAAGGGCACGTTGCAGGAACAGAACCTCGCCTTCCTTGCGCAGCTGAACCGCGAGCATCTCGCGCGGCATCCGGGTGAAGCCGATCTCGAAGCCCGCATTGCCAGCTACGAACTCGCGGCGCGCATGCAGACCGCCGCCAAGGAGGCCCTCGACCTTTCCGGCGAAACCGAGGCGACGAAGAAGCTCTACGGCCTCGACCAAGCCGAGACCCGCGAATACGGCGCCCGCTGCCTGATCGCGCGCCGGCTGGTGGAACGCGGCGTGCGTTTCGTGCAGCTCTTCGTGAACGGCCAGATTTGGGACAATCACGAGGGCCTCAAGGCCAACCTCGCGAGCTGCTGTCGGAAGACCGACCAGCCGTCCGCCGCGCTGGTGAAGGATTTGAAGGCGCGCGGGCTGCTCGACTCGACGATCGTGCATTGGGGCGGCGAGATCGGCCGTCTGCCCGTGACGGAGAACCACGGCGCCGCGGAAAAGGCGGGGCGCGATCACAACGGTCAGGGCTTCACGAGCTGGGTCGCCGGGGGCGGCTTCAAGGGCGGGATGACCTACGGCGAGACGGATGAGTTCGGCCACAAGGCGGTCGTGAATCCGGTCAGCCCGAACGATTACCACGCCACGCTGCTGCACTTGTTTGGCTTGGACCACGCCAACCTCGCCTACTTCCAAAACGGACAAGGCCAACACCTGACCGACGGCAAACCCTGCCGCGTGGTGAAGGAAATCCTGCGCGACGCATGAACGGGATCGGCAACGAACGGAGCGCTCGCTCGGTCGTAGCGCAGGTTGGCAACCTGCTGTGTCGCCGACTGGCAGTCGGCAGCGGTGGCCGGCGACTACCAACGTCGGAAACCAAGCTGGACGCCCGCAGGCTACCAGCCTGCGAAACAGCAGACTGGCAGTCTGCGCTACGACGTTTCGCCGCGGTGTGCGCCGCGCTAGCGTTCTCGTTCTCTTCATCCGTCGCCGCGCCCCCGCCCACCTTTGAGCAGGACATCCGGCCGATCCTCAAGGCGCACTGTTTCGACTGCCACGGCGAAGGCGAGCAACTGAAGGGCGGTCTCGACGTGCGATTGCGCCGCTTGCTCGTCGCGGGCGGCGACGACGGCCCGGCCATCATGCCCGGTAAACCGGACCAGAGCGAACTGCTGAAGCTGGTCGAGAGCGGCAAGATGCCGAAGCGCGACAAGAAGCTCGCGCCGGCCGAAGTCGCCGTGCTCCGGAAGTGGATCGCCACCGGCGCGAAAACCGCGCGGCCCGAGCCAACCGAATTGCCCCAAGGCACGAGCGGCATCACCGAGGAGGAGCGTTCCTTCTGGTCGTTCCAGCCGATCCGCCCGCCGACCGTGCCCAAAACGAAAAGCCGCGATCGGGCGCGCACGCCGGTGGACGCCTTCCTCGTCGCCGCGATGAAGCCGGCCGGCGTCCGCTTCTCGCCCGATGCGGATCCCGTGACCTTGATCCGGCGTGTGACGCTGGACCTCACCGGCCTGCCGCCCACGCCGGAGGAAGTGGCGGCGTTTGTGCGGGAATGCGCGGAGGAGAAGAATCTGGAAGGCAGGAAAACAGGAAGACGGGAAAACAAGACCGCCACCGGGCCCGCTGGTCGTTCTAGTGCAGGCCCGGAGGGCCGGCAGATAGTAGCCCCGGGCGTGAGCCCGGGGTTGGTCAACGGAATCATGGCCAGCCCCGGAGGGGCGAAAGAACCTTCTGCCGCTCCTGCCGGAGCTGGGGATGCCTTGGCCAATTCAACCCCGGGTTCACACCCGGGGCTACTTTCTATCGCGCCTCCGGCGCTT